>NZ_JBIAUG010000008.1:0-269945 GCF_042892575.1 Streptomyces sp. NPDC001744
AGGCCGCGCCGCCGCCCCGGGTGCGCCGGGGGGGGGGCCCCCCCCGGGGCCCCCCCGGGGGGGGGGGGGGTGGCCCCCCCCCCCCGGGGGGCCCGGGGGGGGGGGGGGGGCGGGCCCCGGGCCCCCCCCCACCTCCGTATGTCCGCCCGGAAAGGCCCCGGAAAGGCTCCGGAGGGCCCCCGGGGGCTCAACGTCCGGGCAGCAGGCGCCCCACCGCCGCGCCGGCGTCCGGCAGGCCCGGCGCGCCGGCCGGCTTCGCCCCGGGGGACAGGACGCCGCCGAGCGGGACGACCGAGGGCAGGTTCACCCCGCCGGTGTCGGCGGCGGCGGTTCCGGCGGCGCCCGCGGCACCGGCGGAGGCGAAGGCGGTCAGGACGACTGCGGTGAGCATTTTCTTCATGCCCGCTCCAACGCGGAGGGGGCGGGTCCGGTTACGACCTTCCCGGCCCCTCCGTCCACGGGAGCGCCCGGGTCCGCGGGAGCCCGCCCCGCCCCGCCGGGAGAACCGTACGGTCAGAGGCCCGTGCCGGCCGGCTGCCGGACGGTGACGTTGATCCGGTTGAAGAGGTTCGTCAGGCCGATCATCAGCACCAGCGAGGCGAGCTGCTTCTCGTCGAAGTGGTCGGCCGCCGCGTCCCACACCGCGTCCGGCACCGCGTCCGGGGTGTCGGCGATGCGGGTCGCGTACTCGGCGAGCGCGAGGGCGGCCCGCTCCTCGTCGGAGAAGTACGGCGCCTCGCGCCACGCGGCGACCGCGAACAGCTTCTCGTCGCTCACGCCCGCCTTCCTGGCGCCCTTCGCGCCGTAGTCCACGCAGAAGCCGCAGCCGTTGATCTGGCTGGCCCGCAGGTGCACCAGCTCCAGGAGCGCCTCCGGGACCCCGCCCTGGCGGGTGGCCTTCAGGAGCCCCTGGATCGCGGGGCCCGCGTCGGGCAGGACGTGGGCGGGGTTGGTCATCCGGGCCTCGGGGGTGTGCGTCGCCATGGTGATCGCTCCTCGGTGTCGCGTGTGCGTGCGTCGCTTTCACCTCATGGACGGAACGCGGGCCGCGTATGTGACACGGGCGCGGAAAATTCTTCCGGGAAGCCCGCGCCGGCGTCCCCGGCGATGCCCGCTACCGGGCTCTCCGCCGCGTCCGCCGCCCCGGGGCCGCCCGCCCGCGACCCGCCCCCGTGACCCGCCGGGCGGGTCCGCGCCTACGCCTCCGCGATGAGGGCGGTCGCGACCGTGCGGAAGCCGAGCCGCCCGTAGAGCCGGGCCACGTTCGCGTCCGAGGCCGACAGGAACACCGTCCCGGCGCCCCGGGCACGGGCGTCCGCGGCCAGGGCGGCCGTGACCGCGAGCCCGCACCCCCGGCGCCGGGCCGCCGGGACGGTGCCGACGCCGACGATCTCGGAGACGTCCCCCACGGGCTGGTGCTGCCCGGCCGAGAGGGCGGTGCCGTCCGCCTCGTCGAAGGCCGCCGCGAGCCGGGTCAGACCCGCCGCGATCCGCTCGGCGGTCCGCTCGGCGGTCCCGGGCGCGGGCGGGAAGCCGAAGGCGCCGTACGGGGCGGCGACGGCGCTCCCCAGGCCGGGGTCGTCCGCGTCCACCATCCGTACGGCCGCTCCCGCCGGCTCCGGCACGGCGAGCCCGTCGCCCTCCAGGACCATCAGCGGGTGCGCGTGCACGGTCAGCCCGCTCGCCTCCACGGCCGCCCGCAGCCCCGGCGTCGTCTCCGCGACCCACTCGAACGCCTCGGGCGCCCCCAGCTCCCGCTGCCGGGCCCGCACCCGCTCCACGGCCCCGGCCGTGATCTCCCCCTCGTACCCGAGCGAGGGCCGCGCGTAGAAGGGCCAGCCCTCCCCCTCCCGTACGAACAGGGTCAGCGGCCCGAAGTCCTCGGCGCGGGCGGAGGAACGGGGAACGGCGTCGTAGTACGTCTCGATTCGCTTCAGCACCGGGCCACGGTAGGGGCAGGGGCGGGCGGGGCGCAGGGGCATTTCCGGGAACGCGAACCGGCGGACGCGGCCCGGAGTCGCGGTCCGGGAACGCGGCCCGGGAACGCGAACCGGCGGACGGCGCTCCCGGCTCTCCCCGTACCCGCTCGTATGCTCGGTCCATGACGGATCACCAGGCAGGACGCCCCACCGAGAACGCCATGCGCCGTGCCCTCAGGCGGGCCAGGGACGGGGTCGCGCTCGACGTCACGGAGGCCGCCGTGCTGCTGCGGGCGCGCGGGGCGGACCTGGCGGACCTGGTCGCGACCGCCGGGCGGGTGCGGGACGCCGGTCTGGAGGCGGCCGGGCGGCCGGGCGTCATCACGTACTCGAAGAGCGTCTTCGTCCCGCTCACGCGGCTCTGCCGCGACACGTGCCACTACTGCACCTTCGCCACCGTCCCCGGCAAGCTGCGGCGGGCCGGGCACGGGATGTTCATGTCGCCCGACGAGGTCCTCGACATCGCCCGGCGCGGTGCCGAACTCGGCTGCAAGGAAGCCCTGATCACCCTCGGGGACAAGCCCGAGGACCGCTGGCCGGAGGCGCGCGAGTGGCTCGACGCGCACGGTTACGACGACACGATCGCGTACGTGCGGGCCATGGCGATCCGCGTCCTGGAGGAGACCGGGCTCCTGCCGCACCTCAACCCCGGGGTGCTGTCCTGGACCGACTTCCAGCGCCTCAAGCCCGTGGCGCCCTCCATGGGAATGATGCTGGAGACGACCGCGACCCGGCTGTGGTCCGAGCCCGGCGGCCCCCACTACGGGTCCCCGGACAAGGAACCGGCCGTGCGGCTCAGGGTCCTGGAGGACGCCGGCCGCTCCTCCGTCCCCTTCACCTCGGGGCTGCTGCTCGGTATCGGGGAGACCCCGGAGGAGCGGGCCGAGTCGCTGTTCGCGCTGCGCCGGATCGCCCGCGCGTATCACGGCATCCAGGAGCTGATCATCCAGAACTTCCGCGCCAAGCCGGACACGGCGATGCGCGGCATGCCCGACGCCGAGCTGGACGACCTGGTGGCCACCGTCGCCGTCGCCCGCCTGATCATGGGCCCCTCCGTCTGCCTCCAGGCCCCGCCGAACCTGGTCGACGCGGAGTACGAGCGGCTCATCGCGGCCGGCGTCGACGACTGGGGCGGGGTCTCGCCGCTCACCATCGACCACGTCAACCCCGAGCGGCCCTGGCCGAAGATCGGGGAACTTGCCGAGCGGTCCGCCGCCGCCGGCTTCGAGCTGCGCGAACGCCTCTGCGTCTACCCCGAGTTCGTCACCCGGGGAGAACCCTGGCTCGACCCCCGGCTCCTCCCGCACGTCCGCGCCCTCGCCGACCCCGGGACGGGCCTGGCGAACCCCGACGCGCCCGTGCGCGGCCTGCCCTGGCAGGAGCCCGACGAGGTCTTCACCGCCACCGGCCGGACCGACCTGCACCGCACCGTCGACACCGAGGGCCGCACGGGCGACCGGCGCGAGGACTTCGACGAGGTGTACGGGGACTGGGAGGCGCTGCGCGAGGCCGCCGCCCCCGGGATGGTCCCGCAGCGCATCGACACCGACGTGCGCGAGGCGCTCGCCGTCGCCGCCGACGACCCGACGAGGCTCACCGACCCGCAGGCCCTGGCCCTCCTCCACGCCGACGGACCCGCCCTGGACGCCCTCGCCCGCGTCGCGGACGACCTGCGCCGTGACGTGGTCGGCGACGACGTCACGTACGTCGTCACGCGGAACATCAACTTCACCAACGTCTGCTACACCGGCTGCCGTTTCTGCGCCTTCGCCCAGCGGCGCACCGACGCCGACGCGTACACCCTCTCCCTCGACCAGGTCGCCGACCGCGCCCAGCAGGCGTGGGAGGTCGGCGCGGTGGAGGTCTGCATGCAGGGCGGCATCCACCCCGACCTGCCCGGCACCGCCTACTTCGACATCGCGCGCGCGGTGAAGGAGCGCGTCCCCGGCATCCACGTGCACGCCTTCTCCCCGATGGAGGTCGTCAACGGCGCCTCCCGCACCGGCCTCTCGATCCGGGAGTGGCTGACGGCCGCGAAGGAGGCCGGACTCGACTCGATCCCGGGCACGGCCGCCGAGATCCTCGACGACGAGGTCCGCTGGGTCCTCACCAAGGGCAAACTGCCCACCGCCACCTGGACCGAGGTGATCACCACCGCCCACGAGCTGGGCCTGCGCTCCTCCTCCACGATGATGTACGGACACGTGGACCAGCCCCGGCACTGGCTCGGCCACCTCCGTACCCTGGCCCGCATCCAGCGGGAGACCGGCGGCTTCACGGAGTTCGTGACGCTCCCCTTCATCCACACCAACGCGCCCGTCTACCTCGCCGGCATCGCCCGCCCCGGCCCCACCGCCCGCGACAACCGCGCGGTCACCGCCATGGCCCGGCTCCTGCTCCACCCCCACATCCCGAACATCCAGACCAGCTGGGTGAAGCTGGGGGCGGAGGGCGCCGCCGAGATGCTCCGCTCGGGCGCCAACGACCTGGGCGGCACCCTGATGGAGGAGACCATCTCCCGCATGGCGGGGTCGGGTTACGGCTCGTACCGCTCGGTCAAGGACCTGGAGGCCATCGCGGAGGCGGCGGGCCGTCCGGCGAAGCCCCGGACGACCCTGTACGGGGAGGTCCCGGAGGAGCGCCGGCGCGCGGCCGCCGCCTCGGACGGGCACCTGCCGGAGCTGCTGCCCGTCCTGCCCGCGGAGTGAGGACGGGCCGTCCGCGGCGGCCGGGACCCCGGGCCGCCGCGACCGCTCCGTCCGTTCCCGTTCCGTCCGTTTTCGCGGCGGCCGGACCCGCGGCGACCGGACCCGCTACGACAGCCAGCCCCGCTGCGCCGCCTGCCACACCAGCTGTGTCCGCGTCGTGGCACCGGCGCGCCGCATCAGCTCCTGGACGCGGCGCTGGACGGTGCGCTGGCTGACCGAGAGCTGCGAGGCGATCGCCTTGTCCGCGACCCCGGCGACGATCAGGGAGAGCAGGTACCGCTCGTCGTCGGCGATGTACGCGCCGGGCCGCGGACCGCCGCCGAAATCGGCCAGCTCGCCGGAGTCCGTGAGGTGCAGCGGCGTCGCCGTCGCCCACTGGCTCTCGAACAGCGCGATCAGCGCGTCGAGCAGACTGCTGGTGCGCACCACGGCGGCCGTCGGCTCGCCCGCCGGACCGTCCGTGCTGTCCGGACGCCGGGTCAGCAGGGGGCAGATGGCGGTCGAGTTGTCCGCGATCACCAGCCGTACCGGCAGCGTCCCGGTGGCCCGCGCCTGCTCGCCCGCGCGGATGCTGCGGGCAACGTTGTCAACCATGCCGGGCCCCTCCAGCAGCTCGCGCTCGTAGATCACCTTGTAGCGGACCCCCCGGGCGAGCAGTTCCCACTCCTCGTTGTTCTCCTCCGCCGGCAGGGCCACGGGATCGGCCTTGGAGAGCCAGCGCATCTCCCCGGCCCCGTGCGCCAGGTGACGCAGCCGCTGCCGGATCACGTTCGCGCCCGTGATCACCTCCACGAGCTGCTCGGCGTCGTGCCGGCGGCCCCCGGCCCGGTACTCCTCGGCGAGCTGCTCCACCCCCCGCCGCGCCCACTCCAGCGCCTCGTGCCCGCGCAGCAGGAGGGGCCGCAGCGCCGTGTCGGGCGCCACCGGCACGTAACGTTCCGCGTCCCCCGCCGCCACCGCGTCCATCCGCCCCGCCAGGCCCTTGTCGTGGAGCGATGCCAGCACCTCGCGCGCCCGGTCCGCCCCGAGGCCCAGCCGCTCCGCGACCTCCGCGGCGCGGGCCTCCCGCACCTCGACGAGGAAGCGGTACACCCGCTCCTCCTCGGCCCCGACCCCCGCCGCCTCCAGCATGTGTCCTTCTCCCACGACGCCCCCGCCCACCCCGGCTGCTGCAACGCCCCCGAACACGGCAAGATCCAATCACATCCGCCCCTCCGGACGGGCGTTGTGACCGCCGGGCACGGTCGCCGGGCCCCGGGCGAACCGTGGTCACCACAGGCCCGGAAAGCGTCGGAACGCATGACGTTCCGGCCCCCGGACGCACATTCCCGGTCCATTACAGTGCGGCGGAGGAACCGTCAGCGAACCGCCGACCGGGGGAGGGCACGTCGTGGCCACGACAGCCGCAGCCGTGTGGGGCCGTGCCGAACAGCAGGACTTCCGGGCCCGGGTACGGGGCTGTCTGCTCGGCGGGGCCCTCGGCGACGCGCTGGGAGCGGGCGCCGACGGCCTCACCCTCGCGGAACTGCGCGCGGCCCACGGACCTGACGGACTCGCCGACCCCGTCCCCGCGTACGGCCGCCGGGGCGCCGTCACCGCCGCGACCCAGATGACCCTCTTCACCGTCGACGGTCTGATCCGCGCCCAGGTCCGCCGCGACACGGGCGCCTGGCACCCGCCCACCGACGTGCACCGGGCCCATCTGCGCTGGGCCGCCACCCAGCGCGACTGGGGCCCCGACGAGCGCCGCGAGGACAACGGCTGGCTCGCCCGCGAGGAGTGGCTGTACGCCCGCCGCAACCCGCCCCGCGCCTGCCTCACCGGCTTCGGCGACGAACGCCCCGGCACCCCGGCCGCGCCCAAGAACCCCACCGCCGGCGACTCCGGCGCCCTCGTCCGCTCGGCCCCCTTCGGACTGCTCGTCGGCTGGGAGGCCCACCTCGTCCACCGGCTCGCCGTGGAGTGCGCCGCCCAGTCGCACGGCGCCCCGGCCGCCGTCCTCGCCGCGGGCGCCCTCGCCGTCACCGTCCACGGCCTCGCCCGGGGCGGCCCGGTGGAGGCGGCGGTGGACGGGGCCCTGGACCGGCTCGCGGAGCACCCCGGCCACGAGCCGGTCACCGAGGCGCTCGGCCGCGCCCTCGGAGCCGTACGGGAAGGAGCGCCGGACCCGGAGCGGGTGACCGCCCTCGGGGCCGGCGAGGACCGGGCGGAGGGGCAGCTGGCGGCGGCCGTCTACTGCGCCCTGGTCGCCGAGGACGTACGGCACGGGCTGCGGCTCGCGGTGAACCACGACGGGCCCTCGTCGGTGACCGGCGCGCTCGCCGGGGCCCTGCTCGGCGCCCTGCACGGCGAGACGGCCCTCCCGCCGGCCTGGCTGGCCGACCTGGAGGGCCGCGGGACGGTCCTGGAACTGGCGGACGACTTCTCGATGGAGATGACCCAGGGCACCGCCCTGCACACCCCCGGGGGAGCCGCGCCGGGCTGGCTGGCGCGCTATCCGGGGTACCCCGCGCACCCGGGACACCCGGGGTACCCGAGGAGCTGACCGGCCCGGGGGCGGGGCGGGGGCCGAGCGCGGGAGCGGGGCGGAGGGCCCCGGAACAGCATCGAGCCCTCTCGGCCAGGACGGCGGGACCGGACGAGAGGGCTCTTTCGTACTGCTGACGTCGTCTGCTGTCGACGACGTCTCCTGCTGACGGCGCGTGCGGCCGGTGTCGTACGGCCGGCGGGGGAGGGGCTAGCGGGCCCCGCCGCCCACCCCGCCGACGAAGGCGCTCCAGGAGCCCGGCCCGAACGAGAGGGACGGGCCCTCGGGGGCCTTGGAGTCCCGCACCGCGATCGCGGTCATGACGGGGGACTTCACTTCGACGCACGCCCCGTTCCCACCCGAGTAGGAGGACTTCGTCCAGGTGTCCGTGCCACCCTGAATAATCGCCATGCTGCTCAGCTCCGGTTCTGCCAGTTTCTGCCAGTGGTGTGCCGCGCCAACGTTCTTGACGGCGTGATCGACGCTACTCGCCGTCCCCGGCCGACGGGGCCGGCGTTCACACGTCCGAGTGGCATATACCAATCAGGCTTCCGTGGGAGCGATTTCGCGGTGTACGGTGCCTGCCCCGACCGGTTCGGCCCTCAGCCCTGAGCGTGCTTCTTGGCCATTTTCACGATGAACTCCCTGGTCTGGTCGACGTTCAGCGCCTGTGCCCGCAGGTGCTCGTACATGACGCTGTACTTGCCGACGTCCTGGGCCTTCTCCAGGTACAGGTCGCTCGTGACGCCCTCGATGTAGACGACGCTGGAGTCCGACGTGTCCGGGAACTCCAGGATCGAGTACTGCCCGCTGATCCCCGGGTGCGCGCCCATCTCGAACGGCATCACCTGCACGGTCACGTGCGGCAGCTGCGACTGTTCGAGCAGGTGCTCCAGCTGCTGCACCATCAGCTGCCGGCTGCCCACGATCCGGTGCAGCGCGCCCTCGTCGATGACGGCCCAGAGGCGCAGCGGACGCTCCTCGTCCCGGATCCGCTCCTGACGGCGGGTGCGGACCTGGACCCGCTTCTCGATGTCCGCGGGCGTCGACTCCGGCAGCGCGCCGGCGATCACGGCCTCGGCGTACGCGTGGGTCTGGAGCAGTCCGGGGATGATCTGCGGTTCGTACATCCGCAGGCTCTCCGCGTCCGTCTCCAGCCCGATGTAGACGCTGTACGGGATGTCGCCGAAGGCGTGCCACCAGCCCTGCTGGCGCGAGTCCTTGGCCATCTGCATGAGGGAGTCGACCATGCGCTCGTCCTCGACCTCGTACACGCCGCACAGGTCGCGCACGTCACGCTGGCTGATGGAGCGGCGGCCGTTCTCCAGGCGGCTGATCTTGGACTGGGAAACGAGGAGGCGCTCGGCGACCTGCTCGGCCGTCATGTTCTTCGCCTCCCGGAGCTTGCGCAGCTCCTGTCCCAATCGGCGTCGCCTGACGGTGGGGTTGACGTTGGACGCCACGGAAACGGCACCTCCGGCTGTCTGCTGCGTAGCTGTGGGTATCTCCTGCTTGGCAGACTGCCACCAACGGCCGGGTGTGCGCTGGGAAACCGGGACAACGCACGCGTGCGGGGCGGTCGTCCAGACCGCCCCGCACGGTGGTGCGGCTCCCGGGATGGTTCGGTGGTGCGTGGGTGAAGCGCGGTGGTGCGTGGTGCTGCCGGGCCCGCGTGGTGCGTGTGCGTGTGGTGGTGCGCGTTCGAATGGTGCGTGTGCGTGTGCGCGTGGTGGTGCGTGTGCGCGCGTGGCGGCGGCTCGCTACCGCCGGCCGGTGCTCAGTGCGCCGCCGCGCGGGCCATTCCGCCGCGTGGTTGCGCCGGAACACCCCCGGCGCCCCGGCGCGGTTGCGCCCCCGCGCCGTTCTGGACGTCCATCACGGCGTGTGCCACGAGGCCGCCCATCGGGTCGTGCCGGATCAGGTCGCGCAGCCGTGACCGCGACGACCGTCCTTCGTTGCCGGGATAGAGGTGCTTGCCGAGTCCGACCGCGTGGGCCAGCGCGGCGAGCGCCGCGGTCCGCGGGTCCGGCGGTACGCCGGTGCGGATCGCACTGTCCAGCCGGGCACGGATCTCCCTGCTGATCGCCGTCTCCGTCGCCTGGTAGCGAGTCGTCGGCAGCACCCCGCACATCTGGCCCTCCACGGCATGGACCATGCCGCATCGCTCCAGATGCGAGAGGTACGTCTGGCGGAGCCCCAGCCGGGGCCCGCCTATCCAGTGGACGGCCCGGACCGGACTGCCGCGCCTGCGCAGCAGTTCCAGTGCGGAGTCCAGTGTCGGATCTCCGGTCGGCCGTGGCATCACCACGGCGATACGATCCCCGTCAGGGGCTATCCGGCCTGCCAGCGCCAGCTCCACTAGCTGTGCTCCGGCCAGGCCGAGGTCGAGCGACTGCGGCTGCGCTGTGGTACCCGTGGTCGGGTCCAGAGCGAGCAGCAGAAGCTCCTCCGGAATGGTTCTGCGGCTCCTGCCCATCCATGCCTCCCCGCGTGGATGAATGACAGGGTGACCCCTCTCACATTCATCTGTCGAGAGCACCCGGGTGGTTCATCCGGGAACCAGTAGGTATGTCGTTCTCGTCTAGCACGGGGGCCAAGGGGTTCACACAGGACACTGGTAGACGGTTCGGACGTACGCATGACGCATGGAGGAGGCACGGTGGCGGGCGAGTCCCCCGACAGGGCGGAGCAGCAGGGGTCGTCGCAGGAGACGGCGGGCTCGGGCGGCGGCCGTGATCCCCGGCTCTCCGTGCTCCGCGAGGCAGAGCCCTCGGGGTCCTCGGTGTCTTCAGGGTCTGCGGAGACTTCGGTGTCTTCGGCGTCTGCGGAGTCTGCGGCGCCCTCGGCGTCTTCCGCGCGGACGGCTCCGGACGCGCCGGAGCGGACCGACCAGCCGACCGCCGTGTTCAGGAACCTGGTTCCGCGCACGTCCGGGGACGACGCGGTGAAGGACCCCGCCGGACCGGAGACCGGGACCGGGGCGGACGAGGACGCGAAGGCCCCCCGGGAGCGCGCCGAGGACGCGTCCTCGAAGCCCGAGGCGCCCGAGGCGCCCCGGGAGACCGGGAAGGCCGGGGAGGCCGACGGTTCCGGCGAGGCGGCGTCGGAGCCGGAGAGCGATCGCCTGAAGGCGGCTGTGGCGGCGTGGGTCGCCACGGCGGCGGAGGAGCCCCGGGGCGACGCGCACGACGACACGGCCGACGACGCGGACGACGACACGGCCGGCGGTGCGGACGGCGAGAAGCCGGCCGGGAAGACGGCGGAGGCGGGACCGGCGGCCGGGAAGCCGTCCGCCGCCGAACCCGAGCCCTCGGAGGCCCGGGAGGCCGCCGCCTCCACCGGTGCTTCCGCGGAGTCGGCCTCCGTGGAAGACGCGTCGGACACCTCGGACGCCGAAGGCACGGAGAGCACCGGGAAGTCCGGGAACGCCGGGAAGCCCGGAGGCGTCGAGGACGCCGGAGGCGCCGGGAAGGCCGGGAGCGGCCGGAACGCCCGGGAGACGGGGACCACCGAGGCCCCCGGCACCCCGCGCGCCTCCGTTCCCTCGCCGGGTTCCGCCCCCGCCTCCCCTTCGGCGGCCGACTCCCCGGCCGATCCCTCGCCCGAGGACGGGACCGGGACCGGCAAGGCAGAGGCCGGGGCCGACGAGACCAAGAGCAAGACCGAAGCCGAAACCGGGGCCGGGACCGAGGCCGACGAGGAGCCGGTCGACCAGCCCACGGCCATGTTCAGGACGGTCCGCCCGCCCGTGGACCAGCCGACGACCGCCCTGAAGCTCCCGGGCGGCCCGAAGGGCACGGGCGCGGACCCCGACAGCGAGCGCACCAGCACCTTCCTGCCGCTGCGGCCCGACATCCCGGCCGAGCGGAAGGCCGAGCGGGAGCGGGAGGCCGTCTCCACGGCCTCCGCCGCCGCTCCGGGCTCCCCGGCCTCCCCCGGGGCCCCCGGGGCGCCCGCGTCCGCCCCCGTACCCCCGGCGCTCGCCGAGGCGGAGCGGACCCGGCAGCAGCCGCTGCCGCCGCTGCCCCCGCTCGACCTGCTCGCGGAGCTGACGAACACCCCGCCCCCGCCGCCGACCCCGCTGCGGACGACCGTGCGCCGCCTCCGGATCTGGACCCCGCTGGTCCTGCTCCTCCTGATCGTCTTCGCGATCGCGCAGATGGTCCGCCCGCTGCCCGCGCCCGCGCTCTCGCTCACGGCGGCGCCCACCTTCACCTTCGAGGGCGGCGCGCTGAACATGCCGTGGCCCGGCGAGGGGCAGGGGGCCGTCGAGGTCGAGGGCGTCGGCTCCATGGGCACGTACGGGCCGCAGAAGCCGGCCCCGATCGCGTCCGTCACCAAGACGATGACGGCGTACGTGATCCTCCGCGACCACCCCCTGAAGGGGAAGGCGACCGGCCCCGAGATCAAGGTCGACAAGAAGGCCGCCGACCAGGGCAGGTCCGAGCACGAGTCGACCGCGCCGGTCAAGGAGGGCCAGACCTACACGGAGAAGGAGCTCCTGGAGCTCCTCATGATCCCCTCCGCGAACAACGTGGCCCGGCTGCTCGCCCGCTGGGACGCCGGTTCCGAGGCCGCGTTCGTCCAGAAGATGAACGCCGCCGCCAAGGACCTCGGCATGACCCAGTCCGCGTACACGGACCCGTCCGGTCTGCTCGACAGCACCGTGTCGACCCCGCAGGACCAGCTGAAGCTGGCGAAGGCGGTCATGCAGTACGACGTGTTCCGCGAGATCGTGAACATGCCGAACGTGACCGTCGAGGGCATCCCCGGGCGGATAGAGAACAACAACAACATCCTCCTCAAGCCGGGGGTGAGCGGCATCAAGACCGGCTCCTCCACCCCGGCCGGCGGCAACCTGCTCTGGGCGGCGAACACCGTGGTGGACGGGCAGAACCGCCGCATCCTCGGCATCGTCATGGGGGCCAAGGACGCCGAGCTCCTCAACGACAAGCTCCAGCTCTCCATCGACTACAGCTACGAGCTGATCAAGCAGGCGCAGAAGGACGTCACCTCGGCCGTCGTGATCCGCAAGGGCCAGGTCCTCGGCCACGTCGACGACGGTCTCGGCGGCAGGACCCCGGTCGTCGCCACCAAGGAGCTCAAGGCGGTCGGCTGGCCGGGCCTGAAGGTGAAGCTGGAGCTCGCCGACGGCGGCAGGGCCGTCCCGCACAGCGGCCGGGCGGGCGACGTCGTCGGCCAGGTGTCGATCGGCACCGGCGCGGGCCGGGTCAGCTCCCCGGTGGCCCTCCAGACCGATCTGGTGGAGCCCGGCTTCGACAAGAAGCTGACCCGCGTGGGCTGAGGAGCCACCCGCTCGGCCCGACGCCCCGGCTCTCCGGGGCGTCGGGCTGTTAGCGTTTCCGGGGGACGAGAAGCACGCGTGATCCCCGCGCCGTGCGAGAGGGACGTACGGAAGGGGCCGCAGTGACCACCGCCGAGCCGACACGCGCCGACCGCGCGGAACCTCCTTCCGGCGTCCTGCCCGGCCCCCTCCCCGGCACGGAACCCGGCCCCGGCACCCCGCCCGGCCCGGACCCGGCGCTCCCGGACCCGGCCCGTACGGACCGGACGGCCCCGCCCCGTACGGACCGGACCGCCCCCTCCCGTACGGGGGCGGTCGCCCCGGCCGGGGACGCCCCCCTCCCCGGTGACCCATCGGGAGTAAAATTGCTCTCGCGAATACCGCTACCGGCCCAGCGGACCTCCTCGGAGCCGTCCGCCCCGGCCCCCCGGCGCAAGCGCCGTCACACCGTCATGGCGGCCACGGGCCTCGCCGCGCTCACCCACGTCCTCTGGTTCTTCTTCTTCGCCAACAGCGGCGGGGACCTGGCCGCGCAGGACGCCTGGGCCGAGTTCGTCGGCCGGCACCCGGACTCGGCGTACAACCTGGCCTGGTACGGCGGGATGCACCCGGTCTCGTACAGCGTCGTCTCGCCCTACCTGATGTCGGTGCTCGGTGTCCGCAGCACGATGATGATCGCCGGGACGCTGTCGGCCGCGCTGACCGCGCTGATCCTGGTGCGGGTGCGGGCGGTCCGCAACCCGATGGCCTGCGCGGTCGCGGGCGTCTTCGCCTTCCTCTGCAACGCCCTGTCGGGCCGGGTGACCTTCGGCCTCGGCATGATGTTCGCGCTCGGCGCGGTCGCGGCCGTCTTCTGCTGGCCCCACCGCTGGCGCCGCAAGCGCTGGGCCAAGGCCGTGGTCGCCGCCCCCCTCGCCGGCCTCGCGACCGCGTGCAGCCCGGTCGCCGGACTCTTCCTCGGGGTGGCGGCGGCGGCGCTCTTCCTCAACAAGCGGCGCCCCGGCGCGTACGCCCTCGGCCTCGCCCCGGTGGCCGTGGTCGCCCTCTCCTCCTGGCTCTTCCCCTTCTCGGGCACGCAGCCGATGGCCTTCGGCTCGGCCGCGCTGCCGATGCTCTTCGGGGTCCTGGTCCTCCTCCTCGTGCCGAAGGACTGGCGGACGGTCCGCACCGCCGCCGCCGTGTACACCGTGGGGACCTTCCTCACCTGGGCGATCGACTCGCAGATCGGCTCGAACATCTCGCGGCTGCCGATGCTCTTCGCCGGGGTCGTGCTGCTCGCCGCCCTGCCGTACACCGCGCCGCGCTCGCGCCGCTGGTACGCGCTGCTGCTCGCCTTCGCCGGGCTGAACTTCTGGATCGGCTTCAAGGGCGTCGACGACGTCATCCGCACCGCCCCGGACGCCTCCTGGGCGCGCGAGCTGGCGCCGCTCGTCAACCAGCTCCAGGTACGGGGCGCGGGCAAGGCGCGGGTCGAGGTCGTGCCGGCCTCCAGCCACCGCGAGTCCTCCGCGCTCAGCCCGTACATCAACCTGGCGCGGGGCTGGAACCGGCAGGCCGACATGGAGCGCAACCCGCTCTTCTACGACGACACCCTCGACGCCGTGAACTACGAGGACTGGCTCGACCGCTGGGCCGTCCACTTCGTGGTCCTGCCGACCGGCGCCCCCGACTCCGGCGCCGAGCAGGAGGCGGAGCTGGTCCGCAAGGGCCTGCCGTACCTGAACCAGGTGTGGTCGGACGAGAACTGGCGCCTGTACGAGGTCGAGAACCCGACCCCGCTGGCGGACCCGCCCGCCCGGGTGGAGAGCGCGGCGGCGAACGAGGTCGTGATCCGGGTCGACAGGCCCGGCCGGGTCCTCATCCGCGTCCCGTACTCGCCGTGGCTCGCCCTCGTGGACGAACACGGCGCCAAGATCGAGCCGCCGCAGGAGACGGAGGCGTCGAAACTGGCCCGCGAGACGTCGGAGACGGAGCTGCCCAAGGTCTTCGCCAACAAGGAGGGCTGCCTGTTCAGGACGGAGGCGGACAGGGAGGGCGACGAATGGACGCAACTCGTCGCCCCCAAGGCGGGCGTCTACCGCCTGGCCGCCCCGTACAAGCTCTCCCGGGGGACGGCGTGCCCGGAGGAACTGCGCTGAGCGGGGGCCGGGGCCGAATGTTCTCGGGAACCCCGGCCCCGGTACGACGGGCACCCGGTGACGGCCGGTCCACGCCGAAGGGCACCCACCGAAATCGGTGGGTGCCCTTCGTGTCCGTGCCCCCGGCAGGATTCGAACCTGCGACACCCGCTTTAGGAGAGCGGTGCTCTATCCCCTGAGCTACGAAGGCGGGGATCCGTGGAAACGCGCGGGAACCGCGAGGAAAGCCGCGATACCGGACACGGGCCACCGACCCGGCGGTGCGCCGGTGGTCTGGCGCACCGCCGTCAGTGTAGCGGGTGAGGCGTGCGGGCGTAGGGCCGCCCGTGGCCGCCCGTCGGTCCTCCGGCGGGCGGCGCCCGGCCCCGGCGCCGTCAGTTCTCCTCCGGCTCCCGGACGCGGTCCGCGTCGCAGTAGTCCTGGTGCCAGTACGGGTAGGGCAGCGGCGAGGAGCTGACCTCGTCGAGGGCGGCGCGCTCCTCGGGGGTCAGTGACCAGGTCGTCGCGGCCAGGTTGTCGGTGAGCTGCTGTTCGTTGCGGGCGCCGATGACCACGGAGGTGACGCCCCTTCCGTCCAGCGCCCAGCGCAGTGCCACCTGGGCCGGGCTCACCTCCCGCTCCTGTGCGATCCGGCGCAGCACGTCGACGGTGTCGAAGGCGAGCCCGGGGTTCACGGGCTCGAACCAGCCCACCGCCCGCCGCGTGCCCGGAGGCGGTGTGGCGCCCCGTTCCTGGTGGCCGCTGAGCAGGCCGCCGGCGAGCGGGCTCCACACCATGACGCCCACGCCTTCGGCCTCGGCCATGGGCAGCAGTTCCCACTCGACCTCGCGGGCGGCCAGGTTGTACTGGATCTGGTGCGAGGCGAAACGCTCCAGGCCGGCCCGCTCGCTGGTGGCGAGGGCGCGGGTGAGCTGCCAGGACGTCAGGTTGGACGCGCCGATGTAGCGGACCTTGCCCGCCCGGACGAGGTCGTCCAGGGCCCGCAGGGTCTCCTCCCACGGGGTGCGGCCGTCCCAGCCGTGCGTCTGGTAGAGGTCGATGTGGTCGGTGCCCAGCCGGCGCAGGCTGGCCTCCACCGAGCGCACGATGTGGTGCCGGGACAGGCCGCGGTCGTTCGGGCCCCCTTTGCCGTCCGGCATCTGCCAGCGGACCTTCGTCGCGATGACCACGTCGTCGCGGCGGGGGCCGAGGGCGGCGCCGAGGACCTCCTCGGACTGTCCGGCGGAGTACATGTCGGCGGTGTCGAAGAAGTTGACGCCCGCGTCCATGCTCGCGTGGACGAGCCGCCGGGCCTCGATGGTGTTGAGCTGCCCCATGTGCTGGAATCCGTGGCGGCCGCCGAAGGTCATGGTGCCGAGACAGATCTCGGAGACCTGGAGGCCGGTGCGGCCCAGGTAGCGCATGCGCATGTGGATCGTTTCCCTCAGTCTCTCCGTGTGTTCCGCGGTCGCTCAGTGCGCCTCGGCGGGGACCTGGTGGTCGGCCGCCGGGGCCTTCGCCCCGGCCCGGCCGGGACGCAGGAGGGCGAGGGCGGCGAGGCCCGCGAGGAGCAGCGCGCCGGCGGCGACCAGCAGGCCGTTCTGTACGCCGTTCAGGACGGCGGTGGGGCCGCTGCCGCCCGCGGAGTCGATGCCGGCCGCGGCGACGGTGGCGAGGACCGGGGTGCCGACGGTGACGCCGAGCTGCTGGCCCGTGTAGGCGAGGCCGGTGGCCAGGCCCTGCTCGCGGTCCGGCAGGCCCGAGGTGGCGGTGATCATGTAGCCGACGACCGCGAGGAGGTGGCCGAACCCGCCGGTGGCGGTGGCGACGAGGAGCAGCGGCATGTTGCCCGCGGCGTCGAGGAAGAAGAGGGCGGCCGTGCTGGCGGCCTGGAGGAGCAGGCCGTGGACGAGGGCGCGGTGGACGCCGATCGCGCCGATGATCCGGGCGGCGAAGGCGCCGCCGAGGACGGCCGCGACACCGAGGGAGGCGAAGGTGAAGCCGGCGTTGAGCGGGCTCATGCCGCGCACCTGCTGCATGTACAGGGTCAGCAGGAACACCATGCCGGTCATCATCGCGAAGGTGATCAGACCGGTGGTGTTGCCCCAGCTGACGGTGCGGCGGCGCAGCACCTTCAGGTCGACGAGGGGGGTGGCGACCCGCGACTCGACGGCGAAGAAGGCGACGAGGAGCACGAGCCCGGCGGCGAGGGAGAGCAGGGTGACCGTGGAGCTCCAGCCGTTGCGCTCGGCCGAGGTGATGCCGAAGATCACCGAGAGGAGACCGCCGGTGACGGTGACGGCGCCGAGGAGGTCCAGCTTCGGGGTCTCCTCGTTGCGGCTCTCCTTGATGAGGATCGGGGCGGCGATGGCGGCGACGACGCCGACCGGGACGCTGATGAAGAGCGTCACGCGCCAGCTGGTGAGGTCGGTGATGACTCCGCCGAGGACCACGCCGGACAGGAAGCCGAGCGACAGCAGGGCGCCGTTGATGCCGAGCGCGCGGTCACGCTGGGAGCCCTCGGCGAAGCTGGTGGTGAGCAGGGACATCGCCGCCGGGGTGAGCATGGCGGCCGCGACGCCCTGGGCGGCGCGGGCCGCGAGCAGGAAGCCGGGGGTGGGGGCGAGGCTGCCGGCGAGGGAGGCGATCGTGAAGAGGACCATGCCGGCGACGAACCAGTTGCGGCGGCCGTAGAGGTCGGCGGCCCGGCCGAAGAGCAGCAGCAGGCCGCCGGACGGCAGGGCGAACGCGGTGACCACCCACTGCAGGTCGCTCAGTTCGAAGCCGAGGTCCTCGCCGAGGACGGGGAGCGCGACGCTGAGGATGGAGAAGTCGAGGGCGAGCATGAACTGCGCGCCGCACAGCAGGGCGATGATGAGCCACTGACGGGTGGTGAACGGCACCTTGTCCGTCCGCTGAGTGGCTGAGTCTTGAGTCATGGCAGAAGGCTGGCAAAAGACGGCATGCTGTGGGGAGCCCGAAGATATCCTGGGTCCATGACCACCAGCCTCAACGCAGTGCGGGAGCCTCGTCGACGCGAGGAGCTCAAGCACTTCCTGCGCACCCGCCGGGAACGGCTCAAGCCCGAGGACGTGGGAATTCCGCCCGGTGCGCGCCGGCGCACGCCGGGGTTGCGCCGGGAGGAGGTCGCGATGCTGGCCGGCATCGGCGCCTCCTGGTACACGTGGCTCGAACAGGGCCGGGACATCAAGGTGTCGGAGCAGGTCGTGGACGCGATCAGCCGGACGCTGCTGCTGGACGCCGTGGAACGGGACCACCTGTACCGGCTGGTGGGGATGAACCCGCCGCAGCGCGCGGCGGACGACCTCGCGGACACGGCGCAGCTGACGTCCCTCGTGGAGGGCTGGATGCCGAGCCCGGCGTACGTGATCGACCGGTGCTGGGACATCGTGGAGCTCAACCGCGCGGCCGGCCTCGTCTTCGGGTTCGGCGAGCGGGACACCAACTGCCTGGTCTCCTTCTTCACCAACCCGGTGTTCCGGGCGCGCCACCGGTACTGGGCGGAGGTCGCCCCGGGGCTGGTGTCCGAGTTCCGCAGGGACGCCGCCCGTTACCCGGAGGAGGCGCGGTTCGCGTCGATCTCGCGGAGGCTGACGGAGGAGAGCGAGGAGTTCGCGGAGCTGTGGTCCCGGTACGAGCTCACGGCGAAGAGCCAGGGCACGAAGGCGATCGACCATCCGCGCGCGGGGTTCATGATCTTCGACCACTCGGTGCTCGAGATCCCGGACAGGCCGGGCATCCGGCTGATGCTGCACACGGCGCGGCCCGGTACGGAGACCCGCGAGAAGGTCGTGGAGCTGCTGGGGCGGGACGAGCGGAAGGGCAGGATCTCGCTGGTCGAGGTGGGGTGAGCGGCTCGCACGAGGACGACTGAAGACCGGCTCAAGGACCGTACGGGAAGTCAAGACAGGGCACGTTTTCATGCCAATGCTCTGATACACATGGCTGCGTTCGGTTCCCGTGAGCGGAGGACTTCCCGTGGTCAAGAAGAACAGGTTCATCACCGTCGGCGCCGCCGCGGCGGTGGCGCTCGGCGTCGGATTCGCCACCCAGCCCGCCCGGGCCGACGTCGCGGCCGACGTCCCCCCGGTCAGCTCGGTCACCCTGAGCCAGGGCGTCACCTCGGCGCCCTTCAGGATCAAGGCGCAGGACGGCCGCAAGGTCCTCTACCGCAAGGCGGTCGTGCAGCCGGGCGCCTCCACCGGCTGGCACTACCACGTGGGCGAGGAGATCGCCGTCATCAACTCCGGTACGTTCACCCGGATCGACGGCTCGGACTGCTCGGTGAAGGAGTACGGTCCGGGTGAATCGCTCGTGGAGCCCGTCGGCCCGACCACCGTGCACATGGGCGTCAACAGGGGCACCGAGCCGGTCGAGCTGTACGTCGTCGACATCGTCCCCACCACGGCGACCGGGCCGACCACGGCCGCCCCGGACCCGGGCTGCGACGTCGACGCGGTGACCTCGAAGAGCACGGCCGCCGGGGCCGAGTGATGCGTCTGCCGAGACCTCTGGGCATCTCGGGCCCCTCGCTCTGGCTGCCCCCGGACCGGCAGAGCGGGGCCGAGGCGGTCGCACGCGGCCTGGTCGACGCCGAGACCGTCGACGAACTCGGGTACACCGGACTGCCGGTGGCAGGCCTGGCCCCGCCCGAGATGGCGGTCGAGGCCGGCCGCGAGGCCCTCTCCGCGGCCGGGGTCGACCCCGGTGCCGTGGGACTCCTGCTGCACGCCTGGATCCATTACCAGGGTCACGACCTGTGGTCCCCCGCGCACTTCGTCGCCGACCGGCTGGGCGCCGACGGCGCCGTGCCCCTCGGCGTCCAGCAGGTCTGCAACGGCGGCGCGGCGGCCGTGGAGCTGGCCGCCTCCCGCCTCTTCGTCGAGCCCGGCCTCGGGCACGCCCTGGTGACCACCGCCGACGCCTTCCCGGAGCCCGGCTTCGACCGCTGGAGCGGGGACTACGGCATCGGGTACGGCGACGGGGCCACCGCCCTCGTCCTGCACCACCTGCCGGAGGGCGGGGGCGGCCGGCCGGCCGACCTGGTCCTGCACGCGATCGCCACGGTCGCCGCGCCCCGGCTGGAGCGCATGCACCGCGGCGACGACCCGTTCGGCCCGGCCGCCCGCTCCCTCGGGCCGAAGATCGACATCCGCCGGACCAAGAAGGCGTTCCTCCGGGCCGAGGGCATGGAGGCGTTCACCGAGGCGAGCACGGCGTCGCTGCGGGCGGCGGTGGAGGCGTGCCTGACGGACGCGGGGCTGTCCGGGGGACGGTCCGCGGGGGGCGACAAGCCACTGCGCTACGTGGTGGCGCCGCGGCTCGGCCGCAAGACCGTCGACCTGGCCTACGCGCCGCTGCTGTCCGGGGTCGGCGGTGCCGAGCTGCTGCGGCCCGGCGCCGACACCGGGCACCTGGGTGCCGGTGACGCCGCGGCCAGCCTCGCGGAGCTGCACGCCCGGCGGATGCTGGGCCCCGGCGAGTACGCGCTGGTGGTGAGTGCCGGGGCCGGGTTCACCTGGTCGTGCCTGCTGGTCGGCGGGGTCTGAGCGGGCGTCGCGCACGTCCCGTCGCGCACTCCCCGGCGCGGACGCCGGGGAGGCGGGCCGGCCCCGGGAGGGCCGCCCGGGCGGAACGCCCGGCCGGGAGACCCCGGCCGGGCGTTCCGTCGCGTGCCGCCGGCCCGGTTCAGCCGGTCGCGCGCAGCGCCGGCGCCAGGTTGCGCACCGTACCGCCCACGATCCGGCGGTTCTGCTGCCGTACGACGGTGGTCCGGTCGGCCGACCGGAACCGGTGCGTGTCGAGCGACGGCTCGCCGCGCAGGATGTCCTGCTCCATCTGGACCAGGAACGGCGACGGCTCCAGGCCCAGTTCCTCCACCAGCCGGGCCCGCAGCCGCCGCATCACGGCGAGCGACTCGGCCCGCCGGCCGCAGCGGTAGAGCGCGAGCATCAGGTGGCGGTGGAAGTTCTCGTGGAGCGGGTGACGGGCGGTGAGCTCGGTCAGTTCCGGAACCAGGGTGTGGTGCGCGCCGCGCTGGAGGTCGGCGTAGATCCGGTGCTCCAGCGTGCACAGGAGGGACTCGTCCAGATGGACGATCCGGGCACCGAGCAGTTCGCCGGCCTCCACGTTGACGAGCGCCGGGCCGCGCCACAGCGCCACGGCCTGGTGGAGCAGATCGGACCCCTCGACGAATTCGCCGCGCTGGACCGCCGCGTTCCCGGCGGCGGCCAGCATCTCGTATTCCGTGATGTCGAGTGCGACCCTCCGCGTGGACAGCACGTAACTGCTGCCCTCGGTGACGAGGATTTCTTCGGCTATTTCGTTGACGCTCTTCTTGAGGGCTTCCGCGAGGATGCGGCGGACCTGCCCGATATATGTCTGAATCGTTGCGGTGGCCGTACGAGGGGGACTGTTCCCCCACAGCTCCCGTACGAGCGAGCCGACCGATACCGCGCTGTCGGCGTTGACGGCGAGTAAGGCGAGCAGACGACGCGGCTTGGGCGCCAGCGCCACTGGTTCCAGGTCGTCGCCGAATACGTTCATCGGCCCCAGGACATGAATCTGCACCATTCCCCCTTATTGGTACATCCATCACACTCTGCGGTGAAGTGATTGAACATTCCACCTCTCGTCCGGGTGTGTGTACCTGGCACGAGTCACGGGGTCAGCCTAGCAGGGACCTGGCCGAAAATCGCTTCCAGTTGATCTTCGTGCGGAGTGTTTACGAGCCGGAGTCCTCTTTGTTACCTGCCGCCTCCGAGCGCAAAAAGAAAACCACGTCGAATTTCGCCGGCGAGCGAAATTCGACGTGGTTTTCCCACGTTCCCGGAATGCCCGGGAGGTTATTTCATGGCACCCAGGACGGCGATGGCCCGCTCCAGGTACTCCTCGAACAGGGCCCTCTCCTCGGGCGTGAACGCGGCGCCCAGCGTTCCCTCGACGTGGAGGGCCGCCTTGTCGGCCTTCTTCGCGATGGCGCGGCCCGCCCGGGTCGCCCGGTTGACCACGACCTTCTGGTGCAGCTCCGAGGGTTCCCGGAACACCAGGTCGGCCTTCTCCAGGTTGGCCAGGACCGTCGCCATCGTCTGCGGCGTGACCATGCACTCGCGCGCCAGCTGCGCCGCGGACATGCCGTCCGACACCGACAGCAGCAGCAGGACCGAGTACTGGGGAACCGTCAGGCCGAATTCCCGCAGCGCCTCCGTCTTGCGCCCGATCAGAGCCTGCTCGGCCCTCTTGATCGTGTGCCCGAGTCGTCCCGCGGCGACCGTCTCCGTCGTCGTCTTCGCCATGTCAACAGTCTTGCATACGACAGAGGACGAAGCAGTAGACGCGTATTGTCTCCGCCGGGCCGGCCGGCCGTCGTTTCCCGGGGAGCGTCCGGTCACCGGTTCGGCCGACGCCTGGCCGGCGGGATGGCGCAGGTCAGCCGGGCGGTGCAGGTGCGCCGGCCCCGTTCGTCGCGGATGACGATCTCGTACGTGGCGGTGTGCGTGCCCACGTGCAGCGGACGGCACTCGCCGGTGACCCGGCCCGACCGCGCCCCGCCGTGGTGGGTGCAGGACAGTTCCTGGCCGACGATGATCCGGTCGGCGCCCGCGTGCGTCCAGGCCGCGAGCGAACCGAGCGTCTCGGCCAGCACGGCGTTGGCCCCGCCGTGCAGCAGGCCGATCGGCTGGCGGTTGCCCGCCACCGGCATGGTGCCGATCACGAGGTCCGGCCCGCAGACCTCGATCTCGATGCCGAGCCGCTCCACCAGCTGCTCGTCGGCGTAGGGGGACAGGACCTCGACGGGACCGAGGGCGGTCTGTGTCATGCCCGCCCCCTCAGTGCGCGGAGGCGGGCTCGGGCGACGCCGCGGACGGCTCGCCGACGGCACCGGCCGTGTCGCCGGCCTTGTCGCCGTCCGCCGCCCCGCCGCCCTTCAGCAGGCTGCCGACGACCACGGCGGTGACCACGCAGGCCGCCGCGACGATCCACATCGTGGTGTGCAGGCCGGAGGCGTAGGCGTCGGCCATCGCGGTCACCGCCCGGTCCCGGACCCCGCCCGCGGGCAGCGTCCCGGCGGCCTCGGTCAGACCGCCCTGGAGGGCGCGCGAGGTCAGCGCGTCGGCGCCGCCCCGGAAGGCGGAGACGGCGTCCTCGTCGAGGGCGCTCCTGGTGAGCGCCGTGACCAGGGCGCCGAGACCGGCCATGGAGACCGCGTCCGAGGTGAGCCGCACCGTGTTGAACATGCCGGCGGCCATGCCCATCCGCTCCGGCTCGACGGCCGACACGGCCGCGCCGTCCAGGATGCCCAGCGAGATGCCGTAGCCGATGCCCAGGAAGAGCAGCGGGCCGGCCAGGGCGGGGGCCGGGGCGCCCGGTTCGACCAGGGTCAGCCAGGCGGCGCCGACGGCCGAGAAGGCGAGCAGCACGACGAACAGGACGCGCTGGGAGACCTTCTGCGCGGCCATGCCGGTCAGGGCGGGCATCACCAGCGAGGGGCCGGTCAGCAGCAGCAGGACCAGGCCGATCCGGACGGCCGACAGGCCGCTCGTGGAGGTCAGGTACGGCGGCAGCACGATGACGAGCGCGACGAAGCTGAACGCCAGCACCAGCGGCACCAGGCAGACGGCGAGGAACTGCGGGCGGGCGAAGAGGCCCAGGTCGAACATGGGGTGCTCGGAGCGCCGTTCCACCGCCACGAAGACGGCGAGCAGGACCAGGCAGCCGATGGCCGAGGCGAGCACGATCGGGTCGGTCCAGCCGCGGCCCGGCCCCTCCACCAGGGCGAGGACGAAGAGGGCGATGCCGAGGCCGAAGGCGAAGGTGCCGGCCCAGTCGAAGCGGGGCCCGCGGTTCGGCTCCGTGCGGGGCAGCAGCGGGGTGCTCAGCAGGACGAGCGCGGCGACCCCGGCGAGCACGAGGAACACCGAGCGCCAGCCCCACAGGTTGACCAGGACGCCGCCGAACATCGGGCCGAACGCGAGGCCCGCTCCCAGGAAGGTGCCGAACAGGCCGAACGCCTTCGCGCGGGCCGGGCCGTCGAACGCCTGGGCCACGATCGCGGTGATGGAGGCGAGCGCCGCGCCGCTGCCGAAGCCGGAGACGGCGCGCGAGACGTCGAGCAGCAGGATGCTGTCGGAGAGGCCGGAGACGGTCATCCAGAACGCGAAGAAGGCCATGCCCCAGGTGAACATCCTGCGGTGGCCCACGCGGTCGGCGAGCGAACCCATCGCCGCGAGGCTGCTGGACGCGGTGAGCATGTAGCCGTCGACCACCCACTGGGCGGCGGCGAGAGAGCTGTGCAGGTCGGCGCCGATGTCGGGCACGGCCACGGACGGGCCGGTCACCACCAAGGTCATCAGCGGGCCGACGACGCACGCCGCGGCGAGAGTCGCCCGCGGGTTGCCGGTGGACACGGGAATCACCCCTGTTCTGTTCTGTTCGTTGTCAGGCATGTGTAAGAACCCTGGCATAGATTAGGAGTCTCAACCTATGCGATGTCAATGTCGTATGGCAGAGTTCTGTCTGAAGGCGAGGGGCTGTCTCACGGATCGAGTGGACGGCCCTCGCGGGCACACACGGGAGAGGCGGTGCGCACGCACATGCGCAGGATCCAACTGGGCGGTTCACGGCGGAGCTTCGCGGCCGTCGGCCTCGGCTGCATGGGCATGTCGTGGGGGTACGACGAGCTGGGCCGGGACGAGAGCGAGTCCATCGCGGTCGTACGGCACGCGCTCGACCTCGGCGTCGACCTGATCGACACGGCCGACCAGTACGGCCCGTTCACCAACGAACTGCTGGTCGGCAAGGCGCTGCGGGGCCACCGCGACAGGGCGCTGCTCGCCACCAAGGGCGGGCTCGTCGTGGACGACCCGGCCACCTACAGGAGCCACCGGGACGGCCGGCCGGAGTACCTGCGCGCCGCCGTCGACGCGAGCCTGGAGCGGCTCGGCGTGGACCACATCGACCTCTACCAGCTGCACCGCGTCGACCCCGGGGTGCCGGTCGAGGAGAGCTGGGGCGCGCTCGCGGAGCTGGTCGCGGAGGGCAAGCTCGGCGCCCTCGGGCTCTCCGAGGCGTCGGTGGAGGAGATCGGCCGGGCACACGCGGTCCACCCGGTCGCGTCCGTGCAGAGCGAGCTGTCGCTGTGGAGCCGGGAGGCCCTGAAGGACGGCGTGGTGGACCACTGCGGACGCGAGGGCATCGCGTTCGTCGCGTTCGCCCCGCTCGGCCGCGGCTTCCTGTCCGGCCTCATCAGCAGCCCTCGGGACCTGCCGGAGGTGGACGGCCGGCACCGGATCCCCCGGTTCCAGCCCGAGGCCATCAGCGCCAACCAGGCCCTCGTCGACCGGGTGCGGTTCCTGGCCGACGAACTCGGCGCGACCACCGCCCAGGTGGCGATCGCGTGGGTGCTGGCCCAGGGCGAGCACGTGGGCGTCATCCCCGGCACCAAGACCCTCCGCTACCTGGAGGACAACGTGGAGGCCGGCTCCCTGGTCCTCCCGCCCGGCGCCCTCGCCGCGCTGGACGACCTGCCGGAGGCGGTCGGCGCCCGCTGACGCCTCCGCGCGGCACGTACCGAAGGGGCGCCCCGTCCGCGGCGCCCCTTCGCGTCCGTCCGGCGGCTACACCGGCTGGCGGTGCGTCCCGGCCGTCAGGGTGGCCGGGAGGACCGGCCAGCCCCGCTCGGCCGCGTGGGCCGTCATCCGCGGGTTCTCGCCGACGACCGTCGGGTGGCCCACCATGCTCAGCATGGTCAGGTCCCCCGGGTCGTCGCCGTACGCGTGGCAGTCGGCCGGGTCCGCGCCGAACTTCGCCAGCGCCTCCCGGACCGCGTCCGCCTTCGCCGGGCCGAACATCGCGTGCCGGATCGCCCCCGTCATGCGCCGGTCCGCGTCCAGCTCCGGTTCCGTGCACAGGACCAGGTCGACGCCCAGGTCGTCGGTGATCGGGTGGAGCGTCGCCGGCCAGGAGCCGGAGATGACCACGGTGTGGTGGCCCGCCTCCTGGTGGGCGCGCAGCCGGGCGACCGTCGGCTCGATGAACGGCGCCCCGCGCTCGCGCAGATGGGCGTACCACTCCCGCGCCTCGGCGACCACGTCGTCCCAGGGGACGCCGGCGAACAGCTCGTAGAACCTGGACACCACCTCGACCGGCGTCACGCCCTTCGAGGCCATCCGCCGCAGCGGCTCGACCAGCCGCTCGTACGCGGCCCCGGTGACGTCGCCCTCCCGTTTCATCCGGTGCCGCAGCAGCGAGAACGGCGTCTTCATGGCGACGAGCGTCTCGTCGGCGTCGAAGAACGCCACGACCGGACGGGAGTGGCCGGTGGTGAGGGGCGGGAGGGCGGGGGACGTGGTCAAGACCGGCTCCTGGGGTGTGCCGCTCGGGTGAGCAGTCGTGTGGTGCCCCGGGGGTCCCGGGGGTCGATCCGCGCGAGCAGGTGGCCGTCCGGGCGCACGACCGCCACGGCGGGCCGCGGACCGAGCGCCCGCGCCAGGCCCCGGGGGACGGCCCGGGTCAGGTCGAGGACCGGGGTGCCGTCGGGAAGCTCCCGGCGGACCCGGTCGCTGGTCCGCCGCCAGTCCTCCGGCGGGGTCCGCGTACCGGGCCACAGCAGCACGGTGTGCCGGTCCCGGTCGATCGTCGGCCAGCCGCCGCCGTCGAGCCGCGGGGCGGCGGGCCCGCGGCCGGCGGCCGGCCCGCCCGGAGCGGCGACGGGGCCCGACGAGACCCGCAGCGGCATCCGGGGATGGCGGTCGCCGTCGTAACTGACGTCCGTCTGGCTCAGCTGCGGGGCGAACCTGCGCTGGAAGAGGCCGGTCCGGTCTGCCACCGTGAACGCGGCGTCCCGCAGCGCGACCTTCGCGGGCGTGTCGACCAGGCCCGCCTTGGTCAGCAGCGCCGTCGAACGGGCCACCTCGTGCGAGACGGTGCGCCGCTCGGAGTCGTACGAGTCGAGGATCGCCTCGCCGAACTCCCCCCGGAGGACGCCGGACAGCTTCCACGCCAGGTTGAACGCGTCCTGCATGCCGGTGTTCATGCCCTGGCCGCCGGCCGGGCTGATCACATGGGCCGCGTCGCCCGCGAGGAAGCAGCGGCCGCTGCGGAAGGCGGAGGCGATCCTGACCCGCACCCGGAAGGACCCGCTCCACAGCAGTTCCTCGACGCGGCTGCGGCCGGCCGCCCGGTCGTCGACGACCTGCTGGAACATCTCGCGGGGCGGCGGGTTGTCCTCGTCGTACGCGTCGTGCGGCACGTTCAGCGCGATGCGGTGCACGCCGCCGCCCATCGGGCCGAGCACCATGGCGCCGCTCGGCGCGTAGCAGTAGTGCGACAGGTCCTCGGAGAGGGTGGTGGTCAGCCGGGCGTCGGTGATCGCGAACGACACGTCGACCGGCGGGCCGTCGTAGCCGATGCCCAGCTCCTTGCGGACGGTGCTGTGCGCCCCGTCCGCGCCGACGAGCCAGGCCGGCTCCACCTCCTCGGTCCGGCCGTCCTCGTGCTCCAGTGTGACGGCGGGACCGTCCGCCGCGTTGTCGAGAGCGGTGAGCCGGACGCCCTGCTCGACGGTTCCGCCGAGGGCGGCGAGCCGCCGGCGCAGCACCCCCTCGGTGTCGCTCTGCGCGAGGGTGAGCGCGAACGGGTAGGGGGAGTCGGGCAGTCTGCTCATCCAGGCGGTCGCCAGGCGGCGGCCGCGGGAGTAGAACGCGGTGCCCGCGAGGCGGTGGCCCGTGTCGAGCAGCTCCTCGGTGACCCCGATCCGGTCGAGGAGTTCGAGGTTGCGCGGCCAGACGACGTTCGCGCGGGAGTGCGCGGTGTGTCCGCGGCCGGCGTCCACGACGCGCACCGGGACGCCCTGCTGGAGCAGTTCGCACGCGACGACCAGGCCGACCGGGCCGGCGCCGACGACGAGGACGGGCCGGTTCGCCCGTACGTCCGTCAGGCCGCCCACATCAGGCCCCCGTTGACCTCGACCACGCTGCCGTTGACGTACGAGCTGTCCTGCGAGGCGAGGAACACGGCGGTCGCCCCGACCTCGGCGGGACGGCCGAGGCGCCCCGACAGCAGACGGCCGCGGTAGCTCTCCCAGGCACGCTCGTTGGAGGCCAGCTCCTTGCCCATGCCCTCGTCGATGTAGCCGGGCGAAAGGCAGTTGACGGTGATGCCCTTGGGGGCGAGCTCGACGGCGGAGGTCCGGGTGAACATCTCCACGGCGGCCTTGCTCGCGCTGTAGGCGGCGGCGCCGATCGCCGCCCGGCCGGCCACGCAGGACGACACGTTGATGATGCGGCCGCCGACGCCGGTCGCTTCGCGCCGGGCGGCCATCGGGGCGATCACCGCGCGCGTGCAGAGGAAGACGCCGGTCAGGTTGGTGGCGAGCGTGGTGTTCCAGTCGGCCACCGACAGGCGGGCGATCTTGCCGTCGCGGCTGACCCCCGCGTTGTTGACGAGGACGTCGACGCCGCCGAACCTCTCGACCGCGGCCCCGACCAGACCGGCCACCGAGGTCTCGTCGGTGACGTCGGTGGGGTGGAAGAGCAGCCGGTCGCCGTGGTCGTCGGCGAGCTCCTCGATGTCGTACGGGTTGCGCGCGGCGACCACGACCGAGGCGCCCTCCTCCAGGAACGCCTCGGCGATGGCCCGCCCCAGGCCCCGTGTGCCGCCAGTGATGACGGCCGTCTGTCCGTCGAGCCTCATGGCTCCTCCATCCGGTGCTGCGTGTGGTGTGTGTACGGGGGCGACGCGCCGGCGCGGAAGCCGCGCCGGCGCGTCGGCGCGTCGGGTCGAGCCGTCAGTACCAGGTCAGAAGGGCCGCGCCCGCGGTCATGCCGCCGCCGACCGACGCCATCAGGATCCGCTCGCCGCGCTTCAGCGGCCGCTCCCGGTGCGTGGCGTGCAGGGTGAGCGGCACCGAGGCGGCGACCGTGTTGCCCAGCCGCGGCGCGGTGTACGCGACCCGGTCGGGATCGATGCCGGCGTCCGCGACGAAGGTCTCCAGGAGCCGGGTGTTGGCCTGGTGGAAGACGAACCGGTCGACGTCCTCCAGGGCGAGCCCGCATTCGTCGAGCGTCCGGGCGGTCAGCTTGGCCAGCACCGCGAGGGCGTAGTCGCGCACCGCGCGGCCGTCCATCCGGAAGTAGTGCTTGCCGGCCGCGCGGGCCTCGGCGTCGAGCGGGGTCCGGGTGCCGCCGCCCTCCACCCCCACGTAGTGGTGGAACTCCCCGTCCGTGACCAGGTGCACCGACTGCAGGCCGTAGCCCTCGGGCACCTCGCCGAGCAGGACCGCGCCCGCGCCGTCGCCGAACAGGCTCACCGTGCGCCGGTCGGACCTGTCCATGATCGTGGAGAACATGTCGGCGCCGACCAGGAGCACGTGCTTCCCGGTGCGGCCCGCCCTCAGCAGCCCCTCGGCGACCGAGAGGCCGTAGAGGAAGCCGCTGCAGACGGCGTTGACGTCGAAGGCGGGCAGGGTGGAGAGCCCCAGTTTGTGCTGGAGGATCGCCGCGGTCGACGGCTGCGGCACGTCCGGGGTGCTGGTCGCCACGATCAGCGCGCCCAGCCCCTCGCGGACCTCGTCCGGAACGCCCTCCAGCGCCTCCCGGGCCGCGTGCAGGGCCAGGTCGGACGTGGTCGTGCCGGGCTCGGCGTACCGCCGGGTGAGGACGCCGGTCCGCTCGGTCACCCAGGACTCGGGCATCCCCGTCCAGGCGCTGATCTGCTGGTTGTCGACCACCTTGTCGGGGATGTGGGAGCCGATCGACAGGACACCGACGGGCATGGTTTACCTTCCCTGGGCTTGGTGAATGGTGGTGGGCGCGGGCGGCACGGGGCCTCAGTGACCCATGCCGAGCCCACCGCTGACCGGCAGCACGGCGCCGGTGATGTACGAGGCCTCCTCGCCGGTGAGGAACCGCACGGCGGCGGCCACCTCGTCGGCGGTGCCGGCCCGGCCCAGCGGCGTCATCGCCAGGTACTGGTCCATGCGGGCCGGCCGTACCCCGCGCAGCATGTCCGTCTCGACGAGCCCGGGGGCGACGACGTTGACGGTGATGCCGCGGCCGCCCAGCTCCCAGGCGAGGGAGCGGGCGAGACCGACGAGGCCGGCCTTGGCGGCGGTGTAGTTCGTCTGGCCGGGCGAGCCGGTGAACGCCACGGCCGAGGAGATCAGCACCATGCGGCCCCACCGCCCGCCGAGCATGCCCCGGGCCGCGTGCTTGGCGACCCGGATCACCGACCGCAGGTTGGTGTCGAGGACGGTGTCGACGGCGTCGTCGTCGAGGGCGAGCAGCAGCCCGTCCCGGGTGACGCCGGCGTTGGCGACCAGCACCTCCACGTCGCCGTGGGCGGCCGCGACCTCCTCGAAGGCGCGTTCCACCTGCGCCGCGTCGGTGACGTCGCAGCGCACCCCGAGGAGCCCCTCCGGGGGCTCGCCGGTGCGGTACGTGACGGCCACCCGGTCGCCGCGCGCGGCGAGCGAGCGGGCGACGGCCAGACCGATGCCGCGGTTGCCGCCGGTGACGAGGACGGAGCGGCCCGAGGGGACCGGGCCGCCGGAGGGGCCGGGAGGCGCGGTCATGCCGGCGTCACCACGATCACCGCGTTCTGGCCGCCGAAGCCGAACGAGTCGTTGACCGCCGCGCCGATCTCCATCGGCCGGGCCTCCTTGGCCACCACGTCCACCCCGATGCCCGGGTCCAGGCTGCTCAGGTTGGCCGTCGGCGGGACGAGCCGCCGCTCCACGGCGAGCACCGTGTACACCGCCTCGGCCGCCCCGGCGGCGCCCAGCAGGTGACCGACGACCCCCTTGGTGGAGGTGACGGCGGGCTTCTCGCCGAAGACCCGGCGGAGCATCCCCGCCTCGGTGATGTCGTTGAGCGGGGTCGACGTGCCGTGCGCGTTGACGTGGTCGACCTCGGAGACGTCGACCAGGGCGTCGGCGAGCGCGGCCCTGACGGCCCGCTCGGCGCCGCCGCCGGTCGGGTCGGGCGCCGACGCGTGGTGGCCGTCGGCCGAGGCGCCGAAGCCGGAGACCCGGGCCCTGACGCGGGCGCCGCGCGCCCGCGCGTCCTCCATCCGCTCCAGGACCAGCATGGCCGCGCCCTCACCGGCGACGAACCCGTCGCGTTCGGCGTCGAAGGGGCGGGAGGCCGACGCCGGGTCGTCGCGCCGGGTGGACAGCGCGCCGGCCCGGGCGAGGCTGGCCATGGCGGTCGGGGACATCGCGGCCTCGGCACCGCCGGCCAGGACGACGTCGCAGACCCCGGACTCCAGGAGCGCGCGGGCGTATCCGATCGCCGTGTTGCCGGAGGCGCAGGCGGTCGACACGACCTGGTTGGGGCCGAGCGCCTTGAGGTCCATGGCGATGTAGCCGGCGGTCATGTTGACCGGGCCCATCACCATCAGCAGCGGTGAGACGAACCCGGGCCCGTCCTCGAGGTGCTTGCCGTGCTCGCGCTCGACGGTGGACCAGCCACCGAGGGAGGTGCCGACCACCACGCCGACGCGGGCGCCGTCCCAGGCGGCCGGGTCGAGTCCGGCGTCCTCGACCGCCTGCCGGGCGGCGACCACGCCGAAGTGGCTGATCGGGTCCATGCGGACGGCACTGCGCCGCCCGAGCAGGGCGCCCGCGTCGAAGTCCGGTACGCGACAGGCGAAGTCGACCGGCAGGCCGGCCAGGTCCGGATCGACGGCCGCGGTGGACTCGCCCGACCAGACCCGCGCGAAGTTGGCCTCGACGCCGAGGCCGGCCGGGGTGACCAGGCCGACGCCGGTGACCGCCACGTCGAAGCGTTTGGCGCGCCCCTCCGGGCGCTGCGTCGGTATGCCGCTCATCAGGCCACCGCGGCCTTGGCGTCGATCTCGGCGAGGACGTCGGCGAAGGTGTTCTCCGGGGTCAGCGCCGTCTCGTCGATCTGGACGCCGAACTCCTTCTGGACGATGACGCTGAGCTCGATCAGGGCGAGCGAGTCCAGGTCGAGGCGGTCGAAGGTGGAGGCGGTGTCGAGCTCCTCGGCGGGCACGCCGAGCTTCTCGGAGACGAGGGCGAAGAGGCGGTCCTGGTGTGCGGACATGACGGTTCTCCTTGGAATGCGGATCGGTGCGGATCGGTGCGGATCGGTGTGGATCAGTGGGGACCGGTACGGGTCGTGGCTCGGTGCGGGGCGTGCCGCGGGGGTCAGCGCCGGCTGACCACGGCCGCGGTGAAGGTGAAGCCGCCGCCACCGTTGAGCACGAGGGCGTGGGCCCCCGGCCTCAGCAGGTCCGAGCGGGCCAGGTCGGCGAGGGAGGCGTTCAGGTCGCCCGCCCCCACGTGTCCGGTGGTCCGGCCCAGGTCGAGCACCTGCGCGGAGGTGACCTCCGTCAGCGGCGGGACGTACGCCTCGTTCATCGCCTTGGTGCCCAGGCGGGGGATGACGGCGTAGTGCAGCCGCGGGTCGTCGCCGGTGAGCCCGGCGTCCGCCAGGCACTCCTCGACGACGGCGCGGATGCGGTCGGCGGCCGTCTTGACGAAGAACTCGACGCCGTACGCCTTGATGAAGGCGCGCTTGGTGCGCCGCACGTCGATCATCGGACCGTGCCCCATCGGCGTCGCGTTCAGTTCGTCGTCGCCGCGGTGCATCACCTCCAGTTCGGAGGCCGTCCGGGTCGAGAGGGCGTGCAGCAGCAGGTCGGGGGGGAAGGCGTGCGCCGAGCCCGGTTCCGCCGCGGGACCGGTGCGGTGCACGAGGACGGCGGTGGCCGCGTCGCCGGCCGCCATCCCGTAGTCGCTGCGCCAACGGTGCCAGCTCGGCATCAGGAAGCGGTCGGCGGTGGTGACCAGGGCGGGGCCGGCGGCCGGGTCTCCCTGGAGCCGGCTCGCGGCCAGTTCGACGCCGATGGCGCCGCCGTTGCACTGCTGGAGCAGCCCGATCGGCACGGCGCGGTCGGCGCCGATCCTGCGGGCGATGTAGTGCGGGGCGGACCAGGCGTCGTGGCCCTGGTGGTGGACGCTCGCGTGCAGGACGAGGGAGAGCTGGTCGGGCCGGGCGCCGGAGAGTTCGAAGAGCCGGTTCGCGGCCTCGACGGCCATGTCCGGCGGCGCGGTGTCCTCGCTGACCGGGAGGGAGGTGTAGCCGAGTTCGCGGGCGGTCCGGGCGTCGACGTCACCGGCGGCCACGGCCTCTTCGGCCGTCTGGAGGCCGTCCGGGTACCAGGCCGTCGCCGAGAGGCCCAGGGGGGATTCCAGTCGCACGGGTCGTCACCTGCCGTCCGTGCCGGGTGCCGCGGGGGCGCCGTCCGCGCCGGGCGCGGGGAGGGCCGCGACCCGGACCTCGGCCGTGCAGAGCGACTCCCCGTCCTGGAGGAAGTCGACGGTGAAGCGCTCGCCGGCGCGGGGCGCGACGGAGACCGTGACCGGGCTGTCCAGTTCCACGAAGCGGCGGAACGTGGCGTCGAAGGCGCGGGCGTACCGCAGCTCGCCGGGCCCGCCCGAGGCGAGGACCGCGGCCTGGCGCGCCGCCTCCATCAGGGCCATCGCCGGCACGTGGTCCAGGGGGTGGTCGTACATGGCCGCGTGCCGCACGGGGACGTCGAGCACGGCGCGCAGCGCGGTCGTGCCGTCGGGATCGCGCGTCACGTCCGTGAGGACGACGTTCTCGGTCCGTTCGCGGCCCACCAGGGCGGGGGCGACGGGGGTGCCGGTGCGGGTGGCCGGCAGGTCGGAGGAGAGCGGCGGGACGGAGCCGCGGGTCTTCGCCCGGTGGGCGCCGTAGCCGTCGCGGCTGAGGTACCCGGCCACGACGGTGCTCGTCCCGGCCCGCCGGCCGCCCACCAGGAACGCGCAGTCGAGGGTGGCGGCCAGGAGCCGGGCGCCGCGCCGCTTGAGGTCGCGGGCGGTGACCTCGACGACGAGTTCGTCCGGGGCGTCGCCGCGGGCCCGCAGCGCCGCGAGGTCGGTGAACTCGGTGGTCCAGTCGCTGATCAGGAAGGAGGTGTCGTACGTGACGTCCAGCCACCGGTGCGCCACGACGGTGACGGCCTGGCGGGCCGCCTCCAGGAGGAACAGCGGGTCGAGCAGCGCGGGCCGCTGGGTGTGGTCGTTGTAGTAGCCGTGCGCGCGGGGCGCCTGGACGGCCACGGCGAAGGAGTCGTCGCCGTGCCGCACGGCGTCGGTGACGAACACCTCCATCACGGCCCGGCGGTGCACCAGGACGCGGTCCACAGGACGCTGGTAGGCGAGTTCGGCGGCCGGGGCGGCTTCCGCCGGCTCCTGCTCAGCAAGGGTCATGCCCGGTTCCGTTCGTCCGTGAGTCTGCTTCAACTGCCCCTGGAAGGGCATGAATCAAGCCTCGCAGTCGCCTCTGGGGTTTCATCTGCGAATGACGGGAAGGTGGACCGGGGCCTCACGCGGGGCCCGCTTGAGAGCCACTGAAGATTCGCTGAAGAGTGGCCCCGGAGTCCTCGGGGGCACGGAAAAGGGCCGCCCCGGCAGGGACGGCCCTTCTTTTCTCGGCAGATGGGGTGTGGTTCTCCTCGTCGGTGGAGGGGGCCGGACGCTTCCCGTACGGAGCCCGGACGTTTGCTCTCCGGTCGACGGGAAGCGCGGTTTCAAGCCGTTTCGACCGCGAGGACGACCTTGCCGCGCACATGGCCGGTTTGCACGAGTTCATGGGCGCGGGCCGCTTCGGCGAGCGGGAACTCGGCGCTCACGTGGACCCTCACCTCGCCGCGGTCCGCCATCGCCACCAGCTCGGCCAGGTCGACCGGGTCGGGGCGGACGAACACGTAGCGCCCGCCGAGTTCCGTCACGTCGCCGGAGACGGAGGCGAGCCGTCCGCCCGGTCGCAGCAGCGCCGGCGAACCGGCCAGGGTGTCCCCGCCCATGAGGTCGAGGACGGCGTCGACGCCCTCCGGGGCCGAGGCGCGCACCCGGTCGGCGAGGCCGGGGCCGTAGGTCACCGGCTCCGCGCCGAGCGACCGCAGGAAGTCGTGGTTGCGCTCGCCGGCCGTACCGATGACGCGGGCGCCGAGGGCGCGACCGATCTGAACGGCGAGCGAGCCGACCCCGCCGGCCGCCGCGTGGACGAGCAGCACGTCGCCGGCGGTGATCTCCAGGTGGCGGCGGAGCGCCTGGTACGCGGTGAGGCCGGCGGCCGGCAGTCCGGCCGCCTCCCGCGCGTCGAGGGAGGGGGGCCGGTGCGCGAGGGTCCGGACGGGCGCGGCCACGAGTTCGCCGTACGTGCCGCGCTGCATGTGGTCGGCGCGGACGTAGCCGACGACCTCGTCCCCGGGGGCGAACTCGGTGACGCCGAGGCCGACCCGCTCGACGACGCCGGACAGGTCGCAGCCCATCACCAGGGGGAAGTGGGACTCGAACCAGTCGTCGATGTAGCCCTCGCGGATCTTCCAGTCGGCGGGGTTGACGCCGGCGTACCGGACCCGGACGAGCACGACGTCCGGGCCGAGGCGCGGCTCGGGGAGGTCCATGAGCTCCAGGACCTCCGGACCTCCGTAGCGCTGGATGGCGATGGCCTTCACGGGCGAACCCCCTGACGGGACGGCGGAACTGCGGACGCCGGACGCCGTCCGCGGGTGCGGGCGGCCCTTCGGCCCCGTCACTATAGATCAGATGTGAGGCAGGGTTCTGCGACAGCTACGGTAATTGACATATGACCGAAGGCTCGGTCAGAGTCGCGTCATGCTCGTACTGTCCGCAGCCACCGGCAAGTTCGGAACGAACGTCCACATCGTCGCCGCCGGGCCGGGGAACCCCTGCCTCCTCGTCGACCCCGGACACGACTCCCGCGAGGCGGTCCTGCGGGCCGTCCGCGCCCACCGCCTCGAACCCGAGGCGATCCTGATCACGCACGGCCACATGGACCACACCTGGGACGCCGTGCCGCTCGCCCGGCACTACGGCGTCCCGGCCTGGATCCACCCGGCCGACCGCTACCAGCTCGGCGCCCCCGCCAGGGGTCTGCCCGACTCGTTCCCCCGCGAACTGCTCGTCGGGCACCCCGACCGGGAGCCCGACGAGGTCGCCGAACTCCCCGAAGGAGGAGGGGAACTGACCTTCTCCACCGGCACCGTCACGGTGCTGCACACGCCCGGACACACCAGCGGCTCGGTGATGTTCCGCTTCGAGGGCGGCGACGCCCCGCTGCTCGCCACCGGCGACACCCTGCTCGCGGACGGCCCGGGACGCGCGGACGCGCCGACCGCGAGCCCCGCGAGCATGGCGGACTCCCTCCGTACGGTCGCCGGCCTCTGCCCGGACGAGACCCGGTTGCTCACCGGCCACGGCCCCACCACCCTCCTCAGCCAGACGGGAATCCGATGACGAACACCGCCCCGACCGCCCCGACCGCCCCGCTCTCCGGCGGCCGCATGCGCGCCGTCCGCTTCGACGCCTTCGGCGCCCCGTCCGTCCTCACCGTCGCCGAGACCGACGCGCCCGGGCCCGGGGCCGGCCAGATCACCGTCGACGTCCGTCACGCGGGCGTGAACTTCGCCGAAGTGATGTTCCGCCGCGGACAGTTCCCGGTCGACCTGCCGCACTTCCCCGGCCTGGAGGCGGTCGGCACGGTCCGCGCCGTGGGCGAGGGCGTCACCGGCTTCGAGCCCGGTGACCGGGTGGCCGCGCTCACCCTGGGCGGCGGCGGCAACGCCGAGGTGGTCGCCGTCGGCGCCGAGCACGCCGTCCGCCTCGACGGCGAACTCGCCGACCTGGACGGGGCCCTCGCGGCCGGTGCCCTGTGCAACGTCACCACCGCCCTCGGCGTGCTCACCTCCGCCGGCCACCTCGCCGCGGGGGAGACCGTGGTGGTCCTCGCCGCGGCGGGCGGCGTCGGCACGGCCGCGGCGCAGCTCGCCCGCTCGCTCGGCGCGGGCACGGTCATCGGCGCGACGAGCTCCCCCGCCAAGGCGGAGTACGCGCGCGGCTTCGGCTACGACGGCGTCGTCCTGTACGAGGAGCTGGAGGGCGAGGTCGCCGAGCGCACCGGCGGCGCGGGCGCGGACCTGGTCCTGGACTCCGTCGGCGGCGCGTTCCGGTCCTCCGTGACCGGCCTCCTGGCCGCCTTCGGCCGCCACGTCGTCTTCGGCAACGCGGCGGCCGAGGACGTCACCTTCGAGGGCAACCACCCCTGGTACACCAACAGCTCCCTCGCCGGATACAACCTGGGCGGCGTCGCCGGCCGCGCGCCGCGGCTGCTCCGCGCCCACATGGAGCAGGCCCTGTCGGAGGTCGCCAAGGGCGGCGTCCGCGTGGACGTGACCGTCCTGCCGCTGGCCGGGGTGGCCCGCGCCCACGAACTCCTGGAGACCCGGGCGTCCACGGGCAAGTACGTCCTCGACGTCCGGGCCTGACCACGGGGCGGCCCGCCGCCCGGACGGCCGGCGGCGGACGCGCCGGCCGCCCGGGCGCCCCGGCCGGCCTCCCGGTCCGAAGGCGCGGAAGCGCTCAGTTCCGGGTGACGCGGACCCGGTACGTGCCGCCCTCGTCCTCGTCCAGGACCGTGATCCTGATGCCGTTCGCGCGGTCCGTGAAGGTCTCGCCGGGGCCGTACGGCGCGTCCGACAGCTCCGCGTGGACGTTGGCGCGGCGCGTGCAGCCGCCGCTGGCCCGCTCGCTGTCGGCCACGGTCACCGGGCCGTGGCCGGTGTCCACGTCCGACTCGACCCGGTAGACGAGGACGCCCCGCTCGCACACCGCCTCGTCGTTGCCGCCCCCGGCGCGCACCTCGACCGCGTACCCCGAGGTGCCGGAGAGCGGGACGAACACGAGCTTGGGGCCGCCGGCGTCCGCCAGCGGGGTCAGCGTGTAGTCGGCGGTGCCGGTGCCGGAGGCGCAGCCGACCTGGCCGTTGTCGAGCCAGCCCAGCTTCCACTTGTGCCAGCCGAGGAAGTCGTTGTTGGCCCCCCAGTCCTCGGACATGATGTCCCAGTGCCCGACGGTGCCGCCGCCGTCCGGGGTGTAGAGGTCGGGCAGGCCGAAGACGTGCCCGTTCTCGTGCGGCAGGACCCGGTAGCCGGTCTCCGCGAAGCTGCCGGAGCCGTCGTCCTGGCGGCTGTAGACGAAGGACGCGTTGGCGAGCGGCACGCCGTCGGCGTACGGGGCCTCGTCGTTGCCGGAGAAGGTCACGGACAGGACGGTGTCGAGGGCGGAGGGGCCCGCGTTCGGGGTGACCAGGACGTTCACCAGGTCGTACGCGCTGAAGTCCACGCGCGGGTCGGCGGCCTTCACGATGTCCTCGACGAGGGCGCGGTAGCCGGGTTCGTACGGGGAGCCGCGCCCGATCCCGTACGAGGAGAACGTCCGGGGCATCCGCAGCCAGTCGGGTATCGGCGCCTCGGCCTTGTAGTGCAGGCGGCCGTACGAGCTGGTGCGGAACCACTCGGCGGTCTGCGGGAAGAACTCGCGGAAGCGGCCCATCGCCGTGCCGTCCCCGGTGGCGTCCGGGAAGTCGATCATCAGGTTGAGGGCCCTGACGAGGCCCGTGGAGCGCACGTACCCGGGGGCCGTGGGCAGCCCCTCCGACATCTGCACGCCCATCGTCGTGGCGATGCGGCACGGCGCCAGCCGGACGTTGTCCGGCGCGGTGGCCACGGGCCCCGCCGAGGCCGGGGCGGGCCTGCGCAGGGTGGTGCTCGCGGAGGTGAGCAGGCCGAGGGAGAGCGCCGCGGTCGCCGCCAGGGCGACGGGTCTGCGTATCCGTCGTCGGGGATGCTGCATGCGGTCGCCTCTCCGGTGGGGGCAGGTCGGCGGTCGAATCCCCGTCGCGCGCGGAGGGGTTTCGCGCTGTGCGATCAGCCTGTGACGGGTGGTGCGGGTGCGCGCGCCGGGTGACCCGATCGTGGGTATTCCGTGAAACGAGGCATGTGTGACTGGGGTCACAAGAGGGAGGGGAAATAACCGGGGAGCGATTCCCCGTTCCACTCTGTGTTCAGCGAAGTGGGGAAGAATTCCCCGGTGAGGCCGAGGAGGACATGACGTGACCAGGACCGCCGACGCCACCGCCGGTACCGGCGCCACCCGTGCCCCGTCCGTCCGCCGGACGCCCCGGCCGAGGGCGGACGCCCTGCGCAACCGCGAGCGGATCGTCACGGCGGCCCGCGAGATGTTCGTCGAGTCCGGCCCCCAGGTGCCGTACGACGAGGTCGCGCGCCGCGCGGGCGTCGGGAACGCCACGCTCTACCGGAACTTCCCCGAACGCGCCGACCTCGTCCACGAGGTCGTCCTCTCGATCATGGCCCGCGTCACCGCGCTCGCCGAGCGGGCCGCCGCCGAGGAGGGCGACGCCTTCGCCGCCCTCCGCCGCTTCGTCCACGCCGCCGCCGAGGAGCGCGTCGGAGCCCTCTGCCCGATGCTCGACGACGCCTTCGACCGGGAGCACCCCGACCTGAAGGCCGGGGGCGAGCGGCTGGAGGAGGCCGTCCGGGGGCTCGTGGAGCGGGCGCAGCGGGCCGGCCGGCTCCGCCCCGACATCGGCGTCGGCGACCTGATGGTGGCCCTCTCCCAGCTCACCCGCCCGCTGCCGGGAACGGGGTGCGGCACCTTCGCCCCGTTCGTCCACCGTCACCTGCAGCTGTTCCTGGACGGCCTGGAGGCGCCCGCGCGCTCCGAACTGCCCGGGACGGCCGCGACCCTGGAGGGCCTCAGGCACGGCTCCTGACCGTCACGACCCCGCCCCCGGGCCCGTGCCCGCCGGACCTCCCGTCCCACGGGCCCCCGGGACCGCATGCCCATGAACCCGTAGATCCGTAGACCCGCAGCCTGCGGACCCGCGGATCCACAGACCCGCGGGTCCGCAGACCCACAGACCCACAGACCCACAGACCCACAGACCCACAGACCCCCGGGTCCGCAGCCCTCCGGGCGCGGTCCCGAGTTCCCGTACGCCCTTTTCCTCCCTCACGTACCCGTACGCGCCAAGAGGTGGCCCCACCCATGCCGAAAATCGCCGACACCGCCCCGAGCGCCCCGCCCGGGACCGACCCCGGACGCTGGAAAGCGCTCGTCTTCATCGCCCTCGCCCAGCTCATGGTCGTCCTCGACGCGACGATCGTGAACATCGCCCTGCCCTCCGCCCAGCGGGACCTCGGGATCTCGGACGGCAACCGGCAGTGGGTCATCACCGCCTACGCCCTCGCCTTCGGCGGGCTGCTCCTCTTCGGCGGGCGCGTCGCCGACCTGTGGGGGCGCAAGCGCGCCTTCGTCGTCGGCCTCGCCGGTTTCGCCGCCGCCTCCGCCCTCGGCGGGGCCGCGAACAGCGAGGTCATGATGCTCGGGGCCCGCGCGCTCCAGGGCGCCTTCGGCGCGCTCCTCGCGCCCGCCGCGCTCTCGCTGCTCGCCGTGACCTTCACCGACGCCAAGGAGCGCGCCAAGGCGTTCGGCATCTTCGGCGCGATCGCCGGCGGCGGCGGTGCCGTGGGCCTGATCCTCGGCGGCTTCCTCACCGAGTACCTGAACTGGCGCTGGACCTTCTTCGTCAACATCCCGTTCGCCGTGGTCGCCGCCGTCGGCGCGTACCTCGTCGTCCGCGAGCCCGCGGGCGGCCGCAACCGCTCCGCGCTCGACGTCCCCGGCGTCGTCCTGTCCACCCTGGGTCTGGTCGCGCTCGTGTACGGCTTCACCCGCGCCGAGTCCGAGGGCTGGGGCGACACCGGCACGGTCGGGCTCTTCGCCGGCTCCGCCGTCCTGCTCCTGGCGTTCGTGCTCACCGAGGCGCGCGTGAAGTCGCCGCTGCTCCCGCTGCGCGTCCTGGCCGACCGCGACCGCGGCGGCGTCTACCTGTCGCTCGGCCTCGCGGTCATCGCGATGTTCGGCCTGTTCCTCTTCCTGACGTACTACCTGCAGGTCGTGGAGGGGTACTCGCCGGTCAGGACGGGCTTCGCGTTCCTGCCGATGATCGTCGGCATGATCACGGGCTCGACCCAGATCGGCGCGCGCCTGATGACCCGCGTCCCGCCGCGCCTGCTGATGGCCCCGGGCTTCCTGACCGCCGCCGTCGGCATGCTGCTCCTGACGCGGCTGGAGATCGGCACCTCGTACGCCGGTCTGATCCTGCCCGCGCAGCTGCTGCTCGGCCTGGGCATGGGCACGGCGTTCATGCCGGCCATGTCGCTCGCGACGCAGGGCGTGGACCCGAAGGACGCCGGTGTGGCCTCCGCGATGGTCAACACCTCGCAGCAGGTCGGCGGCGCCATCGGTACGGCCCTGCTGAACACGATCGCCGCCTCGGCGACCACCGCCTACCTGGTCGACCACGCGGCCGGCGCCACCACCCCGGCCGCCCGGAGGCTGCTCCAGCTCCAGGGCATGGTCGAGGGGTACGCGGCGGCCATCTGGTGGGCGGTCGGCATCCTGGCCGTCTCGGCCGTGATCGCCTTCGTGTTCCTCACCCCCGGGAAGCCGGAGAACGGCGCGGCCGCCGGGTCCGGCGCGGACGCCGGTGACGAGGTGAGGGTCCCGGTCCTGGCCCACTGACCCCGGTCCCGGGGCCCCGGACCACGGAGCCCGTCGGCTCCGGCTCCGGGTCCGGGGCCACCGGTCCCCGGCCCCGGGCCCGCCGCTCCCGGTCCGTCGCGCCCCCGCCCCGGCTCCGCTTCCTCAGCGGAGCCAGGGCAGGTCCGCGTCCGGGTCCGCGGGTTCCAGCCCCTCGGCCATCACCCGCATGATCGCGCCGAGCTGCCCCACCTGTTCCGGGGAGAGCCGGTCGAAGAGGGCCTGGCGCACGGCCGCCACGTGGCCGGGGGCGTTCCGGCGGAGGATCTCCATGCCCTCGTCCGTGAGCCGGGCGAACTGGCCGCGCTTGTCGGAGGGGCAGTCCTCGCGCCGCACCCAGCCGTTCTTCTCCAGCCGGGCCACCGCGTGGGAGAGCCGGGAGCGGGTGATCTTGGCGTCCTTGGCCAGTTCGGTCATCCGCAGCCTGCGGCGGGGCGCCTGGGAGAGCCGGACGAGCAGGCCGTAGTAGAGGTGCGGCATTCCGGCGTCGCGCTGGAGCTGGCGGTCGAGGTGGTCCTCCAGGAGCGTGGTGGCGTGGAGGTAGGCGCGCCAGACGCGGTGCTCCTCGTCGGTGAGCCAGCGGGGTTCGGTCGTGTCTCCCATGGCCCCATCGTACGACTCATCCTTGAAAGTTGAACTATATCGATCTAAGCTGCTCCCGCGGTGAGCTTGAACTTTCAAGCATCACGGCGCGGCGGACCGGAGCGCGCGGAAACGCGCCGGAAGGCATCCGGACCCGCCGCGGCGCGCCGGAACACCCGGAACACCCGGAACACATCGGAACCCTGTCGGAAGTCGGAGGTGGCCGCCATGGACGCCACGCTGGAACGGATGCCCGCCCTCTACCTGTCCCACGGGGCCCCGCCGCTCGCCGACGACCCGCTCTGGCCCGGCGAACTGGCCGCCTGGGCCGCCGCCCTGCCGCGCCCGAGGGCGATCCTGGTCGTCTCCGCCCACTGGGAGGAGGCCCCGCTCGCGCTCGGCGCCACCGCGACCGTGCCGCTGGTGTACGACTTCTGGGGCTTCCCCGAGCACTACTACCGCGTGCGGTACGGCGCCCCCGGCGCGCCGGCGCTCGCCGAGAGCGTCCGCAAGCTGCTCCGCGCGCCCGGCACGCCCGTGCAGGACATGCCCGACCGGGGCCTCGACCACGGCGCGTACGTCCCGCTCGTCGAGATGTACCCGGACGCCGACGTCCCCGTGCTCCAGATCTCCCTGCCCACGCTCGACCCGCGCCGGCTCATGGACGTCGGGCGCAGGCTCGCCCCGCTGCGCGACGAGGGCGTCCTGATCGTCGGCAGCGGCTTCTTCACCCACAACCTCGCCGCGCTCCGGCACCCCGGGGGCGGGGTGCCCGCCTGGTCCGCCGAGTTCGACTCCTGGGGGCGCGAGGCCCTGGCCGCACGGGACGTCGACGCCCTCCTCGACTTCACGGACAAGTCGCCCGCCGGGCACCTCGCCCACCCCCGCACCGAACACTTCGCCCCGCTCTTCGTGACCCTGGGCGCGGCGGACGCGGCCGGCGACCTCGACGCGGAGCGGTCGGTGATCGACGGCTTCTGGATGGGGCTGGCCAAGCGGTCCGTGCAGTTCGGCTGACCGCCCTCAGGAGGCGGGCGGATTCAGCTCGACCGAACGGAGGGCGGCCGCCAGGGCGAGCGGCCCGCCCACGTCGAGCGCCGTGTCCGTGAACTTGATCGTGTGGTCGTCGCCGTGCTCCGCCGCCCGCGCGAAGACCTCCTCGGGGGTCAGCGGGACCTTCTCGTACGGGGCGGCCTCCACCGGGGTGTACGCGGCGGTCACCGCGGCCGACGCCGCCCAGGCCGCCGCCAGGCTCGGCGCCCACAGCTCCCGGGGGAGCGCGGGCAGGGCGCGCAGGACCGCGTTCGGCGCGGTCGCCGCGTGCACCAGCATGACCGGCTCGCCGTACCCGTGGGTCGCGTACCGGTGCGTCGCCGCCGTCACCAGCTCCCCGAGCAGCTCCTTCGCCGTGTCCGGGTCCGGGGCCGCGCCCCACGCCGGGAGCGCCGTCAGCTGCGCGAGCCGGTGCCTGATCCCGCCGTCCTGGTCCGGGACCGGGGGCACGGAGTCCAGCGCCGCGGCCGCCGTCGGCGCGGCGGGCAGCGCGGTGAGCGGCGGGAGCGGCTGGTGGCGGGCGGCCCAGTAGCCGAGGGCGTGGGCCAGCTCGGTGCGGCGCGGACCGCTTACCCCGCCCCCTTCCGGGGACGCCAGGAGGGTCCGTACGGCGTGCCCGGTGCGGATCACCGGATGCGTCGCCCCGGCCGCGATCCCGGGCAGGAGGCGGGGCCACCACTCGGCCAGGACCCCGCGCCAGGGGCGCTCCTCCAGCTCCCGCGCGAAGAACAGGGTCCAGTCGGTGATCCGGGCGGGGTCGCCGAGCGCCTCGCGCCAGGTGTCCGCCGTCACGGGGGCGTGCGGGGGCGGGAGCTCCTCCAGCCTGTCCTCGTACTGGTCCAGCCAGCGGTGCACGGCGGACGCCCGCCCGTGGCGGACGAGCGCCTCGACGGCCATCGGGGCGTGGTTGCTCAGCCAGCCACCACGCTCGGGTCCGGAGGCGTGGAGCCGCTCCAGGGCCTCGTCGAGGGTGCCGGTGGCGTCGGGGGCGCCGGTGGCGCCCGCGCGGTCGGTGGTGCCGGTCGTGCCGGTCTCGGGGCGGTCGGTCATGGGGGCGACGGTAGGGCGGGGGAGGGGCGGGGCGGAACGGGCCCGGGACCTACTTCCGGGGGCCGCCGGAAGTAGGTCCCGGGCCCGGCGGTCCTGGGACCGTGTCCCCCGCCGGACCCGGACACACGTCCGGGCGGGCAACCCCGTACCCCCGCGACGCGTCTGAAGGAGTGCCACCGGATGTGATCGCGATCTCACCGGCGGTGGGGACGGGGCTCGCGCCGAGGATGCCGCACCACCCCTCGGGACCGGCCTGACCAGCGCGTCCGTGGGTACGGGCACTCCACCGGACGGTGCGGAAGCCGCGCAGGATACTGCATGATCGCGAGATTTCATGGGGCGGGTGGGAATTCTGTCCTGATTCCAGTCGTTGTTTCCCACGGATACAGGGCACCCGAAAGAGTGTCGTGACCTACTCAGCAAGCAAGGGAGCACGCATGGCAACCCGTGCCGTTGCCCGCCGCAAGACCTCCGCCGCGAGCGGGGCCGGCCGGGCAAGCAGCGTTCGCGCCGTGGGCGGGGAGATCGCCGATCGCGACCTGGTCGGCATGTACCTCGACGAGATCGCGCGCACGCCCCTGCTCGACGCCGCCAGGGAGGTCGAGCTCTCCCAGACGATCGAGGCCGGCGTGTACGCCCGGCAGATCCTGGACAAGGAGGTCGAGAGCGAGGCCGGCGGAGCGACCCGTGAGGAGCTCGAAGCGCTGGTCGCCGAGGGCGAGCGGGCCAAGGACCTCTTCATCAAGTCCAACCTGCGGCTCGTGGTGGCCGTCGCCCGGCGCTACCCGCGCAGCGGGCTCCCGCTGCTCGACCTGATCCAGGAGGGGAACGCGGGCCTGGTGCGCGCGGTCGAGAAGTTCGACTACGCCAAGGGCTTCAAGTTCTCCACGTACGCGACCTGGTGGATCCGGCAGGCCATCACCCGCTCCATCGCCGACCAGTCCCGCACCATCCGGCTCCCCGTCCACCTGGTGGAGGAGCTGGGGCGGATCCGGCGCGTGCAGCGCGAGTTCAACCGGGAGAACGGGCGCGATCCCGAGCCCGCGGAGATCGCCGCCGAACTCGGCTCGACGCCCGAGCGGGTCGTCGACGTCATGGACTGGGCCCGGGACCCGGTCTCGCTGAACATGGCGGTGGACGACGAGGGCGAGACCCAGTTCGGCGACCTCCTGGAGGACACGTCGGCGGTCTCGCCGGAGCAGTCGGTGCTCACGCTGCTGCGCAGCGAGGAGCTGGACGACCTGATCGCCAAGCTGGACCACCGCACGGCCTCGATCATCCGCATGCGGTACGGCATCGAGGACGGGCGCGAGCGGACCCTGACCGAGGTCGGCAAGGAGCACGGACTGACCCGTGAGCGCATCCGCCAGATCGAGAAGCACGCCCTCCTGGAACTGAAGAAGATGGCCCGCGACACGGGCTTCGACGCGGTGGCCTAGGACGGCCGCGCGGCCGGACCCGGCCGCGTTCCGGCCCCGCCTCGTCCCCCGGACGGGAGCCCGGACACGGGCCCCCGGGGTGCTCACGTGCGCGCCGCCGCCGCCAGGCGCCCCGCCAGGTCCTCCACGTACGCGCGCAGGGGCTCCGGGCCGTGGACGGTGAAGGGGGACTCGACCAGGGCCAGGCGCAGGGCCAGCCACTCGACGGAGTCCGTGGAGCGGGCGCGCAGCCGGCAGGCGGCCGGTCCCGTCGCGACGGGAACCAGGTGGGACGGGAGGCGGGCCGTCACGAAGTCGGCGGGCGCCTCGAAGGAGACGTCCAGGTCCAGCTCCGGCTGCGCGCGCGAGATCGAACCGGCCAGCAGCTGCGCCGCGTCGCCCCCGGGCAGCTCGCGCGGGCCGAACCGGGCCCCGGTGGCCAGCGGGTCGCTCACCCGGTCCACCCGGAAGGTGCGCCAGTCCTCGCGGCCCAGGTCGTACGCGACGAGGTACCAGCGGCGCCCGGTGGAGACGAGCCGGTAGGGCTCCACCAGCCGCTTCGACTCGGCCCCGTCCCCCGCCCGGTAGCCGAAGCGCAGCTTCTCCCGTCCGGTGACCGCGCCCGCGAGCGCGGTCAGGGTGGCGGGCGTGACCGTCGCGCCGTCGCCCCGGGTCAGCGGGATCGTCGCGTTCTGGAGCGTGGAGACCCGGTGCCGGAGGCGCGCGGGCAGGACCTGCTCCAGCTTCGCCAGGGCCCGTACGGACGCCTCCTCCACGCCCTCGATGGCGTGCCCGGCCCCGGCGCGCAGCCCGACCGCGATCGCGACGGCCTCCTCGTCGTCGAGGAGCAGCGGCGGCAGGGCCGTGCCGGCGACGAGCCGGTAGCCGCCCACCGCGCCCATGGTCGCCTCGACCGGATAGCCGAGGGCGCGGAGCCGGTCGACGTCCCGGCGGATGGTGCGCGGGGAGACCGAGAGCCGTTCGGCGAGTTCGCTCCCGGGCCACTCGCGCGGAGTCTGGAGGAGCGAGAGCAGGTTCAGGAGCCGTGCCGGGGTGTCCGTCATGCCGTCCAGGATGCGCCCGATCTAGGACATGATCCGACCTACATACCTCCTATCTTCCTTCGTATGAGTTCACACGACGCCGTCACGGACGCGGCGGCCCCCACCGGCACGGGCCCCGCCGGCACGGCTCCCACCGCCCCGGCCGCCACCGCCCCGGTCCCCGCCGACCCGGGCGACCGGCGGCGCTGGATCGCCCTCGCCATCGTCATGACCGCCGCCTTCATGGACCTGGTCGACGCCACGATCGTCAACATCGCGATCCCCAGCATCGAACGGGACCTCGGCGCCTCCTTCGGGGCCATCCAGTGGATCACCGCCGGGTACGCGCTCGCGTTCGCCGCCGGGCTGATCACCGGCGGACGGCTCGGCGACATCTACGGCCGCAAGCGCCTCTTCCTCCTCGGCACCGCCGGCTTCACCCTCGCCTCGGCGCTCTGCGGTTTCGCGGCCAACCAGGAGATGCTGGTCGGCTCCCGCCTCCTCCAGGGCGCGGCGGCCGCGATGATGGTGCCGCAGGTCCTGTCGATCGTCCACGTCACCTTCCCGGCGCACGAACGCGGCAAGGTCTTCGGCCTCTTCGGCGCGATCGTGGGCCTCGGCGCGGTCTCCGGACCGCTCCTCGGCGCTCTGCTCACCCAGGGGAACGTCGCGGGCCTGGAGTGGCGCCCGATCTTCCTCATCAACCTGCCGGTCGGCATCGCGGGCCTGCTCCTGGGCCGGAAGTTCATCATCGAGTCGAAGGCGCCGAAGGCGCTCCGCCTCGACCTGGTCGGCGTGCTCCTGGTGACGGTCGCGCTGCTCATGCTGATCTACCCGCTGACGCGCGGCCGCGAGCTGGACTGGCCGCTGTGGGGCCACCTGATGATGGCCGGCAGCCTCGTCGTCTTCGCCCTCCTCGTCGCGTACGAGAGGCACAAGACGCGCAGGGACGGTTCGCCGCTCGTCGAGCTGTCGCTGTTCCGGGTGAAGAGCTTCGCGGCCGGCGTCGCGGTGCAGCTCACCTTCGGCGTCGTGATGGGCATCTTCTTCCTGGTCTGGACGCTCTACATGCAGGTCGGGCTCGGCTGGAGCGCGCTGCGGGCGGGCCTCACCGGCGTGCCGTTCTCGGTCGCGGTCTCGACGGCCGCCGGCCTCTCGGTGCAGAAGCTGGTGCCGCGCTTCGGCCGGAAGGTGCTCCAGACGGGTGCCCTGACCATGGCGGCGGGCGTCCTGCTCTACCTCTTCGAGGCCGGCCGGTACGGGACCGCGATCACGTCCTGGCAGATGATCCCGCCGCTGGTCGTCATGGGTCTCGGCATGGGCCTGATCGTGGCGCCGCTGACGGACGCGGTCCTCTCGGAGGTCCCGCGCGAGCACGCCGGTTCGGCCTCGGGCCTGATCAACACGACCACGCAGATGGGCAACGCGCTCGGTCTCGGCCTGGTGTCGGTCGTCTTCTTCGGCGTGATCGACGACGAGCGCCTCGCCAAGGCCCCGGCGGAGACGGGCGCGGCCTTCACGGACGCCTTCCGGAACGCGATGGGCTGGGTCGCGGGCGTGCTCGCCGTGATCTTCCTGGTGATGTTCGCACTGCCCGCGAAGCCGAAGCAGCACCTGGAGGGCGGCGGCGAGGGTGACGACGGCGTCGGCGGGGACGGCGGCACCGCCGTCGTCGAGAAGGAGCCGGCGCTCGCGCGCTGAGCCGCCGCGCGAAGGGCCCCGGCCCCGGGAGGAGTCCCGGGGCCGGGGCCCTTCGCCGTACCCGCCGGGGCCCGCCGCGCCGTCCGCGTCAGCGCACCCGGGCGCGGGACTCCATCGCCCTCCGGGCCGTGTCCTCGTCCTCGTACACCTCGCACATGTGACGGCCGTCGGGGGTCGCCGTGTGCTCGACCTCCCAGAGGCTGACCTCGCTGCCGTCGAGCAGCAGGAACTGGTGCTCGTAGAGGGTGAAGCCGGCCTCCCGGCCGCCCTCCACCGGGCAGCGGCGCCCGAACGCCTGGGTGATGTGGTGCGCGAAGGCCAGCCGGAGACGGCGGGCCACCGCCCCGCCCGGCCGGTCCGCGTTCTCCGCGCGCCGCAGGACACGGCGCGCGTGGTCGGCGGAGTCGTCCGGCACGTACGTCCTCGGCGGGGCGGGTACCGGGCGGTCGGGCAGGACGTCCAGCGGTTCGAAGCCGTCGTCCTCGCCGGGAATCCGTCCGCCGGCGGGCTCCGCCGGGCGGCCCGGCGGCGTTCCGTACGGCAGACGGGAGGCGGCGAGCCGGGCGTCCGCCTCCCGCACGTACAGCTCGTGCCGCTCGGTGCCGTCCCGGCCCGCGACGTGCGCGAGCTCCCAGAGACTGAGCGTGCTGCCGTCGGCGAGCAGGTACGTGTGGCGGTGGATCGTGCGGTGCAGCGACGCGCTGTGGTGCGAGGAGTGCGGCGTGCTGGAGTGCGCGAGCGCCGTGCCGAGGCGCTCGACGGTCGAGTCGGGCAGGTCGAAGGAGTTGAGTGCCCGGCCGAGAAGCCGCTCGATGTGCGTCTCGGTCGTCTCGTACGGATCGGGAAGATCCTGCGGATCGTTCAAGAGGGTCTCCAGGCCGTCGCCGCATGTCACTCGGTGCTTGCTCAACGTAGTCCCTGGGACTGACATCGTGTCCGGGTTCCGGCAGAACGGGCGGAGAAAGGCCGGAGTTCCCGCCTCCGGCCCCAACTCCCCCGGGCCTAAAGGGAACGCGGGTCCGCCCCGGGCCCGTACAGCTCCCGGTACGAGGGGAAGTCCCCACCGGGACCGCGCGGTCCGGCGGGGGCCGCGAGCAGCGCGCGGACGATCGCCCGGGTCACCAGGTCCGCGCCCGCCGCCAGGATCTCGTTCAGGGCGAGCGGGTCCGGCTCGCCCGCCGGTTCCCGGGCTCCGGTGGCGAGGGCGAAGACCGTGTCCCCGTCGTTCATCAGGTGCGCCGGCCGGACGGCGCGCGCGATGCCGTCGTGCGCCGTGCCCGCGACCTTCCGCGCCTGCGCGCGGGTCAGCGGGGCGTCCGTCGCGACCACGGCGAGCGTGGTGTTCAGCGGGGGCGGGGCGGACGTCGTCCGGGCCTCCGCGAGGCGCCGTCGCGCCGCCTCGTGCACCTCCGGGTCCGGGAAGACGGGCCGCCCGTCCTCGAAGTAACTCCCGTACGGGACGCCCGTGGACGGGTCCACGGCCGAACCGACCGCGTTCACCACGACCAGCGCGCCGACCGTGACGCCGGACGCCAGGACCGTGCTCGCCGTCCCGACGCCGCCCCGCAGGCCGCCGACGACGGCCCCGGTGCCCGCGCCGACCGCGCCCGTCGCCACGGGCGCGCGGTCGCCGCTCGCGTCGGCCGCCTCCGCCGCCGCCCGGCCCGTCGCCGCACCGGGCCGGGCCGCGAAGTCGCCGCCCCGGCCCAGGTCGAAGAGGCACGCGGCGGGCACCACCGGCACCACGTGGGACGGGTCGGGCCCCACCCGGACGCCCCGGTGCCGCTCCGCCAGCCAGGCCGTCACCCCGGAGGCGGAGTCCAGGCCGTACGCGCTGCCGCCGGTCAGGACGACCGCGTCGATCCGCCGGACCACGTTCCGGGGGTCCAGGGCGTCCGTCTCCCGCGTGCCCGGCCCGCCGCCCCGCACGTCCACGGCGGCGACCGCCCCGCCCTCCGGCGCGAGGACCACCGTGGTCCCGCTCAGCGCCCCGGGCCCGGCCACGCGCGCGTGCCCCACGCGCAGCCCGTCCACATCGGTGATCGCGTCCTGGCCGTCCGCCCGCCCGGGGAGTGTCATGCCCCTTGCCTACCACGGGGCCCGGCGCCGCGGTCAGGCTTCCGTGGAACGGGTCGCCGGGTTCCGGGCGGTCAGGGCGACCCCGGTCGCGACGGCCGCCGCCGCGACCAGACCGGCCGCGAGGACGGCCCAGCGGCCCGCGAACGAACACATCAGGATCGCGAACGCCGCGACCGGCAGGACCGACTGCTGGGCGATGCCGACCTTGAAGTAGCGGGCGTGCAACAGCCACACCGACAGCAGGAAGAGGGCCGCCGGGATCGTCACCGCGGCGGAGGCGGCGAGCGTCGAAAGGGGGGCCTCGCCCACGGCCTGTTCGACGGCGATCTCCAGGCCCGCCCCGACCGCTGCGGCCGACGCGAAGATCACGTAGTGGCCGTAGCCCCACAGGAAGCCCTGGCGGCTGGAGGTCAGCCGGTCGTGGGCGGGTACGACGAAGTAGATCCACCAGGCGGCGAAGACGAGCAGCAGGCCGCCGACGGCGATCGGCAGCAGTTCGTCCAGGGCGTCGTTCTCGACGACGCCGGACTTCACGGCGACGGTCGCGGCGGCGATGGTCTCGCCGAGCACGATGATGGTGAACAGGCCGTACCGCTCGGCGATGTGACGGGGATGCCAGGTGCTGGGGACGGCCCTCTCCGCGTACACGGGCACGGCCATCTCGGCGAGCGCCATGACCAGGAAGACCCACGGGCGTGCGGGTTCGGGCGCGAGGACCAGCGCGAGCCAGCCGACCTGGACGGCGAGGACCCCGCCCGCGTACCGGTGGCACATCGTCCGCTCGGCCGGGTCGGTGGCGTGGTGGGCGGCGCGCAGCCACTGCGAGACCATGGCGAGGCGCATCACGACGTAGCCGAGGTAGACGACGAGGAAGTCGTGTTCCTCGAAGGCGCGCGAGACGCCGGCGGCGAGGACGAGCACGCCGGCGATCTGGACGAGGGTGACGACCCGGTAGAGCACGTCGTCGTTGTCGTAGGCGGAGGCGAACCAGGAGAAGTTCATCCAGGCCCACCAGATGGCGAAGAAGATCATGGCGTAGTCGGCGATGCCCTCGCCGGCGTGCCCCCCGGCCACCGCGTGCACCAGCTCGGCGCCCGCCTGGGCGACGGCGACGACGAAGCACAGGTCGAAGAGGAGTTCCAGGGGCGTGGAAGCCCGGTGCGACTCCTCGCGGGAGCGGGCGGCGAGCGGACGGAAGGGTGCTGTCATGGGTCCCAGCACATCAGAACGGACGGGCCGAGGCACACCGGAGGGCGGGTCCGGTGCTTTCCGGGGCGCCGTCCCCGGCGGTCCGGGGAGCCGCCCCGGCCCCCGTACACCCCGGGCAGTGTCCGGCCCCGGCTGAACCGCCCCCTGCGCGAGCGCTGTCCGCGGATCCGGCCCACCAGCGACTACGGCGATTCCCGGATCCGGCACCCCGGGCCGGGGCCGGGCGCGGGAGGGGAGCGGGAGCCCGAGCGCTCCTCGAAACCGACCGCCCGTCTCGTGCTCGCGCCCTCGGTCGTCGTCGGTCGGCTCTGGGGCCTGAGGATCGTGGCGGGCGAGTGGATGTCGGGCGACACCGGCACCGCCTGGTGGAGTGCGGGCTTCCTCGTCCTGTCCTTCCTGGTGGTGCTCGGCCTCTGGCTGCTCGATCCGAAGGACCGCTGAGGGAAGCGCCGCTGAGAGATGTGCCGCTGAGCGAAGGACCGCCGAGCGAAGGACCCCCGGGCCGGACAGGACGACACGGTACGGGGCGGGACGGAGCGGTCCGGGACGGTCCGGGACGGGACGGGTACGGAGAGCGGGCGTACCCTGGAGGGATGAGCACCGCCCCCGCCCACGGCCCGCGAGACACGGAGCGATCCGGTACGCCTTCCCGTTCCGAGGACAGGCCGAAGCCGGTCATCGTCTTCGACGATCCGCTGGACCGGCAGTCCGCGGACGACACGGACCGCGGGTGGGGCGAGCGGCCTCCGGCCGGCGGTGACAGCGCCGCCGACCTCGCGCGCTTCCTCGACGAGAAGCCGCCGCACCACCTCTGAACCCGGCGTACCGCGCCGGTCAGAAGGTGGAGTGCGCCCCCGTTCCCCCCGGACCCGTGCCACCACCGGAGCCGGGACCGCGGCCCGTCCCCGCTCCCGGACCCGACGGGGGACCGCCCTGGGCGACCAGGTGGTCGCGGATCTCCTTGAGGACCTCCAGCTCGCTGATCTCCATGGTCTCCTGGACGCCTTCCTTCGCCTTGTCGTGCGCGGCGCGCTTCGCGAGGATCTTCGCCATCGGCAGGACCATCAGGAAGTAGACGACGGCCGCGGTGATCAGGAAGCTCAGCACCGCGCTGAGGACGAGACCCCACTGGATCTGGATGCCCTGCATCTCGCCGTCGACCATCTTGCAGGGACTCTTGAGGCAGGACGAGTAGCTCTCCAGGTCCTTCGTGCCGAAGGCACCCACGACCGGGTTGATGACGCCCTTGACCACGGAGTTCACGATGTTCGTGAAGGCGGCACCGACGACGACCGCCACCGCCAGGTCGATCACGTTGCCGCGCATCAGAAAGGCCTTGAAGCCTCCCAGCAAACTTTCCTTCTTCTCGGCCACCGAGGTGCCTTCCGTTTTCGTCACGTGTGCTGCGTGCGCAGTCATTAGGCCGTGTGGGGCACGGGAGCGTCCAATCGGTACACACGAGACGGTTACCCGCCAGGGTGTGCGTGCGAATCAGCACACCGTCACCGCCAGCCGGGACGTGACGCCGGCGCCCGCGAGGGCCGCCGCCGTCGCCCGGGGCACGGACAGGACCACGAGCGCCCCTCCGTCCGGGCGGGACTCGTCCGGGAGCGGCACCTCGGCCACCCGGGCGTCCGTCGCGATCACCCGTGCCTCGCCCTCCTCGCCCCACTGCGCGTGGGGCGCGGCGATCACGTCGACCCGGTCACCGGGCCTCAGCAGTCGTACGGTCGCGGCGTCGGCGATTCGTACCGGGGCGGACACCGGGGGAGCGGCCGCCGGCCGGGCGCGCGCGGCGGCCGGGGTCCTCGCCCCGGAGGACCGCCCCGGTCCGGACCCCGTTTCCGGCGAACCCGTCCCCGGTGGCCCCGGCAGCCCCGACCCCGCCACGGCCAGCGCCGTCGCCATCAGCGCCAGCAGCACCACCGACTCCCGCCGCCCCCTCCGGAGTGCCCGGCGCAACCGGTGCCGCGCGCCCCGGACCCGCAACGGCTCGAAGGCCGGCACCACACACGGCGCCGGCACGGAGGCACCGGAGACGGAGGGGACGGCGGGGGTGCCGGAGGTGCCGGCAACGGCGGAGGCACCGGAACCACCGAAAGCGCTGGAACCCCTGAGGGCGCTGGAACCCCCGAGCGCGCCGAGAGTGCCGGAAACGGCAGGAGCGCCGGGGAAAAGGGTCGGATCGTTCGTGGTCATCGCGGGACACCGCCTGTCCTGGTCGGCAACGGAAGCGGCTTCCACTCTCCCCGTCCCCACCCCACCCCGCTCCGGCCTGGGGATCACCGAGCGCCTGTGGAAAACTCCCTCACCCGCACGAGCGAAAACCGCGCGAGCAGCCCCGCACGGCGCACCCCCACCGGCACACCCGTACACACCGAGGGCCCCGTCGCATGCGACGGGGCCCTCGGTGAAGAACGTGCGGACGGCGTCCGCGGCCGGATCAGGCGGCTGAGCTTCCGGTGCTCGACGAGGACGTCGAGGAGGAGGAAGAGGACGACGAGGCGGCCGGCTTCGCGTCCGACGACGAAGCGGACGAGGACGCGGCGGTCGACGGCTTCGACGGGGCCGGCGAGCTGCTGGACGACGAGCCGCGGCTGTCGTTCCGGTAGAAGCCGGAACCCTTGAAGACGATGCCGACGGCCGAGAACACCTTCTTCAGGCGGCCCTGGCAGCTGGGGCACTCGGTCAGCGCGTCATCGGTGAACTTCTGCACCGCCTCGAGGCCTTCGCCGCACTCGGTGCACTGGTACTGGTAGGTCGGCACGTGACTTCCTCCTGGCACTCACACTCATCGAGTGCTAACGACGATCCATAGTGACGCATTCCGTGGGTTCAGTCCACCGACACCGGCTCGCGGTGACCGACACCACGTGCGGTGACCCGGCCCGGCTCGCGCGGCTTCAGCCGCGACCGCAGCGCGACCAGCGTGATCAGGGCCAGTGCCGTGCCGCCCAGCGGCACCAGGAATCCGGCACTGGCGCCCTGGGCGTCGGCGAGACGCCCGGCGACCGTGACGGCCGCGGCCTGCCCCAGCGCGACGGCGCCGGTGAGCCAGGTGAACGCCTCGGTGCGGGCGGAGGCCGGGATCAGCGTCTCGACGATGGTGTAGCCGGTGATCAGGGCGGGGGCGATGCACAGGCCCACGACCAGGCCCAGGGCGCCGAGGAGCAGCACCGAGTGCACGGACCACAGCAGGGAGGCCGCGGCGGTGAGGCCGGTGTAGCCCAGGATCAGGCGGCGGCGGGGGCCGGTCTTCCAGGCGACGGCGCCCATGGCGATGCCCGCGAGCATGTTGCCGGCGGCGAAGACCCCGTACAGCAGGCCGTTGGCGCCCGGGTTGCCGATCTCCTCGCTGAAGGCGGTGAGGGAGACCTGCATGCCGCCGAAGACGGAGCCGATGCCGAGGAAGGCGACGATCAGGACGCGGACGCCGGGCACGGAGAGCGCCGGGCGGCGGGGCTCGGAGGCGTGGGCGCCCGCCGCGCCGAACGCGGGCTGGGTGGCCCGCTGCGCCGCGAAGAACAGGCCGCCGACCAGGGTCAGGGACGCCTCGGCGATCAGCCCGGCGGCCGGGTGGACGCCGGTGCACAGGGCGGTGGTGAGGACGGGGCCGACGACGAAGGTGAACTCGTCCGTCACGGACTCGAAGGCCGCGGCCGTCGGCATCAGTGGGGTGCCGTCCAGTTTGGCCGCCCAGCGGGCCCGGACCATCGGGCCGACCTGGGGCACCGAGGCGCCGGAGGGCACGGCGGCCAGGAACAGTGCCCAGAGCGGGGCGCCCGCCAGGGCGAGGGCCACGAGCACGGAGACGGAGGCGGTGTGGACGAGGACGCCGGGGATCAGGACGGCGCGCTGGCCGAAGCGGTCGGCGAGCTTGCCGCTCTGCGGCGCGAAGAGCGCCATGGAGACGCCGGTGGCGGCGGCCACCGCGCCGGCGCTGCCGAAGGAGCCGGTGGTGTGCTGGACGAGCAGCACGATGCCGATGGTCAGCATCGCGAAGGGCTGCCGGGCGGCGAAGCCGGGCAGCAGGAAGGACAGCGCGCCGGGGGTGCGCAGCAGCTGCCCGTAACCGGGCCGCCCGTCCGTGCGGACCCGGCCGGTGTCGGCCCCGTCCGTGGGGACGCGGCCCTTGCCGGCCTTGTCCGTGTCGACCGTGGACGCCACGGTCCTTGCCTTTCCGCCGCCTGGTAGCGCGTCCCGTGCACGGGTGGTGCGGGTGTCGCCGAGAGCTGTCCTCATGCGCGGAACTGCGGTAGATACCGGGCCGGCCCCACGGTGGAGGGGGCGCCACGGCCGCCATACGGTCGCGCCAGCTCTGCGTCAGGCAGAGTTGGTTCGATCAGGTGTGCCTTCATGATACAGGGAGGAGCGCCCTCCCGTCTGGGAAAGCGCCCCCGTCCCCGGACGGACGCCTGGCATCAGCCGGCCGTCCCCTTCTGCCGCCGGTCGCGACCGGACCGCCCGGCGTGCTCGGATCGCCCGTCGCGACCGGACCGCCCGGCGTGCCCGGCGTGCCCGGCCCGCTGTTCCTTCTCCGCTCCGTCCGGTTCCTCCGTCCCTTCGGACCGTCCCGGCAGGTGGAACCGCAGGGCCGTGGCCGGAGCCGGGCCGAGCGCCGTCGAGCCGCCCGTCCCCAGCCAGCCCGCGAGCTTGCCGCCCTGGCCGACCGCCCGCAGGCGCCGCTCCGCGGCGTCCCGTACCGGATCGGTGGCCACGACCAGGAGCTCGTCGCCGTGCCGCAGGACGGTCGCGGGTCCCGGCACGAAGCTCTTGCCGTCCCGTACGACGAGGGTGACCGCCGCTCCGGCCGGGAGGCGCAGTTCCGCGACCTCCACGCCGTGCATCCGGGAGCCCTCCGGGACGGCGACGGAGAGCAGGTGGCCGCGCAGCCGCTCCAGGGGGGCGGACTCGACGCCGAGGTCGGCGGCCTCCGCGGAGCTCCCGAGCCTGAGCGCCTTCGCCAGCCAGGGCAGCGTCGGGCCCTGGATGAGGGTGTAGACGACGACGAGGACGAAGACGATGTTGAAGATCCGCTCGCTGCCCTCGATGCCCGCCACCATCGGGATGGTGGCGAGGATGATGGGGACGGCCCCGCGCAGGCCGGCCCAGGACATGAGGGCCTGCTCCTGCCAGGGGATGCGGAACGGCAGCAGGCCGACCAGGACCTCCATGGGCCGCGCGACCATCGTCAGGACCAGGCCGATGACGACGGCGGGCCAGAAGTCGTTGACGAGCTCGTGCGGGGTGACGAGCAGGCCGAGCAGGACGAACATCCCGATCTGGGCGATCCAGCCGAGCCCCTCGGCGAAGCCCCGGTTCGCGGGCGCGTGCGGCAGCTTGGCGTTGCCGAGGACCATCGAGGCCAGGTAGACGGCGAGGAAGCCGGAGCCGTGCGCCATGGAGCCGGCGGCGTACGCGGCGACGGCGATGGCCATGACGGCGATCGGGTAGAGGCCGGAGGCGGGCAGGGCGACGTGCCGCAGCCCGTAGGCGCCGGCGAAGCCGACCGCGAGGCCGACGGCCGCGCCGATGGCGAGTTCGAGGGCGATCTCGCCGAGGAGGACGTACCAGTGGTCGACCGGTCCGGTGGTGGAGAAGGCGACGACGAGGATGACGACGGGGGCGTCGTTGAAGCCGGACTCGGCCTCCAGGACGCCGGTGACCCGTGAGGGCAGGGGCACCTTGCGCAGCACGGAGAAGACCGCGGCGGCGTCGGTGGAGGAGACGACGGCGCCGATGATCAGGGCCTGCCGCCAGTCCAGGCCGACGAGGTAGTGGGCGCCGGCGGCGGTGATGCCGACGCTGACCGCGACGCCGAGGGTGGAGAGGACGACCGCGGCCGGCAGGGCCGGCCTGATCTCCTTCCACTTCGTGCCGAGGCCGCCCTCGGCGAGGATCACGACGAGGGCCGCGTAGCCGATGACCTGCGTCAGTTCGGCGTTGTCGAAGGCGACGTCGCCGATGCCGTCCTGGCCCATGGCGACGCCGATCCCCAGGTACAGCAGGAGGCTGGGGAGGCCGCTGCGGGAGGAGATCCGCACGGCCGCGACGGCGATCAGCAGCACGAGCGAGCCGACGAGCAGGAGTTCGTTGAGCTGGTGGACAGTCAGTGGCCGTTCCTTCCCCTCACATGCAGCTGGACCGTTCATCCAGCGGGCGACACTTCGTTACCTTACCTAATCTTTAACGTTTTCTTGACGCCCGCTCCCCCGTTCCTCGCTCACCAGTACGGTTCTCTTCCTGGCACCGCGTCCAGACCGCCCGGACGCTGCGCCTAAGGTGGCTCCCGTACTCCAGGACCACCCTGCCCCGCGAAGGACAGCGATGCCCTCCCACACGACAGCGCCCCCCGCCAAGAAGAAAGGGCGGCGCGCCCGCCTGCTCCTCCTCGTCCTGGTCCTCGCGCTGGTCGCGGTCGTCTGCGGCGGCGGGTACTGGGGCGTCAGCACCGTCCGGGCCTCGTTCCCGCAGACGGTCGGCGAGATCCGCCTCGACCGGCTCTCGGGCCAGGTGGAGGTGAAGCGGGACGCGCAGGGGGTCCCGCAGATCTACGCCGACAACGAGACGGACCTCTTCCGCGCGCAGGGCTACGTCCAGGCGCAGGACCGGTTCTACGAGATGGACGTCCGCCGGCACGTGACCGCGGGCCGCCTCTCCGAGATGTTCGGCGAGAGCCAGATCGAGACGGACTCCTTCCTGCGCACGCTCGGCTGGCGCCGGGTCGCGCAGCAGGAGTACGACACGGTCCTGTCGGCGGAGACGAAGAAGTACCTCCAGGCGTACGCGGAGGGCGTCAACGCCTACCTGAAGGACCGGGCGCCGAAGGACGTCTCCGTCGAGTACGCGGCCCTGGCCCTCACCAACGACTACGCGATCGAGCCGTGGACGCCGGTCGACTCGGTGGCCTGGCTGAAGGCGATGGCCTGGGACCTGCGCGGCAACATGCAGGACGAGATCGACCGCTCGCTGCTCACCAGCCGGCTGACCCCGGCGCAGATCAAGCAGCTCTACCCGGAGTACCCGTACGCGCTCCACCAGCCGATCGTGGACCGGGGCGGGGTCGGCTCCTCCGGGACGTTCGGGCCCGGGGGAGCCGACGTGAGCACGGGCGAGACCCCGGGCGGTTCCGGCGGGTCCTCCCGTTCCGGAGCCTCCTCGGCCTCCACCGACTCCTCCCGGGGCACGGCGTCCCAGCTCGGCGCGCTCTCCGAGGTCCTGGACGGCATCCCCGCCCTGCTCGGCCCCAACGGCAACGGCATCGGCTCGAACTCCTGGGTCGTCGCCGGGAAGTACACGACCTCCGGCAAGCCGCTGCTGGCCAACGACCCGCACCTCGCGCCCCAGCTGCCGTCCCTCTGGTACCAGATGGGCCTGCACTGCCGCTCGGTCTCGGCCACCTGCCGCTACGACGTCGCCGGGTACACCTTCTCCGGCATGCCCGGTGTGATCATCGGACACAACGACAGGATCGCCTGGGGCCTCACCAACCTCGGCGCCGACGTCACCGACCTCTACCTGGAGAAGATCGGCCCCGACGGCTACCTCGTGGACGGCAAGGTCAAGCCCTTCACGGTCCGCGAGGAGGTCATCAAGGTCGCCGGGGGCAAGGACCGGAAGATCACCGTCCGTTCCACCGGGCACGGCCCTCTCGTCTCCGACCGCTCCTCCGAGCTGGAGACGGTCGGCCAGAAGGCCCCCGTCGGCAACACCGCCCCCGACCGCGGCACCGGCTACGGCGTCTCCCTCCAGTGGACCGCCCTCCGGCCCGGCAGGTCCATGGACGCGATCTTCGCCATCGACCGCGCCAAGGACTTCCCCTCCTTCCGAGCCGCCGCCAGGAACTTCGAGGTCCCGTCCCAGAACCTGATCTACGCCGACACCGAGGGCAACATCGGCTACCAGTCGCCGGGCACGATCCCGCGGCGCGCCAAGGGCGACGGCACGATCCCGGCGCCCGGCTGGGACTCCTCGTACAAGTGGAAGGGATACATCCCCTTCGAGAAGCTGCCCTACGAGTACAACCCGGAGCGCGGCTACATCGTCACCGCCAACCAGGCCGTGATCGACCCGAAGAACTACCCCGACCTGCTCACCAAGGACTGGGGCTACGGCTCGCGCAGCCAGCGGATCAACGACCTCATCGAGTCGAAGACCAAGGACGGCGGCAAGATCTCGCCGGACGACATGCGGACCATGCAGACGGACAACCGCAGCGAGATCGCGACCCTGCTCAACCCGCTCCTGCTCAAGATCGACATCGCCGACCCGCACGTCCGCGAGGCGCAGAAGCTCCTGGAGGGCTGGGACTACACCCAGGAGCCCGACTCGGCCGCCGCCGCCTACTTCAACGCGGTCTGGCGCAACGTCCTCAGGCTCGCCTTCGGCAACAAGCTGCCCAAGGAGCTGCGCCCCGAGGGCGACTGCATCAGCGTGCGCCCGGCCGACGCCACCGGACCGGTCGACGAGCAGAACAAGCTCGTCCGCGAGTGCGGCCAGCGCGACCCCGACTCGGCGCAGCCGGACGGCGGCGACCGCTGGTACGAGGTGGTCCGCCCGCTCCTCAAGCAGGAGAAGAGCGAGTGGTGGACCACCCCCGGCAACCGCACCGACCCGGCCACCGAGACCCGCGACCAGCTGCTCGCCCGTGCCATGAAGGACGCCCGCTGGGAGCTGACCGCCAAGCTCGGCAAGGACGTCTCCACCTGGAGCTGGGGCCGGCTGCACCAGCTGACCCTGAAGAACCAGACCCTCGGCACCGCCGGACCCGGCGTCGTGCAGCGGCTCCTCAACCGCGGCCCGTGGAACCTGGGCGGCGGCGAGGCGGCCGTCGACGCCACCGGCTGGAACGCGGCCGGCGGCTACGAGGTCATCTGGGTGCCGTCGATGCGGATGGTCGTCAACGTCGGCGACTGGGACAAGTCCCGGTGGATCAACCTGACCGGCGCCTCCGGGCACGCCTTCCACACCCACTACACCGACCAGACCGACGCGTGGGCGAGGGGCGAACTCCTCGACTGGGCCTACGGCAGGGCGGCCGTGGACGCGGCGACGAAGGACACGCTGGTCCTCAAGCCGTAGGGCCGGCGGTGAGGGACGTGCCGGCCCTCAGGCCGTAGGACCGGCGGTACGGAAGCGGACGACCCCTTCCGGGGTCACCACCACGTGCACGGGGTGGTCGTGCGGTTCCTCCGGGACCCGGGCGACCACCTCCGCCGCGTGGAGGAGCACCACCAGGGCCGGGTCCTTCCCGGCCCGCGCCAGCCGGGCCAGGACCCGGTCGTACGAGCCGCCGCCCCGTCCGAGCCGCATCCCGCGCGCGTCGACCGCGAGCCCCGGCAGCAGGACGGCGTCGGCCCCGCACACCGCCTCCGGGCCGAGCCGGGGCCCGACCGGTTCGAGGAGCCCCCGGCCCGCCCGCGCCAGCCGGTCCGGACCCTCGTACACGGCCCAGTCCAGGTCGTTGTCGGGGAGCAGGACCGGGAGCAGGACCCGCACCCCCCGCGCGCGGAGCGCGTCGAGCAGCGCGCGCGTGCCCGGCTCGCGGCCCACGGAGACGTAGGCGGCGACGGTGGACGCGTCGGCCAGCTCGGCGAGTTCCAGCCCGCTCCGGGCGAGGGAGGCGGCCGTTTCCGCGAGGGTCTCGGCGTCCAGCGCGGCGCGGGCCGCCAGAAGTCGCGCGCGCAGTACGGCTTTTTCGGACATCTCCGGTGTCATGACGGTCCTCTGTGAATTCACGAAGCGCTCTTAACTGCCTTTATGCGGAGGAAGTTAATCGGAGCCACATCTTTCTCCCATTCCGAGCCGTTAGTGTGCATCGCATGAATCACACGCCCCCCGGGTCCGGCCGGATCAGCAAGGCTGTCATCCCGGCCGCCGGCCTCGGCACCCGCTTCCTCCCGGCGACCAAGGCGACGCCGAAGGAGATGCTGCCGGTCGTCGACAAGCCGGCCATCCAGTACGTCGTCGAGGAGGCCGTCGCGGCCGGCCTCTCCGACGTGCTGATGATCACCGGACGGAACAAGCGTCCCCTGGAGGACCACTTCGACCGGAACTACGAGCTGGAGGAGACCCTCAGCCGGAAGGGCGACGACGACCGCCTCTCCAAGGTCCAGGAGTCCAGCGACCTGGCCACCGTGCACTACGTGCGCCAGGGCGCCCCGAGGGGCCTCGGTCACGCCGTGCTGTGCGCCGCCCCGCACGTCGGGGACCAGCCCTTCGCGGTGCTCCTCGGCGACGACCTGATCGACCCGCGCGACCCGCTGCTCGCGCGGATGGTGGAGGTCCGGGAGCGGGAGGGCGGCAGCGTGATCGCGCTGATGGAGGTCGAGCCCTCGCAGATCCACCAGTACGGCTGCGCGGCGGTCGAGCCGACGGCCGACTCCGACGTGGTGAAGGTGACGGACCTGGTGGAGAAGCCCGGTCCGGGCGAGGCGCCCAGCAACTACGCGATCATCGGCCGCTACGTGCTCGACCCGGCCGTCTTCGGGGTGCTGCGGGAGACCCCGCCGGGGCGGGGCGGCGAGATCCAGCTGACCGACGCCCTCCAGGAACTCGCCTCGGACGGGAGGACCGGCGGGCCGGTGCACGGCGTCGTGTTCAAGGGGCGCCGTTATGACACCGGCGACCGGGGCGACTACCTGCGTGCCATTGTCAGACTCGCGTGCGAACGTGAGGATCTGGGACCGGACTTCCGGGCCTGGCTCCGGAGATACGTCAACGAGGAGATGTAGCGCCTTGAGCAGCAGCACGGCACCGCCGCCGTCCCACGACGGACCCGGGGACCACGGGGACCACGGCTCTCACGGGGGCCGCACCGGGCACGACGGGCACGACGGGCACGACGGGCACGACGGCCCGGGGAAGGGCGGCGCGGCGGACCCCTGCGCGGGCCCGGCCGACGGCCTGTGGACGGTGGACGAGCACCTGGCCGACATCCTCGCGTCCGTCTCCCCGCTCGAACCCATCGAGCTGCAGCTCCTCGACGCGCAGGGCTGCGTCCTGGTCGAGGACGTGACGGTGCCGGTCGAGCTGCCGCCCTTCGACAACAGTTCCATGGACGGGTACGCGGTCCGGGTCGCCGACGTCGCCGGGGCCACCGAGGAGTTCCCCGCCGTCCTCACGGTGATCGGTGACGTCGCGGCCGGCGCGGGCGGCCTGCCCGAGGTCGGCCCCGGCCAGGCGGCCCGGATCATGACCGGCGCCCCGCTGCCGCCCGGCGCCGAGGCCGTCGTCCCCGTCGAATGGACCGACGGCGGTACGGGCGGGGGCGCGGCGACGGGCATGGGCGCCGCGAGCACCGCCCCCGGCGGCGCGTCCGGCGAGGTCCGGGTGCACCGCGCGGCCGGGGCTCGCGCCCACGTCCGCGCGCGCGGCGGCGACGTCCGGAAGGGGGAGCTCGCCCTCGCGGCCGGCACCGTCCTCGGGCCGCCGCAGATCGGCCTCCTCGCCGCGATCGGACGCGGCACGGTCCGGGTCCGCCCCCGCGCCCGGGTCGTCGTGCTCTCCACCGGCAGCGAGCTGGTCCAGCCCGGCGAACCGCTGGGACCGGGGCAGATCCACGACTCCAACAGCTTCGCGCTCGCCGCCGCCGCGCGGGACGCCGGCGCCCTCGCCTACCGGGTGGGGGCCGTCGCCGACGACGCGGAGACGCTGCGCGCCGCCCTCGAGGACCAGCTCATCCGGGCGGACCTGATCGTGACCACGGGCGGGGTGAGCGTCGGCGCGTACGACGTGGTGAAGGAGGCGCTGGCCGCGGACGGCGAGGTCGACTTCCGCAGGCTGGCCATGCAGCCCGGCAAGCCGCAGGGGTTCGGGGCGATCGGCGCCGAGCGGATCCCGCTGCTCGCCCTGCCGGGGAACCCGGTCTCCTCGTACGTCTCCTTCGAGCTGTTCGCCCGCCCCGCGATCCGCGCCCTGATGGGCTTCGAGGACCTCCACCGGCCCCGGGTGCGGGCGGTCCTCGACGCGGACGGGACGCTGAGGTCCCCGGCGGGCCGCCGCCAGTTCCTGCGGGGCGCGTACGACCGGGACACCGGCGCCGTCACCCCCGTGGGCGGCGCCGGCTCCCACCTGGTCGCGGCCCTCGCGCACGCGGACTGCCTGATCGTGGTCCCGGAGGAGACGGAGAGCGTGGAACCGGGCGCCGAGCTGGAGGTGGTCCTCCTCGGCTGAGGGAGTACGGGTGGGGGTACGGTGTCGTCCCACACAGCGACCGGGAGTGTCACGGCCATGAGCACGCAGCAAGGTCTCACCCACATCGACGAGGCGGGGGCGGCCCGCATGGTCGACGTCTCCGCGAAGGAGGTCACGGCCCGCACGGCGCGCGCCAGCGGACGGGTCCTCGTCTCGCCGCGCGTGATCGAGCTGCTGCGCGGCGAGGGCGTACCGAAGGGCGACGCGCTCGCGACCGCCCGGATCGCCGGGATCATGGGCGCGAAGAAGACCCCCGACCTCGTCCCGCTCTGCCACCCGCTCGCCCTCTCGGGCGTGACGCTCGACCTGTCGGTCGCGGACGACGCGGTCGAGATCCTGGCGACCGTGCGGACGACGGACCGCACGGGCGTCGAGATGGAGGCCCTGACGGCGGTCTCGGTGGCGGCCCTGACCGTGGTCGACATGGTGAAGGCGGTCGACAAGGGCGCGGTCATCTCCGACGTGCGGGTGGAGGAGAAGACGGGCGGCCGGTCGGGCCACTGGACGCGGGGCGAGTCGTGACGCGCGCCGGCCGGGTGACGGGGACGCGCGAGCACCCGGAGCCCGCCGGGTTCGCGGCGCCGGGGGAGACCCCGGTGGACGCCTACTCGGCGCTCGTCGTCACCGCCTCCAACCGGGCGGCGGCCGGGGTGTACGAGGACAGGGGCGGTCCGCTGATCGCCGAGGCCCTGGCCGCCCTGCGGTTCACGGTCGAGGGGCCGCGGGTCGTCCCGGACGGGGAGCCCGTCGAGGAGGCGCTCCGGGCGGCCGTCGAGGCCGGGTACGACCTGGTCGTCACCACCGGCGGTACGGGGATCTCCCCGACCGACCTGACCCCGGAGGCGACCCGCCGGGTGCTGGAGCGGGAGATCCCGGGCATTCCGGAGGCGATCCGCGCGTACGGCCGGGAGAAGGTGCCGACGGCGGCGCTCTCCCGGGGCCTCGCCGGAGTCGCCGGCGCCACCCTGATCGTCAACCTCCCCGGGTCCACGGGCGGGGTGCGGGACGGTCTGGCCGTCCTGGAGCCGCTGCTCCGGCACGCCCTCGACCAGATCCGCGGCGGCGACCACCCGAGACCGTCGTGACCCCGTCCTGGCCCGTGGTCCTCGCCGACGGCGACGTCGTCCTGCGCCCGATAAGGATGCGGGACCACGCGGTCTGGCGCGAGGTGAACCGGCGCAACCGCGAGTGGCTGCGGCCGTGGGAGGCGACGGTTCCGCCGCCGCCCCCGGGGAGCCCGCCCGCCCGCCGCCCGACCTACCGTCAGATGGTGCGCCACCTGCGGTCGGAGGCGAACGCGGGCCGGATGCTGCCGTTCGTGATCGAGTACCGGGGGCAGCTCGTCGGCCAGCTGACGGTGGCGGGCATCACCTGGGGCTCCATGTGTTCGGGACACGTGGGGTACTGGGTGGACAGCGCGGTGGCCGGGCGCGGGGTGATGCCGACGGCGGTCGCGCTCGCCGTCGACCACTGCTTCCGCACGGTCGGGATGCACCGCGTGGAGGTGTGCATCCGGCCCGAGAACGGGCCGTCGCGCCGGGTCGTGGAGAAGCTCGGCTTCCGCGAGGAGGGGCTGCGGCCCCGTTATCTCCACATCGACGGCGCGTGGCGGGACCACCTGGTGTTCGCGCTGACCGCGGAAGAGGTCCCGGAAGGACTGCTGAGAAGATGGCGTTCCACAAGAATGAAATAAGTGTTCGAATTAAATCGGCATGTGACGGACCGTCGCCCCGAACAATCACAAAAAATTTCAGTGATATCAGCCAGATCGTGCGACACACCGGGCCAATTGGCCGATGCCTTGGCGTGAACCCCTCTACCGTGTGAATCGTGAGCAGCAGCGGCCTCATCTACGCAGTCATCGTCGGGGCCTGGGCCGCCTACTTGGTGCCGATGTGGCTCCGCAGGCAGGACGAGCTGAACGAAGCCCGTCCGACGGAACGCTTCAGCACCGCCATCCGGCTGCTTTCCGGACGGGCGGGCATGGAGCGCCGGTACGCCAAGGAGCTGAAGGAGCGGGACCGTACGGCGGAGGGTCCGACGCCCGACGTGGACCCGGACGCGGTGACCGAGCATCTGAGCTCGGTCGACGTCCGGGCCTTTTCCGCGCCCGCGACCAGGACCGAGGCGCGCCTGGAACTCCCGGAACCGGCCCCCGCGCCCGCCCCGGCCCGCCCCACCCCCGAGGCCGCCGAGCGCGCCCGCCGGGGCAAGGTCCTCGCCCGGCGCCGCCGGACCACGATCGTCCTCTTCCTCGCCTTCACGCTCGGCGCGGTCGTCGCGGCGGTCGGCGGGGTCCCCTTCCTGTGGGTCCCGGCGGTCCCCGCCCTGCTGCTCAGCGCGTACATCGTCCACCTGCGGACCCAGGAGCGGCGGCGCTTCGTGTACGTGATGGACCGGCGCCGCGCCGAAGCGGCGGCCGCCCGGCTGCGCGAGAGCCGCCGCCCCGCCCCGACGCCCGCGCCGGAGGCCGGGACGACGCCCGCGACGGCCCCGGCGGTCTCCCCGCAGGAGGCCGACCGGCGCGCCCTGGTCGAGCAGACCGACCACGCGGAGTGGGTGGACCAGCAGCGCGAGCGCGGCCCGGCCCGCGGCGACAGCTGGGACCCGGTCCCGGTCCCGCTCCCCACGTACGTCACCGCCCCGGTCGCCCCGCGCGCCACGAGCGGCGTCGACATCACGGACCCGGAGACCTGGAGCGCGGCCCGCTCCTCCACGGCGGCCGACCCGGCTCCCACCCCCTCCCCGGCCCCCCGCCGCCGCGCCGCCCCGCCCCGCCGGGGCCGCGACCAGGGCCGCACCCCCCTCTTCGACCAGTACGCGGACGACGACGACCGCCCCCGGGCCGCCAACGAGTGACGCCGGGGGTCCTCCCACGGGCGGGACCGGGCACCGGCGCAGCGGACCGCTTCGAGCCCCGCCCCCGGCTCGCGTCCCGCCGGCCCCCGGTTCCGCGCGCGACAGGGCGGCGGTGCCGCTCGACGGGCGGTTTCCCGGCCCTCCCCGCCCCCGTCCCGGGGTGTCCCGCCGGGACCGGTCCGGCCTCCGTGGCGCCCTCGACTGACCTGCGGCGGAAGCGATTTTTGTTCTCCCCCACCGGGATGCTAATGTTTCACACGTCGCAAGGGCCTGTGGCGCAGTCTGGTAGCGCACCTCGTTCGCATCGAGGGGGTCTGGGGTTCAAATCCCCACAGGTCCACAGACGACAGTTCTCAAGTAGCTCTTGAGAATCGTCACGAGATCCCGTTCAGCCGAAAGGCCGGACGGGATCTCGGCGTTTGTACGGTGTGTTCGAGGTGATGTCCGAGCGGGGCCGGGCCTGGGGTGCGGGGTGGTTCGAGCGCGGGGGCATGACGGACCGCTTCTCCCGCCCCGCCCGCTCAACCCGCGTCGAAGAGTTCTTCCGCAGCGACGACCCGCAGATCCAGATCCGGTTCGAGCCCGTCGGCTCCATGCCCGTCATGCGGAACAGCGATGAATGGCCGGACGCCAACCGTGGCGTGGGGGGTGATCTCCACGGGATCAGAGTGCGGGCCGATCCTGGACGGCACAGCCCAGCGCGCGGGCCTGCGCAGCCACCGTTTCGAAGTCGGCCGTGGAGGACAACGAGGCCACCGTCCCGTGGCTCAGCGGCGCCCCGGACAGGACGGCCGCTACGGCGTCATGGTCGATGGTCCGCTCGAAGCAGTCCTCGGCAAAGCCGGCGTACGCGTCCGTGCTGCCGTCGGTGAGAAGGGCGAACAGCCAGTCGCTCCCGTCCGACTCGTCGTCGAACGTGACGCGACCGCACTGCCACGCCTCGGCATTCTTCTCGCGCCACACGCAGCCCATCGCGTCGAAGAACTCGTCGAACTGGAACTCCGGTGCCGCCGGATAGTGCGCGAGCGACGGGGGCAGGCCGTCGAGGAGGCCGGGCCAATGCGCGCGGGGCCACTCTCGCCATGGTGTGGCATCGCTCTCGTGATCGAAGTGGGCGGCGAAGGCCCCGATCGGGTGCTCCACGGCACGGCCGTTGGCCGTCCTCGGAACGTGTTGAGCGACGGGCGAGGATCTCGGCGAGGGCTTCGCTCAAGGGTTGACCCGTTAATCCCTGGTCGCGCTGGCGTGGGACCGGCAGGATGTCGGCCATGACCGCGAACCGAAGGGCCGATGCCGCGTAGGCGGCCTGGCGCCCTGCGCGCCCGGCACCATGGTCCTCGCACCGGGGAGGATCCGCCGCCGAGTCGGATCCACGGGCTCTCCGCCCGTACCAGTCTGGCAATACACCGGGTGGAGAGCCTCTCGGGCGACTACGACGTCTTCCCCGGTGCCACGGCTCGCGCACTGCGGCGCTTTCAAGCGTTCCTGTATCCGCCGGGGCGGCGGCCCCTGTATCCCCAGGACGCGCACTGCTCGTGCCGCGTCTGCTCCTTCGACGACGTTCGTCATGCCCGTGACGTGCTCGAAGAAGTTCTGCAAGAGCTGCCCTTCCGGGCCCGCGCCGAGCTGAAACACCGGGTGGCCCACTTGGACGCCGCGTACCTCGACCGCACTCTGCCCGACCCCTTCGCCGAGCGTCGGCAGTGTCGTGCCGACACCTGGTGGCATCACCGTCTCACGGCAGACGGAGAGGCGAGGTGAGCTTCGCTTCCCGATCCGACACCGAGAAGATCACCGTGTGACGGGTGTGGTCACGGTGCTGATCGTCGACGGCGCCCTGGTGCTCGTCCGGTGGCACATCGTGGCCGAGTGGGTGAAGAGCTACCGATACTGCGTCCATCACCAGGTCGTCATCGGGGCCGGCCTCCGCCCGGTCGTCGTGGTCGGCCGGCCGCTCATGCGGAATCACGACGGTTGTGAGGCGTAAACGACGGTGAGCCACAGGAGAATTCCGGCGTCAAAACCGCCGTCGGCGGGCAGCAGGCGCGAGACCGTACTGGTTCAAAGAGGCGGGTGGTCGGCGGATTCGTACGGTGGCGCAGGTGAACGTCGTGTCCCGGAGGTGCTGCCCGGCGCCGACCACCACACGCTCCAGGGCCTCCATCACGGAGCGGTGGTCATGGTGCCCGGGAAACTCGCGCCGAAGCTCGTCGAGTTCCTTCGAGGCTGAGATCGTCCTTGGTCTTCCGGCTTCGAGCGGCGTCCCGAACCCGATCACCCGGGCGGGGGTTCGCCGGACGTGGGGCGGACTTCGTCCGGTCCTGCGCTCCGAACCGGGTGAGAGTCCCGTCCGGTCGCAGGACCGGACGGGACTCCCGCGTTTCCGGGACCGTCCGGGAACGGTGCCCGCGGTCCCCGCCACGGGCGAGGGCCGGGCGCCCGGCCCTCGCCCGTCGGGAAGCCACCCGCCCCGGTGGGGGCGGACGGCCCGTCAGACCAGCGGCTTGGCGTAGCAGAGGCTGTTCTCGTAGTCGCGGTAGTGGCCGAACTTGGCGCAGGGCTCGTAGCCGCTGGAGGTGTAGAGGGCCACGGCCTCCGGCTGGGCGTCGCCGGTCTCCAGGACCATGCGGACGCGGCCGGCGGCGCGGGCGTCGGCTTCGAGGGCCGCGAGGATGCGGCGGGCCAGGCCCAGGCCGCGCGCCTCCGGGACCACGTACATGCGCTTCAGCTCGGCGTCGCCGTCCGAGTAGCCGTGGTCGTTCTCGTCCTGGGTGCGCCAGCCGCCGGTGGCGACGGGCTTGCCCTCCGGGGTGTAGGCGAGCAGGTAGAGGCCGTGCGGCGGGACGAACATCGTGGCGTCCAGCGGTGTGACGTCGCCCTCGTCGCCGTAGCGGAGGGCGTACTCCGCCTGCACCGCGTCGTTGAGCTTCACGGCGTCGGGGTGGTCATAGGGCGTGGGCTGGATGTTCATGCGCATCATCGTACGTGTGTGCGAGTGGTGGTTGTCGGTATTCTCCCGGGATGCTCACCGTCACCAGCGTGAATGTCAACGGCCTCCGCGCCGCCGCCAAGAAGGGCTTCGCCGAGTGGCTGGCCGGGACCTCCGCCGACGTCCTCTGCCTCCAGGAGGTGCGCGCCGAGGAGGCCCAGCTGCCCCCGGAGGTCCGGGCGCCCGAGGGCTGGTTCGCCGTGCACGCGCCCGCCGCCGCCAAGGGGCGCGCCGGAGTCTCCCTCTACACCCGGCGCGAGCCGGACGCGGTGCGGATCGGCTTCGGGTCGGCCGAGTTCGACGGCGCCGGCCGGTATGTCGAGGCCGACCTGCCCGGCGTGACCGTCGCCAGCCTGTACCTGCCCTCCGGGGAGGCCGGGACCGAGCGGCAGGACGAGAAGTACCGCTTCATGGACGAGTTCCTGCCGTACCTGAAGGAGCTGAGGGTCCGGGCCGCCGCCGACGGGCGCGAGGTCGTCGTCTGCGGCGACTGGAACATCGCCCACCGCGAGGCCGACCTCAAGAACTGGAAGGCCAACAAGAAGAACGCCGGCTTCCTGCCCGAGGAGCGGGAGTGGCTGAGCCGCGTCCTCGACGAGGAGGACGGGGGGTACGTGGACGTCGTACGGGCGCTCCACCCCGACCGGGAGGGGCCCTACTCCTGGTGGTCCTACCGGGGGCGCGCCTTCGACAACGACGCCGGCTGGCGCATCGACTACCAGATCGCCACCCCCGGACTCGCCGCCAGGGCCGTGAAGGCGTACGTCGAGCGGGCGGCCACCCATGCCGAGCGGTGGAGCGACCACGCGCCCGTCACCGTCGCCTACGGGGCGTAGGCCCGGGGCGGCTCAGGACTTGTCGCGCAGCCGTCTGTCCAGGGCCAGGGACAGCTCCGCCTCCACCACGCTCTTGGCGAGCGGGCGCAGGCGCCACAGGTCCTCCTCGGCGGCGTGGGCGCGCAGGAGTCCGGTGAAGAGGTCCGCGAGCGCCTCGGCGTGCTCGCGGACCCGGGCGCCCGCTCCGAGGACCTCCGCGAGCGGGACGCCCTCCCGGACGAGGGAGGCCGAGACGTCGAGGAGCCGGCGGCTGACGTGGACGATCTCCTCGCCGTCGGGCACCAGGTAGCCGAGCTCCAGGGCGGCGGCGAAGTTCTCCGGGGTGACCTCGCCCGCGAAGTGGTCCGCCAGCTCCTCGGGGGTGAGCCGGACCGGCTCCTCCTCGCTGGGGGTGTCCAGGGCGAGGACCTCGCGGACGTTCCGGCCGCTCTCGAAGGCGCTGGTGAGGTCGGCGATGCCGTTGAGGGTGTGGCCGCGCTCCAGGAGGGCGGCGATGGTCCGCAGCCGGGCCAGGTGCTGTTCGTCGTACCAGGCGATCCGGCCCTCGCGGCGGGGCGGCGGGATCAGGCCGCGCTCGCGGTAGAAGCGCAGGGTGCGCACCGTGATGCCGGCCGCCGCCGCCAGCTCCTCCACGCGGTACTCGCGCGCGCCGCCGCCACCGGTCGCGGGAGCGGTGCCCCTCGCCGCGCCGCCGGTCGCGGGGCCGCCGCCCCCCGTCGTACCCCTCGCCGCGCCGCCGGTCGCGGGGCCGCCGCCCCCCGTCGTACCCCCCGCCGCGTCGCCCGTCGCGGCACCGGTGCCCGTGCCGCCCGCCGTGCCGCCGTCGTCGGTCGTGCCGCTTCCCGTGCCGCCGTCGTCCGTCGTGCCGCGCCGGCCTCCGTGTGCGCCCGTCCCCGGACCCGCTCCCTCTGCCACGCCCGCCAGCCTATGTTGTACCGCCGGTAACTTTCCCTCGTCGTACCCCTACCGCTCGGTAGGGAGCTGCTCTACAGTCCCCACCATGCCAGTGATTGCTGGCGAGATCGGGCCGGACGCACGGGAGGCGGCATGGCGAAGCACGAGCACGTACGGGTGGCGGTGATCGGATCGGGATTCGGCGGCCTGGGGGCCGCCGTCCGGCTGCGCCGCGAGGGGATCACCGACTTCGTGGTCCTGGAGCGGGCCGACTCCGTGGGCGGCACCTGGCGCGACAACAGCTACCCGGGCTGCGCCTGCGACGTCCCCTCCCACCTCTACTCCTTCTCCTTCGCGCCCAACCCGGACTGGCCGCGCACCTTCTCCGGGCAGCGGCACATCCGCGCGTACCTGGAGCACGTGACGGACACCTTCGGGATCCGGCCCCACCTGCGCCTGAACCACGAGGTGCTGCGGATGGTGTGGGACGCCGAGGCGCTGCGGTGGGAGATCGAGACCTCCTCCGGGGCCTTCAGCGCCGAGGTGGTCGTCTCCGCCACCGGCCCGCTCTCCGACCCCAAGGTCCCCGACATCCCGGGGCTCTCCGACTTCCCCGGCAAGGTCTTCCACTCCGCACGCTGGGACCACGACTACGACCTCACCGGCAAGCGCGTCGCCGTGATCGGCACCGGCGCCTCCGCCATCCAGATCGTGCCCGCGATCCAGCCGAGGGTGAAGAGGCTGACGCTCTTCCAGCGCACGCCCCCGTGGGTCATGCCCCGCATGGACCGGAACATCACCGGCGTCGAGCGCCGGCTGCACCGCGCCCTGCCCCTCACCGCGACCCTGCGCCGCGGCCTGCTCTGGGGCATCCGCGAACTCCAGGTCGGCGCCTTCACCAAGCACCCCGGTGAGCTGGGCCTCGTCGAGAAGCTCGCCAGGGCCAACATCGCCAGGGCCGTCAAGGACCCGGCGCTGCGGGCCAAGCTGACCCCCTCGTACCGCATCGGCTGCAAGCGCATCCTGCTGTCGAACACGTACTACCCGGCGGTCGCGCGGCCCAACGTCGACGTCGTCGCCTCCGGGCTCCGCGAGGTCCGCGGCTCCACCCTGGTCGGCGCCGACGGCACCGAGACCGAGGCCGACGCGATCGTCTTCGGCACCGGCTTCCACGTCACCGACATGCCGATCGCCCCGCGCGTCATCGGCGCCGACGGGCGCTCGCTCGCCGAGGTGTGGAAGGACGGCATGGAGTCGCTGCGCGGCGCCACCGCCGCCGGCTTCCCCAACTGGATGACGATCATCGGCCCCAACACGGGCCTGGGGAACTCCTCGATGATCCTGATGATCGAGTCCCAGCTCAACTACATGGCCGACTACCTGCGTCAGCTCAACGTCCTCGGCGGGCGCGCCGCCCTCGCCGTCCGGCCCTCCGCCGTGAACGCCTGGAACCGCAAGGTGCAGGCCCGGATGGAGCGGACCGTCTGGAAGTCCGGCGGCTGCGAGAGCTGGTACCTCGACGCCAACGGCCGCAACACCACCCTCTGGCCGGGCACCACCGGCGAGTTCCGGCGCGAGACCCGGCGGGTCGACCTCTCCGAGTACGAGGTCCTCCGCGCGCCCCGGTCCGCCCCGGCCTCGACGTCCCGTCCGTCCCGCACGAAGGAGGCCGCGCAGTGAGCCGGCACCTGACCCCGCTCCCCGAGGCCCGCGAACTCACCGCGGTCTCCGCCGACGGCTCCCGCGTCCACGTCCGGGTCTACGGCCCCGAGGGCGCCCCCGCCGTCGTCCTGTCCCACGGCTGGACCTGTTCGATCGCCTTCTGGGCCGACCAGATACGGGCGCTCGCCCCCGACCACCGGGTGATCGCCTACGACCAGCGCGGACACGGCCGCTCCCCGGTGCCCGGGTCCGGGGGCTACTCCACGACGGCGCTCGCCGACGACCTGGAGGCGGTGCTCGCCGCCACCCTCCGACCCGGCGAACGGGCCGTCCTGGCCGGCCACTCCATGGGCGGCATGACGATCATGGCCGCCGCCGACCGTCCCGGTCTGCGGGACCACGCCGCCGCCGTCCTGCTCTGCTCCACCGGCCCCTCCCGGCTGACCGCCGGGGCCACCGTCGTACCGCTGCGGCCCGGCCGGCTGCGCACCCGGCTCACCCGGGCCGTCCTCGGTTCGAAGGCGCCGCTCGGTCCGGTCAACGCCCTCTCGAAGAAGATCCTCAAGTACGCGACCATGGGTCCCGGCACGGCGCCGGAGCGGGTCGACGCCTGCGCCCGGATCGTGCACGCCTGCCCGCGCGACGCGCGCTACGGCTGGTCGCAGGTCCTCGCCGGCCTCGACCTCGAACGGGGCCTGCGGTCCCTGCGGTTGCCGGTCGCCGTGCTCGTCGGCACCGCCGACCGGCTCACCCCGGCCGCCCACTCCCACGCCATGGCGGACGCGCTGCCGCACTGCACCGACTTCGTCCGGCTGACCGGCGTGGGCCACATGACGCCGATGGAGGCGCCCGAGGCCGTCACCGCGCAGATCCGCGAACTGACCCTCACGTACCTGGGCGTGAAGGACACCGTGAACGTGAAGGAGGAAGCATGAGCAGGGTGAGTCTCGAAGGACAGGTCGTGGTCGTCACCGGGGGTGCCCGGGGCGTCGGCGAACTCCTCGCCCGCAAGCTCTCCGCGCGCGGTGCGAAGATCGCGCTCGTCGGCCTGGAGCCCGAACTCCTCAAGGAGGTCGCCGGGCGGCTGCACACCGAGGCCGACTGGTGGCACGCCGACGTCACCGACCACGAGGCGATGGCCCGGGTCGCGGCCGAGGTGAAGGAGCGCTTCGGGAAGGTCGACGTCGTCGTCGCCAACGCCGGCGTCGCGACGGGCGGTCCGTTCGCCGACTCCGACCCGGTCGCCTGGCGCCGGGTCATCGAGGTCAACCTGATCGGCGGCGCCGTGACCGGCCGGGCGTTCCTGCCCGTCCTCATGGAGTCCCGCGGGTACTTCCTCCAGATCGCCTCGCTCGCCGCGATCACCCCGGCCCCGATGATGACGGCGTACTGCGCCTCCAAGTCGGGCGTCGAGGCGTTCGCGCACAGCCTGCGGGCCGAGGTCGCGTACAAGGGAGTGAAGGTCGGCGTCGGCTACCTCTCCTGGACCGACACGGACATGGTGCGGGGCGCCGACCAGGACGACGTCATGCGCGAGCTGCGCCAGCGGCTGCCGTGGCCGTCGAACCGCACGTACCCCCTCGGTCCGGCCGTCGACCGGATCGTCGAGGGCATCGAGCGGCGCTCGCCCCACGTCTACGCCCAGTGGTGGCTGCGCGGGATGCAGTCGATCCGCGGCTACCTGCCCTCCCTGATCGGGGTGGTGGGCCAGCGCGAGGTGAAGCGCTTCGAGCCGCGTCTCGGCTCGATTCCCAAGGGGCTCGTGGGCGCGGGGGGCGCGGCCGACGAGCACGCGCGGGCCGGAAAGGTCTGACGGGACGGCCCGGGAGGGCCGGGCGGTGGCCCGGGGGGAGGGCTTCGGAGAAGGGCCCTCCCCCCGGGCTTCACTGTCCGTAATTGATCGACATGCGTGGAATGTCCGCCCGTGTGAGGCTGGTCGAGGCCGGGGACAGGCCGTCCCCCACCTCGCTAGGAGTGAACTTCCATGGGTATGCAGGACCAGTTCAAGGACAAGGCGGAGCAGCTCAGGAACCAGGCCAAGGAGGCCATGGGCAAGGCCAAGGACGAGGCGTCCGAGCGCGCCTCCCAGGGCCGCGAGCGCTCCGGGAACGAGGCGCGCGACGCCCGCCAGCAGGTCCAGGACCGCGCCGACCGGGCCCGCAACGCCTGACCACGGCTGTTCCACGCGGAGGGCGCACCCGGGACGCCGGGTGCGCCCTCCGGCGTGCGCGCGGAACCTTTCCGCAACTCCCGTGCGCTCCGCGCCGGATCTCCGTACGGTGGCGCCCATGGCCGTACTCGAACGTCTGCGCCCCGACCACGCCCCCGCCCTGCTCGTGTTCGAGCGGGAGAACCGGGACTACTTCGCCGCGTCCGTGCCCGACCGGGGCGACGCGTACTTCGCCGGCTTCGCGGAGCACCACCGGGCCCTGCTCGCCGAGCAGGAGACCGGGACGGTCCGGTTCCACGTGCTGGTGGGGGAGGGCGGCGAGATCCTGGGCCGGTTCAACCTCGTCGACGTGGCCGACGGGAGCGCCGAACTCGGCTACCGGGTCGCCGAACGGGCGACCGGGCGCGGGGTGGCCACGGCCGGGGTGCGGGAGGTGTGCCGGCTGGCCCGCGAGGAGTACGGGCTGAGCCGGCTGACCGCCGTCACGACCCTCGACAACGCGGGGTCGAGGGCCGTGCTCGGGCGGATCGGGTTCGGCGCGGTCGGCAGCGTGACGCTCGGCGGCCGCGCGGGGACCGCGTACGAACTGGACCTGGTGTACGGGGTGGTGGAGGCGGCCTGAGCCGCTTTCCCGGGCCGGCCCGGGCCCCGGGGGGCGGGGCCCCGCGCGCCCCGCCCCCCGGGTTCCGCGTCAGCCGCCCTCCCCCTCCCGCCTCGGCGGCAGCTTCGGCCGGGAGCGGTCCGGCAGGTCCACGTACTCCGGGGGGCTCGCCGCCGGGTTCTTCTCCAGGAGGGCCAGGGCGACGTGGACGGCGTCGTCCAGTTGCGCGTAGCGGCCCTCCGCCCAGTCCAGGGGGGTGCGCAGGACCGCGAGGTCGGGTTCCACGCCCTGGTTCTCCAGGGACCAGCCGTACTCGGGGAACCAGGCCGCGTTCATCGGCACGGTGATGTGGGTGCCGTCCCCCAGGCGCTGGCGGCCGGTCATGCCGACGACCCCGCCCCAGGTGCGCTGGCCGACGACGGGGCCGAGGCCGAGGATCTTGAACGCGGCGGTGATCATGTCGCCGTCGGAGGAGGTCGCCTCGTCCGCGAGGGCGACGACCGGGCCGCGCGGGGAGTTGGAGGGGTAGCCGACGGGCTGGGCGTCGCGCGTGAGGTCCCAGCCGACGATCCTGCGGGTCAGCTTCTCGATGACGAGTTCGCTGATGTTGCCGCCGGCGTTGCCCCGCACGTCCACGATGAGGGCCGGCCGGGAGACCTCCATGCGCAGGTCCCGGTTGAACTGCGCCCAGCCGGAGCCGCCCATGTCGGGGATGTGGAGGTATCCGCAGCGTCCGCCGCTCAGTTCGCGCACCACGGCCCGGCGCTTGGCCACCCAGTCCTGGTAGCGCAGCGGGCGTTCGTCCACGAGCGGGACGACGGCGACGCGACGGGCGGGGCCCTCGCCCCCGGCGGGGCCCTCGCCCCCGGCGGGGCCCTCGCCCCCGGCGGGGCCCTCGCCCCCGGCGGGGCCCTCGCCCCCGGCGGGACGGAAGGTCAGCTCGACGGTGGTGCCGCCGGTCCCGGAGAGCAGCGGGTACGGCCCGGTGACCGGGTCCACCGGGCGGCCGTCGACGTGGGTGAGGACGGCGCCCGCGCGGATGCCGGTACCGGCCAGCGGGGAGCGGGCCTTGGAGTCGGAGGACTCGCCGGGCAGGATGCGCCGGACCGTCCACCCCGCCTCCCGGGGCACGAGATCGGCGCCGAGCAGGCCCATGGGCCGCTGGTAGTGCGGCGGGCCCTCGTTGCGGCGGGCGGGGGTGACGTACGCGTGCGAGGTGCCCAGTTCGCCCAGGACCTCGCGGAGCAGGTCGGCGAACTCGTCGGGCGACGAGACCCGTTCGACCAGCGGCCGGTACTGGTCGAGGACCGCCGTCCAGTCCACGCCGCCCATGCCGGGCTCCCAGAAGTAGGCGCGGACGATCCGCCCGGCCTCGTCGAACGCCTGGCGCCACTCGGCGCCCGGGTCCACCTCGTGCAGGATGCGCCGCAGGTCCAGGTAGACGGTGGAGTCGTCGTCCGCCGCCTCGGTCGCGGGCACCGCCCGCAGCTCGTTCTCGTCCGCGACGACGAGCCGCGTCCCGTCGCCGCTGACCGCGAACCAGTCGAGGTCGGAGGCGAGTTCGCTCTTGCGGGCCCTGGTGATGGAGAAGTGTTCCAGGGTGGGGCGGCCCGAGGTGTCGGCCGGGTTGGCGAAGGTCTCGCCCAGCGCGCCGGAGATGGGCCAGCGCAGCCAGACCAGGCCGCCGCCGCTGACCGGGTGCAGGGCGGAGTACTTGGAGGCGGTGACCGGGAAGGGCGTGACCCGGTCGGCGAGGCCCTCGGTCTCCACGGTGACCGTGCCGTCCGCCGCCGCCTCCGCGTCGTCGTCGGCCGGGTCGAGGCCGCCGGCCGCCGGCCGCCCGTCCGGGAGCAGCGCGAAGGGGGACGGGGTCGCGGAGGAGAGCGGGACGAGGTAGGGGCGGCAGCCCAGCGGGAAGGACAGGTCGCCGGTGTGCACGTCGTACACCGGGTCGAAGCCGCGCCAGGAGAGGAAGGCGAGGTAGCGGCCGTCGCGGGTGAAGACGGGGTTCTCGTCCTCGAAGCGCCCGTTGGTGACGTCCACGACGGTGCGGGCGCCGGGGCCCGCGACGCGGGCCAGCTTGATGGAGCGCAGGGAGCGGCCGATGCCGGGGTGGGACCAGGTCAGCCAGTCGCCGTCGGGGGAGAAGGCGAGGTCGCGGACGGGCCCGTTGACGGACCTGATCAGCTCGGTGACCTCGGCGCCGGGCTCCTCGGCGCCCGTGGCGTCGTCCGTCTCCTCGGGCACGGTCAGGAGGAGGAGCCGGCCGTCGTGGGAGGCGAGCGCGATCCGTTCGCCGTCCGGGTCGGCGACCAGCTCCTCGACCCGGCCGAGGCCGCCGGTGACGAGCCGGCGCGGCGGCCGGTCGCCGCTGACGCGCGGCAGGCGGGCCACCTCGACGGCGTCCTCGCCGTCGGCGTCGGTGACGTACGCGACCTGGCCGCCGCTGCCCAGCATCTCGGGCAGCCGGACCCGGACGCCCGGGGTGTCGGCGATCGTGCGGGCCGGGCCGTCGCGGTGCGTCAGCCAGTACAGGCTGCCCCGGACGGAGACGGCGCTGGCCCGGCCGGTCTCGTCCACGGAGAGCGCGTCCACGTGGTGGGCGGCGGGCACCTGGTAGCGGCGGCGGCCGACGCGCTGGCCGCCGAGCCGCACCTCCAGCCTGCGGGGGCGGGAGTCGGGGGTGAGGACGTCCACGATCCACAGCTCGCCCGCGCACTGGTAGACGACCCGGCGGCCGTCGGTGGAGGCGTGCCGGGCGTAGAAGTCGGCGTGGTCGGTGTGGCGGCGCAGGTCCGTGCCGTCGGGCCGGCAGGAGTACAGGTTGCCGATGCCCTCGTGGTCGGAGAGGAACGCGACCCGGCCGTCCACGGCCATGGGGCAGTCGAGGTGCCCGCCGATGTCGGGCAGCAGCCGTTTCCCGTGCAGCCAGAGGCGGCCGGTGGCGCCGCCCCGGTACCGCTTCCACGCGGCCGGCTCGTGCGGCGGCGTTCCGGTCAGGAGCAGGGTGCACCGCTCGCCGTCGTGGCCGGGGGCGGGGGTGTGGTCGGTGACGGCGATGTCGGAGACGGGGCCCCAGGGCAGCCGGCGGCCGGGCGAGCCGTCGGTGGGGACGGTGTAGGCCCAGGAGAAGTACGAGAAGGGCTGTCCGTGCGAGGAGACGGCGAGGATCCCGGAGCGGCCGTCCCGGTCGGGGGGCGTCCAGCCGCAGACCCGGGTGTCGGTGGAGCCCCAGTGGGTGAGCTGCCGGGCGGGCCCGCCGTCGACGGGGACGAGGTGGATCTCGGGGTCCAGGCTGCGCCAGTTCGTGTACGCGAGGTGGCGCCCGTCCGGCGAGAAGCGCGGGTGCCCGACTCTGGTCCGGTCGACGGTGAGCCGCCAGGCCCGGCCGGGGGGCTGCCCCTCGGCCGCGAGCGGGGCGATCCAGAGGTCGTCCTCGGCGACGAAGCACAGCAGGTCGTCGTGGAGGTGCGGAAAACGGAGATACGCGACGTCGTCACTCACCACACCATGCTTCCCGGGCCGGGGGGCCGGGGCAACTCGTACGGGCCCGTGGACGGGGGCGCGGTGCGGGGGGAGGTGTGGCCCAGAACACGTACGAAACGGTTTCGTTTCGCTGGGCACGGGGATATCTTCGTACGGTACGAAACCGTTTCGTTCGCACTCGTCGGGGTGGCGGACCACCGGAGGGGGCCATCGCCATGGCACGCAGCAGACTCACTCCCGAGCGGGAGACCGAGCTGTACACGGCCGTGCTCGACCTCCTCCGTGAGGTCGGCTACGACGCCCTCACCATGGACGCCGTCGCCGCCCGCACCCGCTCCAGCAAGGCCACCCTCTACCGCCAGTGGGGGAGCAAGCCCGAGCTGGTCGCCCGGGCGCTGCGCCACAACAAGCCGGCCGACCTCTCCGAGATCGACACCGGCTCGCTGCGCGGCGACTTCCGGGCCATGCTCGAACGGACCGACGACTGCCAGATGGAGAAGGACTCCGCGCTGATGCGGGGCCTGGCCCACGCCGTCCACGACAACCCCGACCTGCACCGGGCGCTGCGCGAACTCCTCATCGAACCCGAGATGACGGCCTTCCGCGAAGTGCTGCGCCGGGCGGTCCGCAGGGGCGAGGTCGACGCCGGCAACCCGGCGCTGGACCTCGTCCCGCACATGCTGGTCGGAGCGCTCGTCGCCCGCCCGCTGATCGACGACCGGCCGGTGGACCACGCGTTCCTCAGCGCCTACGTCGACGCCGTCGTGCTCCCCTCACTCGGCGTCCGGCACCCCTGACCCCACCGCACCCCACCCCCTGACCGCGTACCGCTCACGCCGTCGGGGCGGCTCCCCCCGTCCTGTCCCGCCCCACACCGGGAGTACGCACCCGTGGCCACCTTCCTCCACAAGCTGGGCCGCTCCGCCTTCCGGCGCCGCCGGCTCGTCGCCCTCCTCTGGGTGGCGCTGCTCGCGGTCGCCGGCGTCGGCGCCGCGACCGCGCCCGCCGCCACCTCCGGCTCCTTCTCGATACCCGGCACCGAGGCCCAGCGCGCCTTCGACCTCCTCCAGGAGCGCTTCCCGGACGCCGGGGCCGACGGAGCCACCGCCCGCGTCGTCTTCAAGGCCCCCGAGGGCCGGAAGGTGACCGATCCGGCGCACAAGGCCGTCGTCGAGCGGACCGTCGCCGCGCTCAGGTCCGGCTCGGACCAGATCGTCTCGGTCGCCGACCCGTACACCGCGCACGCCGTCTCCCGGGACGGCTCCACCGCCTACGTCTCGGTCGCGTACGAGGTCAACGCCATGGAGCTGACCGACGCGACGCGCGAGGCGCTCCAGGAGGCCGGGCACGACGCGCAGGGCAAGGGCCTGACCGTCGAGATCGGCGGCGACGCCCTCCAGACCATGCCCGAGACCGGGGCGGGCGAGGTCGTCGGCGTGGTCATCGCCGGCGTCGTCCTCGTCGTCACCTTCGGCTCGCTCGTCGCCGCCGGACTCCCGCTGCTCACCGCGCTCGTCGGCGTCGGCATCGGCGTCTCCACGATCACGGCGCTCGCGAACGTCCTCGACCTGGGCTCCACCACCTCCACCCTCGCGATGATGATCGGTCTCGCGGTCGGCATCGACTACGCCCTCTTCATCGTCTCCCGCTACCGCGCGGAGCTGGCCGAGGGCCGGGAGAAGGAGGAGGCCGCGGGCCGCGCGACCGGCACGGCGGGTTCCGCCGTCGTCTTCGCCGGACTCACCGTCGTCATCGCCCTCGTCGGCCTGGCCGTCGTCAACATCCCGATGCTGACGAAGATGGGCTTCGCCGCCGCCGGCACGGTCGTCGTCGCCGTCCTCGTCGCGCTCACCCTGATACCGGCCCTGCTCGGCTTCGCCGGGGACAGGGTCGTGGGCCGCAAGCGGCGCGAGGGCGCGGGCGCCAAGGACGGCAAGAACGGCAAGGACGGCAAGAACGCCAAGGTCGGCGGGGACGCCCGGCAGGAGAAGCCGAACGGCGGCACCCGCTGGGCCCGGTTCGTCCTCCGCCGTCCCGTCCTCGTGCTCCTCGTCGGCGTCCTCGGCCTCGGCGCGATCGCGGTCCCCGCCGCCTCCCTGGAGATGGGCCTCCCGGACGACGGCGTGAAGCCGGTCTCCGCCACCGAGCGCCGGGCGTACGACCTGCTGTCCGACGGCTTCGGCCCCGGCTTCAACGGCCCGCTGCTCGTCGTCGTGGACGGCGACCGGGCCACCGCCGACAAGACGGTCTCGGCGATCAAGGGCCTCGAAGGCTGGGCCGCCGTCACCCCGGCGACCCCGAACAAGGCCGGCGACGCCGCGATGATCACGGTGGTCCCGAAGGACCGCCCGTCCTCGGTCGCCACCGAGAACCTGGTGCACGACATCCGGGAGGCCACCGGCGACGAGGTCCTCGTCACCGGCGCCACCGCGATGAACATCGACTTCTCGCAGAAGATGAACGACGCCCTGGTGCCCTACCTGGCCCTCGTCGTCGGCCTCGCCTTCCTGCTCCTGACCCTGGTCTTCCGTTCGGTGCTCGTCCCGCTGAAGGCGGCCCTCGGCTTCCTGCTCTCGGTGGTCGCGGCCCTCGGCGCGGTCGTCGCGGTCTTCCAGTGGGGCTGGCTCGGAAGCCTCTTCGGGGTCGAGCAGACCGGCCCGGTCATGTCGATGATGCCGATCTTCATGGTGGGCGTCGTCTTCGGCCTCGCGATGGACTACGAGGTCTTCCTCGTCACCCGGATGCGCGAGGCGTACGTGCACGGCGAGCGGCCCGGCGAGGCGATCGTGACCGGCTTCCGGCACAGCGCCCGGGTGGTCACCGCCGCCGCAGTGATCATGATCGCGGTCTTCTCCGGCTTCATCGGGATGACCGAGCAGATGATCAAGATGATCGGCTTCGGCCTGGCCGTCGCGGTCCTCTTCGACGCCTTCGTGGTCCGCATGGCGATCGTCCCGGCCGTCCTCGCGCTGCTCGGCCACCGGGCGTGGTGGCTGCCGAAGTGGCTGGACCGCGTCCTGCCGAACGTGGACGTGGAGGGCGAGGGGCTCGCCGCGCACACCGACGGAACCGACGGAACCGGCGGGTCCGGTACGGACTCGAAGCCGGACCTCGTGAAGGTCTGACGGACCGGTCCGCCCGGCTCCCGGAGAAGCGCGTCGGGAGCCGGACGGACCGCGCTTCCCGCCCGCACGCCGTCCGCGCGTCCTTCAGGGACGCGCGGACGGCGCGCGCGTACCGGCGGCGGAGGGGGAGGAGTACGTGTGCCGCAGGAAGCGGACCAGGGCGGCGGTGTCGAACTGGACCACCTCCACCCCGTCCTCCGTGTGGAACTCGACGATCGTCTGCACCCGGCCGCAGGGCCACACCCCGATGTCGCCGCGCCGCACCGGGGTGCGCAGGCCCTTCTCCAGGAGGGCGCGCGGGAAGGACCACTCGACGGCACCCGGGAAGACGAACCGGACGGTCGCCGGGGAGAAGTCCGGGTCGTACCGGAGGGCGACGGGGACGGGCCGGGAGAGCGGCGCGTCGCCGATGATCCGGCCCTTGGCGCGATCGTCGACTGCGGGGGCGGGTGCGGCGGCCATCGGGAACTCCTGAAAGTTTGTCCTTTTATCGACCGATAGTCCGCTTCTGCCCACCGTTCCGCACGTCATGCGCGGACGGGCGCGGGCGTGATGTGACCCATGCGCTCTTGCGACCTCTTCGCAGGAACCCCCATCATTCCGACGTGCACGTACCCGACGGATTCATCAACGCCCCCGTATCGGCCGCCGCCGGTGTCGCCGCCGCCGGCGCCGTCGCCGCCGCCCTGCGCGGGGCCCGCCGCGAACTGGACGAACGGACGGCGCCGCTCGCCGGCCTCGTCGCCGCCTTCGTCTTCGCCGTCCAGATGCTGAACTTCCCGGTCGCCGCAGGGACCAGCGGGCACCTCCTCGGCGGCGCGCTCGCCGCGATCCTCGTCGGTCCCTGGACCGGCGTGCTCTGCATCGCCGTCGTCCTGCTCATGCAGGGCGTCCTCTTCGCGGACGGCGGTCTCACCGCCCTCGGCGTGAACATCACCGTCATGGGCGTCGTCACCGTCGTCACGGCCTACGCGCTGTTCCGGGGCCTCGTCCTGGTCCTCCCGCGCACCCGCCGCTCGGTCACCGTCGCCTCCTTCGCCGCCGCGCTCGTCTCCGTACCGGCGGCCGCCGTCGCCTTCACCCTCCTCTACGCGATCGGCGGCACCACCGACGTCCCCGTCGGCAGGGTCCTCACGGCCATGGTGGGCGTGCACGTCCTCATCGGGATCGGCGAGGCCGTCATCACCACGCTGACCGTCGGCGCCGTCATCGCCGTCCGCCCCGACCTGGTGTACGGCGCGCGCGGCCTGACCGCCCCGCTCAGGCTCCGGGTGGACGGCGCCCTGGTCGACGCCGCACCCGCCGCCCCGGCCGCACCCGCCCAGGGCTCCCCCCGGAAGCTGTGGATCGGCGGCGTCGTCACCGCCCTCGTCCTCGCCGGCTTCGTCTCCTTCTACGCCTCCGCCAGCCCCGACGGCCTGGAGAAGGTCGCCGCCGACCAGGGCATCGACGCCAGGACCGAGGAGCACGCCGCGGCGGGCTCGCCGCTCGCCGACTACGGCGTCAGGGACGTCGCCGACGCCCGCCTCTCCGGCGGTCTGGCCGGCGTCGTCGGCGTGGGCGCGACCCTGGCCGTGGGCACCGCCGCCTTCCGGGTCGTGCGCCGCCGCCGGGCGCGCGCCGAAGCCGAAGCGGCCTGACGTGGGAGCGGGCCACGTCCACCGGCTCTACCGGCACGGGGACTCACCGGTCCACGCCCTGCCCCCGCACACCAAGCTCGTCGCCGCCCTCGGCTTCGTCGTGGCCGTCGTCTCCACGCCCCGCGAGGCCGTCTGGGCCTTCGCCCTCCACGCCGCGCTCCTCGCGGCCGTGGCGGCGACGGCCCGCGTCCCGGCCGGACTCCTGCTCCGGCGGCTCCTCGTCGAGGTGCCGTTCGTCGCCTTCGCGCTGCTCATGCCCTTCGTCGTGCCCGGCGAACGGACCGAGGTCCTCGGGATCTCCGTGAGCGTCCCCGGCCTGTGGGGCGCCTGGAACGTCCTCGCCAAGGGCACCCTCGGCGTCGCCGCCTCCGTGCTCCTCGCCGCCACGACCGAGCTGCGCGCCCTGCTCCTCGGCCTCCAGCGGCTGCGGCTGCCGCCGCTGCTCGTCCAGATCGCCTCCTTCATGATCCGCTACGGCGACGTCGTCACCGACGAGATGCGCCGCATGTCCGTGGCCCGCCGCTCGCGCGGCTTCGAGGCGAGGGGCGTGCGCCACTGGGGCGTCCTCGCCAAGTCCGCCGGGGCGCTCTTCATCCGCTCGTACGAGCGCGGGGAACGGGTCCACCTGGCCATGGTCAGCCGCGGCTACACCGGTACCGTGCCCGTGCTCGACGAGACGGCCGCCACCCGCGCCCAATGGGCGCGCGCCGCCGTGCTGCCCCTCACCGCCCTCCTGATCTGCCTCCTGGGACGGACCCTGTGACCACGCCCCCCTCCCTCGACGTGCGCGGCCTCGCGTACGCCTACCCCGACGGCCACCAGGCCCTCTTCGGGGTGAACCTGACCGTCGGCCGCGGCGAGCGGGTCGCCCTCCTCGGCCCCAACGGCGCCGGGAAGACCACCCTCGTCCTGCACCTCAACGGCATCCTCACCGGCGGCGCGGGCACCGTCACCGTCGCCGGGCTCCCGGTCGGCGCGACGCACATGGCCGAGATCCGGCGGAAGGTCGGCATCGTCTTCCAGGACCCCGACGACCAGCTGTTCATGCCGACCGCCCGCGAGGACGTGGCCTTCGGCCCGGCCGCCGCCGGACTGCGCGGCGCCGCGCTCGACGCCGCGGTGCGGCGCGCCCTGGAGCGGGTCGGGATGGCGGAGTACGCCGACCGGCCGCCGCACCACCTCTCCTTCGGGCAGCGCCGCCGGGTCGCGGTGGCGACCGTGCTCGTCATGGAGCCGGAGATCCTCGTCCTCGACGAGCCGTCCTCCAACCTGGACCCGGCCTCGCGCCGCGAGCTGGCCGACGTCCTGCGCTCCCTGGACGTCACCGTCCTGATGGTCACCCACGACCTGCCGTACGCCCTGGAGCTGTGCCCCCGCGCGGTGGTCCTCAGCGAGGGCGTCATCGCCGCCGACGGGCCGACCGGCGAACTCCTCGCGGACGAGGGGCTGATGGCCCGGCACCGCCTGGAGCTGCCGTTCGGCTTCGTGCCCCGGCCGGTGGCCTGAGGGCCCCGGGCCCGTTCCCCCGCGCGCCGCGTTGCACCATGGAGGGTCGGAACACGGCGAGACGAGGAGCGGGAACGTGGACGTCCGGGGCACGGTGGCGGCGGGCTGGGAGCCCGTCCGGGACGCCTTCCTGCGCAACTTCGAGCAGCGCGGCGAGCGCGGGGCGGCCGTCGCCGTCCACCGGGACGGCGTGAAGGTCGTCGACCTCTGGGCGGGCAGCCGGGACGTCGATGGCGGGGCCGGTGGGGCCGGCGAGGCCGGCGAGACCGGCGGGGCCGGTGGGGCCGGTGGGGCCCCCTGGACCGAGGACACCGCCCAGGTCGTCCGCTCGGCCACCAAGGGCGTCGCCGCCGCCGTCCCCCTCCTGCTGCACCAGCGCGGCCTGCTCGACCTGGACGCCCCCGTGGGCACGTACTGGCCCGAGTTCAAGGCGGCGGGCAAGGACCGCGTGACCGTGCGGGACCTCCTCGCGCACCGGGCCGGCGTGCCCGTCCTCGACCGGCCCCTCACCCTCGCCGAGGCCGCCGACCTGCCGACGGCGACGGCCGCGATCGCCGCCCAGGCCCCCGTCTGGGAGCCCGGCACCGCCCACGGCTACCACGCCCACACCTTCAGCTGGCTCCTCTCCGGCCTGGTCCACCGGGTCACCGGCCGCACCGTCGGCCGCTGGGTGGCCGAGGAGATCGCCGCGCCCCTCGGCCTGGACCTGTGGATCGGCCTGCCGGACGCGGAGGCCCACCGGGCCGGCCGCATCGGTCCCGTCGAGGAGACCGAACCGGCCGGGAGCGGCGCGCTCCGGCTGCGCCCCAAGCGCGCGGTCACCGAGGCGTACCGGGACCCGGGCTCCCTCACCCGGCGCGCCTTCGGCGTCATCGACCCGGCGCCCGACGAGAACGACCCCGTCTACCGGGCCGCCGAACTGCCCGGCTCGGCCGGCGTCGCCACCGCCCGCGCCCTCTCCCGCTTCTACGCCGCCACCCTGGGCCCGGTGGAGGGCGCCGGGCGCCTCTTCGCCCCGGCGACGGTCACCCTCGCCCGCACCGAGGAGTCCGCCGGGCAGGACCGGGTGCTGCTCGTCGGCACGCGCTTCGGCCTCGGCCACATGCTGCACGGCCCGGCCTCCCCGCTCCTCGGCCCGACGTCCTTCGGCCACCCCGGCCGGGGCGGCTCCCTCGGCTTCGCGGACCCCGAGTCCGGGACGGCCTTCGCGTACGTCACCAACGGCATGCGGAAGACGGTCACGGCGGACCCGCGCGCCCAGGCGCTGGTACGGGCGGTGCGCTCGGTGACGCCGTGACGGGCGGTGCGGCCGCCGCCCCGTGACGAGTAGGGTCGACGCGCCGGAGAGCAGACCTGCCGCAAGGGGAGCGAGACGCATGACCGCGAACGACCTGGCACACGACACGCACGCCCCGTACGCCCCGTACGCCACGTACGAGAAGCTGCTCGCCCTCCTCGACGAGCGCGGGGCCGTCCACCGGGTGATCGAGCACGCCCCCGAGGGCGCCACCGAGGCGGTCAGCGCGCTGCGCGGCAACGCGCTCGCGCAGGCGGCCAAGTGCATCGTCGCCATGGTCAAGATCGGCAAGAAGGAGAAGCGGTTCGCGCTCGTCGTCGTACCGGGCGACCGGCGGGTCGACCTGGCGGCGGTGAAGGCGCTGTACGGCGGCACCTACGTCTCCTTCGCCTCCCCCGGGATCGCGGAGGAGCTGGCGGGCTCCCCGAGCGGCACGATCCTGCCGTTCTCCTTCGACGAGCGCCTCGACCTGGTCGTCGATCCGGACCTGCTGGTCCACGAGGAGATCTACTTCAACGCGGCACGGCTCGACCGCTCGCTCGCCCTGTCCGTGGAGGACTACCGGTCCGTCGCGGAGCCGCGCGTCGCCCGCGTGTCCACCGTCTGACGGCCGGCCGGGGGCCTGGTGCGACGGGCGCGCCGGATGTTGTGATCACCCCATGGATCTCAGGGAACGGTTCGGCGGGTACGGAGTACTGATCACGGGCGCGGCGCGCGGCATCGGCGCGGCCACCGCCCGGCGTCTCACGGCGGAGGGCGCGCGGGTCCTCGTCGCGGACGTCGACGAGGAGGCGGCCCGGGCGACGGCCGAGGAGCTGCCGGGGGCGGTCGCCGTGCGGTGCGACGTGGCCGACCAGGAGTCGGTGGACGCGGCCGTCGCGCACGCGGTGGAGGTCTTCGGCGGCCTGGACGTCCTCGTGAACAACGCCCTGGGACAGGTGGCCCCCGACCGGGACCGCTTCGAGGACGAGCCGGACGAGGTCTGGGCCGTCCAGCACGACGTCACCTTCATGGGCGCCGTCCGCTGCGCGCGGGCGGCCCTGCCGCACCTCGCGGCGGGCGGGCGCGGGGCGGTCGTCACCATCGGCTCGGTCAACGGGCAGGCGGACTTCGGCAACCACGCCTACAGCGCCGCCAAGGCGGGCCTCGCCTCCCTCACCCGCACCCTGGCGGGCGACGCGGCGGCGCGCGGGGTCCGCGTCAACCAGATCGACCCGGGCACGATCGCGACCAGGGCCTGGGCGGGCAAGGAGGCCGGGCTCGCCGCGCTCGCCGAGCGGGTCTATCCCCTGGGCCGCGTCGGCACCCCCGACGACATCGCCGCCGCCGTCGCCTTCCTGGCCTCCCCGGACGCCTCCTGGATCACCGGCACGGTCCTGCGCGTCGACGGCGGCCTCCTGGCGGTGAACAAGCACTTCCGGGAGGTACTGGGGGACTGAACCGGAGGCGGCGCGCGACCGCCGGCGGACACGGACGGCGGTACGCCGGTGGGCATGGGCGGCGCCCGGCGGGAAAGTCGCCAGGTATGACACCCACATCGAAGCCGGGACAGGGCGACCACCGGGGACGCCACGACGCCGACCGTGCCACGGGGCCCGGCGGGAACCGGGAGGTTTCCGCCGGGCCGGACGCGGAGGTCGAGGAGCGGGCGCCGGACCAGCTGTCCGAGCTGCCCAAGCGGTCGTGGAAGGCCGTACTGAAGGGCACGCTGAAGGAGTTCCAGGACGACGAGCTCACCGACCGGGCCGCGGCGCTGACCTACTACGGGGTGCTGGCGCTCTTCCCGGCCCTGCTCGTGCTGGTGTCGCTCCTGGGGATCGCGGGGGACTCGACGACCCAGCGGGTGATGGACAACATCCAGAAGCTGGCCCCGGGCCCGGCGCGCGACGTGATCACCGACGCGGTCCGGCAGCTGCAGGGCAACGCCGGCGTCGGCTCGTTCATGGCGGTCGTCGGCCTGGCCGTGGCGGTCTGGTCCGCCTCGGGGTACGTCGCCGCCTTCATCCGCTCCTCCAACGCCGTCTACGACATGCCCGAGGGACGCCCGGTCTGGAAGGTCCTGCCGCTGCGGCTCGGGCTGACCGTCGTCCTGATGGTCATCGCCGTCGTCAGCGCGCTGATCGTGGTCTTCACCGGCGGCCTGGCCCGGCAGGCGGGGGCCGCGCTCGGCGTGGGCGACACCGCGGTGACGGTCTGGTCGATCGCGAAGTGGCCGGTCCTGGTCCTGCTCGTCACGCTCATGATCGCCCTCCTGTACTGGGCGGCCCCGAACGCCAAGGGCCGCGGCTTCCGGTGGGTCACCCCCGGGAGCTTCCTGGCGCTCGCCATCTGGATGGCCGCCTCGGCGGGCTTCGCCTTCTACGTCGCGAACTTCGCCTCGTACAACAAGACGTACGGGGCCCTGGCCGGCGTGGTCGTCTTCCTGGTGTGGCTGTGGATCACCAACCTCGCGATCCTGCTCGGCCTGGAGTTCGACGCCGAGATGTCCCGGCAGCGCGCCGTCGCCGGCGGTCATCCGGAGGACGAGGAGCCCTACGTCGAGCCCCGGGACACGCGGAAGTGGAGCGACGAGGACCGCCGTCGCCCGGAGGAGTGAGCACCGTGGGGCCGGGCATTGTGTGCGGGCCGGGCACCGAGCACGGGTCGGACACCGTGTGGGACGGCGGCGCACGGGGAGACGGACGCGCATGAGAACTCTGGCGACACTGCGCGAGCGCGACCACCGGCTGACCAGACGGATGGCCGCCTGGGAGTCCCCCTGGGCCCGCCGGCTCCTGCCCCCGGTGGAGGAGGCGGCGCAGCGCACGAAGCTGTGGTGGGCGGCGGCCGTGCTCATGGCGGCCTGCGGGGGCGGAAGGGGCCGGAGGGCGGCGGTCGCCGGGATCACGGCCATGACGGTGGCCGAACTGCTCTCCAACGGGGTCGCGAAACAGCTGGTCGAACGGCGCCGGCCGCCGGAGGAGTGGATTCCGCACGACGACGTGGAGGACCGCCCCGACAGCTCCTCCTTCCCCTCGGGACACACCGCCGCGGCGGTCGCGTTCACCGCGGCCGTCGCGCCGTCCTGGCCCCCGGCGGGGGCCGCCTGCGCCGTACCGGCGGCGCTGGTGGCGGTCGAACGGGTCCACAGCGGCGCGCACTACCCCTCCGACGTGGCGGTCGGCGCCGCGGTCGGCGCGATGGCCGCCGCCCTGGTCAGGAAGGCGCCCGGCCTCCTGGCCCGGAGCGCGCCCGGCCTCCTCGCCCGGCGGGTGCCGGGCCTCCCGGTCCGCCACCGGTTCCGGCCCTGACGGCCGTCGAGTGATCCGGGGGACGCGGGGTACACGGCCTCCGACGACCGGCGAGCCCCACGGGGACCCGCCGCATCCGCCCGGACGGCACCGGCCCCGCCGGTCCGGCCGGCGGACCCGGCAACGCATCGAAGAGGCCGGCGACCGCCCTCGCGCGGAACGGACCCGGCCGAGCACACGGAGGAAGTGGTGAGTTCCATGAGCACCGCCGGACGGCCGGACCACGGCAGCACCGCCGACGCGTCGGTGGGCGAGCTCGTCTCACGGGCCTCGCAGCAGATCTCGGAGCTGGTCCGCGACGAAATGCGGCTGGTCCGTGCCGAGATGACCCGAAAGGGCAGGCGCTACGGCGTGGGCGGCGGCCTGTTCGGCGGCGCCGGCCTGCTCGGCGTCCTGACCGCGCAGGCCCTCGTCGCGGCCGGGATCGCCGCCCTCGCGCTGGTCCTCCCGGTCTGGGCGGCGGCCCTGATCGTCGCCGTCCTGCTCGCGGGGGCCGCCGCCGTGGCGGCGGCAGCGGGGAAGAAGCAGATCGACAAGGCCGGCGCGCCCGCGCCCCGGCAGACCATCGACAACGTCAAGGCCGACGTGGCCGAGATCAGGGAGAAGGCCCACCGATGACCGACCGTTTCCAGCAGGACCAGTCCGCGCCCACCCTGGAGGAGCTGCGCGAGCAGGCCGAGCACACCCGCGACGAACTCGGCCGGACCGTGGAGGCGCTGGCGGCCAAGGCCGACGTCAAGGCCCAGGCCAAGGAGAAGGCGGCCGAGGTGAAGGCCCAGGCCAGGGAGAAGGCGGCCGACGCCAGGGACCAGACCAGGGTGAAGGCGGCGGAACTCCAGGAGCAGACCAAAGTGAAGGCGGCCGAACTCCAGGAACAGGCCGCCGAGAAGACCGCGCTCGTCACCGGACGGCTCCGGGAGGGGACGGTGAAGGCCGCGCGGCTGATGAAGGAGAAGACCCCCGACCCGGTCCTCGACCGGACGGCGCAGGCCGCCGCGCAGCTCCGCGACGGCGCGGCCCGCGCCGGTCACCTCGCCGCCGAGAAGACCCCGGAGCCGGTGCGCGAGAAGGCCGGAGCGGTCCTGGCCGGGGCGAAGGACCGGCGCGTCCCGCTCCTCGTGGCGAGCGCCGCGCTGGCCGCCTTCCTCCTCCTGCGCCGGCGACGCGGGCGCGGCTGAGGCCCCCGGGCGGCGCGTCCGCCCGGGACGGCGGGGGCCGTTCCTCGCGGGACCGTCGTGCACGGGTCCCGCGAGGAACGGCCCCCGCCGTCGTCCGGGGACAGTCGTCCGGAGACCGGAGACCGGAGACCGGAGACCGGAGACCGGAGACCGGAGACCGGAGACCGGGAGCCGGCGGCCGGAGCCCGGGAGACGTCAGCCGCGCGCCGGGGCCGCGCCGGGGCCGGGCCGGGGCCGGGGAAGCGGAACGCCCGCGTCCCCGGACGGATATCGCGCCACGAGCCGGGCACACGAGGTCCATGCACGGACAACACGCGCGTCCCACGGGCAGCACTCCGTTCCGTACCGCCCCCTCGGCCCGCCCCAGACACTCGCGGCGGGGCGGGATGGTGGTCCGCCTCCGCCGCCGGTTCCTCGCGTACGGGGCGATCGAGTTCCTGTCCACGCACATCCCGGACGGTTCCGGTCCCGGCGAGGAGTGCCTGCTCCTGGTCCACATCCGCAAGGTCGTCGGCCGGGTCCACTACCGGATGTGCGCGGAGTGCTCCCAGGGCGTCATCACGGCCGTCACCGTGGAAGAACGCTTCCGCACCAGTGGTCTGGGCACCCGGGCCCTCTCGCACCTGCGCTCCCGCCACCCGGGGGTCGCCTGGCGCAGCACCCTGACCGTGCGCGCCACCCGCGACCTCCTGCGCCGCATGCGCATCCCCACGACCGCCCCGGGCGCCCTCTGCCCGCACGCGGACGCCCCGCCGCCCGTCCCGGCCGTCACCACGGCCTGAGCGGTCTCAGCGCCCCGCCTTCAGCACCTGCGCCACCACCGGGCCCGCCGCGTCACCTCCGTGCCCGCCGGACTGGACGACCGCCGCCGCCGCGAGGTCGCCGGAGTAGCCGGTGAACCAGCTGTTGGACGTGCCCTGGCCGTCCACCTCGGCCGAGCCGGTCTTCGCGCCCTTCGGGGAGGGGACCCCCCTCATCGCCTTCGCGCCGGTGCCGTTCCCCGTCGCCGCCGCCTCCATCATCAGCTGCAGCCCCGAGGCCACCTCGGGGGAGAGCCTGTCGGCCTTGGCGAACGCGCGGTCGTCGAGGTCCTTCGCCACCAGGTACGGCTGGAGGAAGCCGCCGTTCTTCGCGGTCGCGGAGAGCGAGGCGACGTTGAGCGCGCTCATCGTGATCTTTCCCTGGCCGATGTACGAGGCGGGCGTCTCGCTCCCGGACGACGCGGGCACGCTGCCGTCCGCCGCCGGGACGCCCACCTGCCAGTCGAGGCCGATCCCGAAGGATCCGCGGGCGGTGTCGCCGAGGGCGGTGTCCGCGACGCCCTTGTCGCTGAGGGGGCTGATCGCCTTGATGAAGGCGGTGTTGCAGGAGCGGCGGAAGGATTCGGTGAGGGTGCCGCCGGCGATGCTGAACTTGTCCAGGTTCTGGAAGGTGCGGCTCCGCGACACGACGTCGGCGGGACACTCCACCTTGCTGCCGGGCTTCGCCACGCCCCGCTGCATCATCATCGCCGCCGTCACGATCTTCATCGTGGAGCCGGGGGCCTGCTTGCCGAGGAACGCGGTGTTGAAGCCGCCCGCCGGGCTGTTGGCGACGGCCCGTATCGCGCCCGTGGACGGTTCGACCGCCGCCACCGCCGCCTGGCCGTACGCCTTCACCGCCTTCTCCGCCGCCGCCTGCGCCTTCGCGTCGATGGTGGTCCTCAGCGTGCCCGGCTTCCCCTGCCGCAGGACGAGGAGGGTGCGGTCGGCGGTGGTCCCGCCGCCCGAGTCGATCCAGGTCTCGACGCCGGCCGTGCCGCCCGCCTTCGCCCCGTACCGCTTGCGCAGTTCGTCCACGATCGGCCCGAGCGAGGGGTACTTCTCCGCCGTCAGCTCGACCCCGTTCCGGTCGACCGCCTTGACGGAGGCGACCTTCGCGGTGCCCGTGCGCAGGGTCCCGGCGGCGGTCAGCTTCGGGTGGAGCACGGCGGGCCGCCACTTCACCAGGGGCCGGCCGGTGGTCTCCCCCCGGACCACGGTCAGTTCGGAGGCGTACGACAGGTCCTTGGACACGCCCTCGTGGGTGACCGTCGCCCGCACGGTGAACGGCACCTTCGTGCCCACCGGCGCCCCCGGCGTGATCACCGCCTTCGAGACCTTCGCGGTCTCCTTGTAGGCGAGCAGCGCGGGCCCGGCCGTGACCGGGTCGCTCGTCAGCTGCGCCGCCTTGTCGGACTCCCCGGCGGCCCAAGCGGCCAGGAAGTCCCGGGCGGTGGCCGTCGTCTCCTCGCCGGTGACCGGGCCCGTCTTCGGGGCGGCCTCCGCGCCGGTGTTCACGGACGCGTCGCCGCCCGTGAGCCCGTTCCACAGGTTGTGGCCCCCGTACCCGATCCCGCCCGCCACGACGGCGAACACACCTCCGACGACCGCGACCTTGGCTCCACTGCGCATGACCGTGCTTCCCCTCCCCGTTCGGACCCACGAGTCAAGCAGCCGGGCCGGAGGACTGTCGAGCCGCACCGGTCACTTCCGTCACGACGACCGGAAACCGGTCACCGGCCCCGGCCCGCTACACCCACGTGTCCAGCCACATCCGGGACCGCCAGTCGTCCAGCGGGATCGGCGTGCCCGTGTAGATCGGCCAGAAGTAGATGAAGTTCCAGACGATGAGCAGGACGAGGCATCCCGCCGCCACCGTGCCGAAGATCCGCCGCCTCTCCGAGGAGCCCCGCGGCCCGACGAGCGCGCCCAGCATCATGGCCACCGCCAGGCACAGGAAGGGCACGAAGACGACCGCGTAGAAGACGAAGATGGTGCGCTGCTGGTAGAGGAACCAGGGGAGCCAGCCGGCCGCGACGCCGCAGGCGATCGCGCCCGCCCGCCAGTCGCGGCGGAAGGCCCAGCGCCACAGGACGTACAGGAGCGCGAAGCAGGCCGTCCACCACAGGAGCGGGGTCCCCAGCGCGAGGATCTCCTGCGCGCACTTCTCCCTCGCGTCGGCCGGGCAGCCGCCGGTGCCGGGGGCCGGGGACTCGTAGAAGTACGAGACCGGGCGGCCCATGACGATCCACGACCACGGGTTCGACTGGTAGGTGTGGGGCGAGGTGAGGCCCACGTGGAAGGTGTAGACCTCGCTCTCGTAGTGCCAGAGGCTGCGCAGCCACTGCGGCAGCCAGCCCCAGGCCCCGCCGCCGTCCACCGCGTCCTGCCGCGCGGCCCAGTCGCGGAAGTAGCCGCCCTTGGTGACCAGCCAGCCCGTCCAGGTCGCCAGATAGGTCGCGAGCGCCACCGGCACCACCGACACGAAGGCCGGGACCAGGTCCCTCCTGAGCACCGAGAGGTACGGCCGGACCGCACCGGCCGTGCGCCGCCCGGCCACGTCCCACAGGACCGTCATCAGGCCGAAGCCCACCATGACGTACAGGCCGTTCCACTTGGTCGCCGCCGCGAGCCCCAGCGTCACCCCGGCCGCGATCCGCCACGGCCGGAGGCCGAGGCGCAGCGTCTCCGCGACCTCCGCGTCCGGCCGCAGCACCCCCTCCTCGTCCTCGGGGAGCGCCGCCGCGAACCGTTTCCGGGTCCGGTCGCGGTCCAGGACGAGGCAGCCGAAGGCGGCCAGCACGAAGAACATCAGGACCTGGTCGAGGAGCGCGGTGCGGCTCATCACGAAGTGCAGGCCGTCCACGGCGAGCAGCAGGCCCGCCAGGCAGCCCAGGAACGTCGAGCGGAACAGGCGCCGCCCGATCCGGCACAGCATCAGGACCGACAGGGTGCCGAGCAGGGCCACCGCGAAGCGCCAGCCGAACGGCTCGAAGCCGAACAGCTTCTCCCCGGCGCCGATCACCCATTTGCCCATCGGCGGGTGGACGACGTACCCCGGGTCGGTCGGCACGAGGACCGACCCGGGGTCCTTGAGGATCGTCTTGTCGATGTCCTTCGGCCAGGCCCCCTCGTACCCCTGGTTGATCAGGGCCCAGGAGTCCTTGGCGTAGTAGGTCTCGTCGAATATCACGGCGTGCGGCTTGCCGAGGTTCCAGAAGCGGAGCACCCCCGCGACCGCCGCGACCAGGAGCGGACCGCCCCAGGCCGCCAGCCTCCACAGCCGTTCGGCCGGACCGGGGCCGAGGCCGAGGCACGACCACATCCGTGCCGAGGGACGGGTGTACGGGGGGTCGAGCCGCTCCCGCAGCCCGATGGGGGCGGCGCTTCCGGCGGGCGGCTCGTAGCCGAAGAGCCGGAGCCGCCGCTGCCACGAAGTGGGCTCTGCCACGGCGTGCGGGCCCTCCAGGATCTCGGGTGCGGTACTGGTCACCGCGCCATCGTAGGGAACGCGCCCGTGCGCGTCGCCCGTCCGGGCTGGGAGGATGGCCCCCGTGACTGGAACGCTGGTACTCGCAGGGACCCCCATCGGCGACATCGCGGACGCCCCGCCCCGGCTCGCCGCCGAGCTGCAGAACGCGGACGTCGTGGCCGCCGAGGACACCCGGAGGCTGCGCGGCCTGACCCGGGCGCTCGGCATCCACACCTCCGGGCGGGTCGTCTCCTACTTCGAGGGCAACGAGTCCGCCCGTACGCCCGAGCTGGTCGAGGCCCTGGTGGGCGGGGCGCGGGTGCTGCTGGTGACCGACGCGGGCATGCCGTCCGTGTCGGACCCCGGCTACCGGCTGGTCGCCGCCGCCGTGGAGCGGGACATCAGGGTCACGGCCGTCCCCGGCCCCTCCGCCGTGCTCACCGCCCTCGCCCTCTCCGGCCTCCCCGTCGACCGCTTCTGCTTCGAGGGCTTCCTGCCGAGGAAGGCCGGCGAGCGCCTGGGACGGCTGCGGGAGGTCGCGGACGAGCGGCGGACCCTCGTCTACTTCGAGGCGCCGCACCGCCTGGACGACACGCTCGCCGCGATGGCGGAGGTCTTCGGCGCCGAGCGCCGCGCCGCCGTCTGCCGCGAGCTGACCAAGACGTACGAGGAGGTGAAGCGGGGCCCGCTCGCCGAGCTCGCGGCCTGGGCGGCCGAGGGCGTACGGGGCGAGATCACCGTCGTCGTGGAGGGCGCCCCGGAGACCGGCCCCGCCGAGTTCGGCGCCGACGAGCTGGTGCGCAGGGTGCGGGTGCGCGAGGAGGCGGGGGAGCGGCGGAAGGAGGCGATCGCCGCCGTCGCGGCCGAGGCGGGACTCCCCAAGCGGGAGGTGTTCGACGCCGTCGTGGCGGCGAAGAACGCGGCCGGGCCGGAGAAGGGCGCGGCCGGACCCGCGTAGGGCACGGCAGGGCGGGCTGGGCCGCGCAGAGCACGGTGGGGCCGGGAGACCCCGGGGCGGACCGGGCGGCGGGCGCCACGGCGGACCGGGGCGGCGGGCATCGGGGAGGCCCCGGAGCGGGCCGGGAAGGGCCGCCGCGGCCCGGAGGGGAACCGGCGCGCGCGGCCCGGAGGAGAACCGCCGCGGACCGCCGCGGCCCGGGGCGGACCGGGAGAGTTCTCCGCCGATTTACGCTGGAAGGTAAAGCCGAACCCGGGGCCGGGACATTTCCTCGGGCGTTCGGCAAGGGAAGAGCCAAAAGCCTTCCATGGTTCCTCCCCCGCTGATGCGCTCCGGCCCGAAAAGGCGTCCACTGATCAGTGGAGAGGAGCTGGCATGAGCGAGATCACCGGCACCGGCACATCCGTCGCCCATGAGGCGTACGCCTTCGCCTGCATGCGCTGTGGATACGGCTGGGAGCAGGCGTACGACATCGAGCACCACGTCGACGCCGCCGGCCACCCGTTCGTCGTCTACAAGGCCGGGGGAGAGCGGGTACCGTCCCCGCTGTCCAGTCCCACCTGCGTGAACTGCGGAGGCCACGTCGTCCGCATCATGCGCGCGGGACAGGTGTCCTCGGTGCTCGACCTGATCGCCGCCACGGAGAAGCACGGACGCGGGGCACGGGCGACCAAGCCGGTCTCGCCGTCCGGGCCCATCGGCCAGGAGCTGACCGAGGACGCCCCCGAGCCCCCGCCGCCCGTACCGCACCACTGGCACCTGACGGACCTCCTGCACCCCTTCCGCCGGCGCGAGTAGGGCCCCCGGCCCCGCCGAGGACCCCCGCGCACGCCGTCCGCCGCCCTCGTACGATCGGGGCCATGAGTGCCAAGGACGCCCCGCCGCCGCTGCCCGAGCCCCTCCTCGTGGAGGTCGCGGACTCGCACACCCACCTGGACATGCAGTCCGGGACCGTCGAGGAGGCGCTGGTGAAGGCCGCCGCCGTCGGCGTCACCGCGGTCGTGCAGGTCGGCTGCGACGTGAAGGGCTCGCGCTGGGCCGCCGAGACGGCCGCCGCCCACGCGAACGTGCACGCCGCCGTCGCCCTGCACCCCAACGAGGCCCCCCGGATCGTCCTGGGGGACCCCGACGGGTGGTCCCGGCAGGGCGCGCGCGAGGGCGGCGGGGAGGCGGCCCTGGACGACGCGCTCACCGAGATCGACCGGCTCGCCGCCCTGCCGCACGTGCGCGGGGTCGGCGAGACCGGCCTCGACTTCTACCGCACGGGCCCCGGGGGCGTCGCCGCGCAGGAGCGTTCCTTCCGGGCCCACATCGAGATCGCCAAGCGGCACGGCAAGGCGCTCGTCATCCACGACCGGGAGGCCCACGCCGACGTGCTGCGCGTCCTGGAGGAGGAGGGCGCCCCCGAGCGGACCGTCTTCCACTGCTACTCCGGTGACGCGGAGATGGCGGAGATCTGCGCGGCCAGGGGCTACTACATGTCCTTCGCCGGCAACGTCACCTTCAAGAACGCCCAGCCGCTCCGGGACGCCCTCGCGGTCGCCCCCCTGGAACTGGTCCTGGTCGAGACCGACGCCCCCTTCCTCACCCCGGCGCCCTTCCGGGGCCGCCCCAACGCCCCGTACCTGATCCCGGTCACCGTCCGGGCCATGGCGCGGGTGCGGGGGATCGGGGAGAACGAGCTGGCCGGGGCGATCGCCGCCAACACGGCCCGCGCCTTCGACTACTGACACCCGCCCGGCGGCGGGGCCGGGACCGCCCCGGACCGCCGCCCGTACGCCGTACCGGCACCGGTGCCGCCGTGGGCCGGGCCGCCGAGCCGTAGGCTGTACCGGTGAGCACCACCACCGGTCCCGAAACCCCCGACGCCCTCCTCGGCCCCGCCGACATCCGCGAGCTGGCCGCCGTCCTCGGCGTGCGCCCCACGAAGCAGAAGGGCCAGAACTTCGTCATCGACGCCAACACCGTCCGGCGGATCGTCCGCACGGCCGGGGTGCGCCCCGACGACGTGGTCGTGGAGGTGGGGCCCGGACTCGGCTCCCTCACCCTGGCCCTCCTGGAGGCCGCGGACCGGGTGACCGCCGTCGAGATCGACGACGTGCTCGCCGCCGCGCTGCCCGCCACGATCGAGGCCCGGATGCCCGCCCGCGCCGGCCGCTTCTCGCTCGTGCACTCCGACGCCATGCTCGTCGATGAGCTGCCGGGCCCGGCGCCGACCGCGCTCGTCGCCAACCTCCCGTACAACGTGGCCGTGCCGGTCCTGCTGCACATGCTGGAGCGCTTCCCCAGCATCGAGCGGACCCTCGTCATGGTCCAGGCCGAGGTCGCGGACCGGCTCGCCGCCGGTCCGGGCAACAAGGTGTACGGCGTGCCCTCGGTGAAGGCCAACTGGTACGCCGAGGTGAAGCGGGCCGGTTCCATCGGCCGCAACGTCTTCTGGCCCGCGCCGAACGTCGACTCCGGTCTCGTCTCCCTCGTCCGCCGCTCCGAGCCCCTGGCGACCACCGCCACCCGGCAGGAGGTCTTCGCGGTGGTCGACGCGGCCTTCGCCCAGCGCCGCAAGACCCTCCGCGCGGCCCTCGCGACCTGGGCCGGCTCCCCGGCGGCGGCGGAGGAGGCCCTGGTGAGGGCCGGGATCTCGCCGCAGGCGCGCGGCGAGTCCCTGACGGTGGAGGAGTTCGCGCGGATCGCGGAGGCGAAGGCGTGAGCGGCGGTACGCAGCCGGTGACCGCTGGGCCGGTGACCGCTGGGCCGACGACGGAGACGGTGCGCGGCGGCGGCACGCCCGGCGGCGGGGTGCGGTCCGTCACCGTCCGCGTCCCCGCCAAGGTCAACGTCGGACTCGCGGTCGGCGCGGCCCGGCCCGACGGCTTCCACGACCTGGCCAGCGTCTTCCTCGCCGTCTCCCTGTACGACGAGGTGACCGCCACCCCCGCCGGGGCGCTCACGGTCACCTGCGAGGGCCCGGACGCCGACAAGGTGCCGCTCGACCGCACCAACCTCGCCGCGCGGGCCGCCGAACTCCTCGCCGCCCGGTACGGCGTCTCCCCGGACGTGCGCCTGCACATCGCCAAGGACATCCCGGTCGCCGGGGGCATGGCCGGCGGCAGCGCGGACGGCGCGGCCGCCCTGCTCGCCTGCGACGCGCTCTGGGGCCTGGACACGCCCCGCGCCGAACTCCTGGAGATCTGCGCCGAGCTGGGCAGCGACGTGCCGTTCAGCCTGGTCGGCGGCGCCGCGCTCGGCACCGGGCGCGGCGAGCGGCTGACGGAGCTGCCGGTCGGCGGCGTCTTCCACTGGGTCTTCGCCGTCGCGGACGGCGGGCTCTCGACCCCGGTCGTCTTCCGCGAGTTCGACCGCCTCGCCGAGGGCACGGACGTCCCCGCGCCGACGGCCCCGCCCGCCCTCCTGGAGGCCCTGCGCACCGGCGACACCACCGCCCTCGCGGGTGCCCTCGTCAACGACCTCCAGGCGTCCGCGCTCTCCCTGCGGCCCTCCCTCGCCGCGACCCTGGCCGCCGGCACGGAGGCGGGCGCGCTCGCGGCCCTGGTCTCCGGCTCGGGCCCGACGACCGCGTTCCTGGTGAAGGACGCGGAGTCGGCGTCGGCGGTCGCCGCCGCCCTGACCGCCTCGGGCACCTGCCGCACGGCCCGCACGGCGACGTCCCCGGCGGCGGGCGCGACCGTCCTGACGGCCTGACCGCCCGCCCGGGGGCGGTCACCGGCCGGCCGCGCCGAGCGCCACCAGTCCCTTCTGCCCCATCGCGTACACCTTCCCGCCGCCCGCCCAGAACCCGCGCAGCACGCCGGTGGTGAGCGAGGTGGACAGGCGGTACGTCCAGCGGGCCCGGCCGTCCCGCGCGTCCAGGGCCCACAGCCGCCCCCCGGAGGCGACGTAGACGGTGCCGTCCGCGCTCTGCAGCACGGGCAGGCCGCCTCCCGGCGAGTTGAGGAGCGTGCCCGTCCAGCGCACGGCGCCGGTGCGGGCGACGAGCGCGTACATCCGGATCACGAGGCCGTCGAGCGCGGCGGCGAAGACGGTCTTCCCGTCGGGGCTCGCCACCACCGCCTTCAGCGGGACCTCGGGGGAGGACCACACGACGTGCCCGTTCGCGGGGTCGACGGCGTGGAGGCGGTCGGACACGTGGAGGAACAGGCCGTCGGCCGAGGCGTGCGGCCCGTCCTGCCAGGGGCCGTAGCGGCCCTGCGTCAGGGTCTCGTGCACGCCGGACGCGCTCTCTGCGCCGGGGGAGGGCTGTTCCCAGACGAGCTTCCGGGTGCGGACGTCGAGCGCCGCGATCTTCTGCGCGCTGCCGTCGGTCTGGGAGCTCGCCCAGAACAGGCGGGTGCCGGAGGACGGCACGAACAGGCTGCCCCGGGGGTACTTGACCTCCGGGTCCGTGAGGATCGCCTGCCAGCCCTTGCGCGTGGCCGGGTCCAGGGACCAGACGAACGGGCCCGAGACGATCGTGAACGCGTTCTTCGGGTCGGTGCCGGTCGTGGCCGCCGTCCCGGTGACGTACACCCGGCCGTCCAGCATCCCGATCACCGCCGCCCCGTTCGGGCGCCGGTACGGGAGCGGGAGGGTCCACGCCTCGGCGCCCGTGTCCAGGCGGAGGGCGCGCAGGGCCCGGTCGAGCTCCCCCGCGCCCCGGCGCATCACGGCGTACACCATGCCGCCGCCGACGGTCGCGACGAGCCCTCCGCCGTAGGCGCCGGTGGCCGCGTCCGGCAGGTGGGGGACCGGGCCCCACTTCTTGCGGCCCCCGGCGTCGAAGGCCCAGACGTTCTTGGCGCTGAGCGCGACGACGGTGCCGCCGTCGCCCAGGACCTGCACCAGCGGTTCGGAGACCGGCGCCGTCCACAGCGGCTCGGCCGTGGTCTCCGTGTCGAGGGGGCGCTTCGGGTCGGTGAGGGCGGGCCCCGCCGTCGTCGTGCCGGTGGCCGGTTTCGCGTCGCCCCCCGGGCGGCCGTCCTCTTCGCGCCCGCCGAGCCAGAGCCCGAGGCCGGTGCCCCCGCCCGCGAGGGCCGCGGCGCCGCCCGCGAGGCCGAGCAGCAGCCGGCGGCGGCCGGGCCCGGCGGGTGCCGGCGGCGCGGAGGCGCCCGGGGCGAACGGCGGCGGGACCGGCGGCCCCGGCGGGAACGGCGGCGGCCCCGGAGCCGGGTCCGGTTCCCGGGCGGGCGGGGGAGGGGTCGGCGTCACCGAGGGCGCGAGGACCGCGGCGGCCTCCTCGATCGCCGCGATCAGGGCGGGCGGCAGCCAGGCGCCCGCGGTCCGGGGCGCCGCCCCCCGCTCCGCGATCCCGACGATCTGCCGCGGGGTGGGCCGGTCCTCCGGGCGTTTCGCCAGACACGCGGCGACGAGCAGCCGCAGCCCCTCGGGAACCGCCGACAGGTCGGGCTCCTCGTGCACCACGCGCCGCAGGACGTCCGTCGGCGTGCCGCCGTCGAACAGCCCCGTGCCCCGGGCCGCGAACGCGAGGGTCGAGCCCAGCGAGAACACGTCGCTCGCGGGTCCGACCGGGGCCGCCACCGCCTGCTCGGGCGACATGTACGCGGGCGTGCCCAGGATCATGCCGGTCGCGGTGAGCGCCGTGCCGTCGGCGGCCCGCGCGATGCCGAAGTCGATGAGGTGCGGCCCGTCCAGGGCGAGCAGCACGTTGCCCGGCTTGAGGTCGCGATGGGTCAGGCCCGCCGAGTGGATCGTCTCCAGCGACTCGGCGATCCCGGCGGCGAGCGCCCGCAGCGCGGCCTCCGGCAGCGGGCCGCCGACCGCCACCGCCCGGCCGAGCGAGACGCCCGGCACGTACGCGGTCGCCATCCACGGCACCGGCCCGTCGGGGTCCGCGTCCACCAGGGGCGCGGTGAACGCGCCGGACGCGGCCCGCGCCGCGGCGACCTCGGCCCGGAACCGGGCCCGGAACGCCTCGTCGGCCAGCTCCGGGCGGATCAGCTTCACGGCGACGGTCCGGCCGCCCGCCGAGCGCCCCAGGTACACCGCGCCCATGCCGCCCGCGCCCAGCAGGCCGAGGAGGACGTACGGGCCGATCCGGGCCGGGTCGGTGGGGCGCAGGGGTTCCAGCGGCGTCATTCTCAGGCTCCGTTCGCGTCCAGCGCGGCGACGGTCGTCGCCCCGACGTCGGAGACGCACAGCCTCCGGTCTCCGGCGCTCCAGGCGAGTTTCAGGGGATCGCTCCCCTTGAATCCGCCGTACTTCCAGCGCGGCGCGCCGTCCGAGGCGGAGAACGCCCAGAGCGTGCCGTCCGCCCCCATCCGGTACACGTTCCCGTCGGCGTGCAGCAGCCGGGCGCCCCGGGCGGTGGGCTTCGCGGTCTCGGCGGGGAGGGGCGTGCGCCAGCGGGTCCTCCCGTCCGTCGCGTCCAGCGCGACCAGCGACAGGCCGCCGTCCCCGTCCCGCCCCAGGGCGAAGACGACCGCGCCCTCGTCGTCGGTCGCGACGCCGCCGCCCCTGACGGAGGCCACGACGATCCCCGGCACCCGCCAGACCTGCCGGCCGGTCGCCGGTTCCAGCGCGGACAGCGTGCCCCCCGCGTCGCCGACGAGGAAGGACCGCCCGGCCGCCCCGACCAGGGCGGCGGCGAACTCCTTCGTCCAGGCGACCCTGCCCCCGCCGTCCAGCGCGACGAGCCGTTCGGTGTCGGCGTACAGCAGGCCGTCGCCGTGGCGCGGCAGCCCCCAGAAGACGGGCATCGCCTCCGTGGAGTGGACCCAGGCGGTCCGGCGCGCGGCCGGGTCGAGCGCCCACACCGCCGCCGGGGAGGTGGCGGCCCCGGCGGGCAGCAGGGGGAACAGGTGGGCGCGGCCCGCGCGGACGCCGGCGAAGGAGAGCACGCCGATGGCGGGCGGATCGTCGAGGAGGACCGTCCGGGCGTCCTTGCCGTCGGTCATGCGGACCCCCAGCACCATGGCCCTGGAACCGGACAGGAAGTCCCCCGAGGGGGACGCCGGCGTCCCGAACCTCGACCCGGCGACGTACAGCCGGTCGCCGTCCACGGCGGCGACCGCCCGGACGTTGGGGCCCGTCACGGAGGGGATCAGCCGGTGATCGGCGCTCTTCACCGTCCACTTGGTACGGCCCTGCCCGTCCAGTCCCACGATCCGCTCCAGCATCACGCAGGCGACGGTCCCGCTCCCGGGGACCACCTGCGCGACGGAGGCGGGAAGCCGCGCCTGCCAGGCCAACCGCGCGTCGCGCACGCTCTCGGGGGACGGCCGGCGGAGCGCGGCGCCGGGGCTTCCCGTACGGGCGGAGCCCTTCGCGTCGCCGGTCGTCCCGCCGCCGCGGTTCAGCGTCAGGACGGTCCCGGCCCCGGCGGTGAGCGCGCCGGCGGCCAGGCCGAGGAGCAGCCTCCGCCGGCCGGGCCCCCGCCCGGTCCCGTCCCGGTCTCCCGTCCCGGCCGGGGCGGGGAGGGGCAGCGTCGGTCCCGTCGCGGGGGTCCCGGGGGCGGACGGCTCCGGGGCGGGGGGAGGCGCCGCGAGGGCGGCCCGCAGGGCGAGGACGTCGGCGGCGACGGGCGCGGGCAGCCAGCCCTCCGAGGGGCGGGGCGCGTCCGCCGGGGAACCGGGGCGCGGGGCCCCGGCGAGCAGGGCCAGCCGGGGGTCGGGCCGGTCGCCGGGGCCGGACGCGGGCCGGGGGACGGCCCCGGGGTCCGTCCCCTCGACGGCGGCGATCACCTCGCGCGGGGAGGGACGCTCCGCCGGGTCCTTGGCCAGGCAGCGCCCGACCAGCGGGCGCAGGCTCTCCGGGACGGCCGACAGGTCCGGCTCGGTGTGCACCACCCGGAACAGCACCGCGGCCCCCGCGCCGTCCCCGAACGGGCTCTCCCCGCAGGCCGCGAAGGCGACCGTCGTCCCCAGCGAGAACACGTCGCTCGCCGGGGTGAGGTGCCGGCCGAGGGCCTGCTCGGGGGACATGTACGGGGCCGAGCCGATCACCGAGCCGGTGGAGGTCAGGGCCGTGCCGTCGGTGGCCCGCGCGATGCCGAAGTCGATGACGTGCGGCCCGTCCAGGGCGAGCAGCACATTGGCCGGTTTCAGGTCCCGGTGGACCACTCCCGCGGCGTGCACCCCCACCAGGGCCTCCGCGAGGCCCGCCGTCAGCATCCGCAGCGCGGTCTCCGGCAGCGGCCCGTGCGCGGCGACCGCCCGGCTCAGCGGGACGCCCGCCACGAACGCCGTCGCCATCCACGGCAGCCCGGCGTCCGGGTCGGCGTCCACGACGGGAGCGGTGAACGCCCCCGACACCAGCCGCGCCGCCGCCACCTCGCGCCGGAACCGGTCGCGGAACCCGTCGTCCCCCGCGAGCTCCGGCCGCACCACCTTCACGGCCACCGTGCGGCCTCCGGACGACCGCCCCAGGTACACCGCGCCCATGCCGCCCGCGCCGAGCCGCCCGACGAGCGTGTACGGGCCGACCTGCCGCGGGTCGCTCCCGGCGAGTCGCTCCACGCGTGATCTCCCTCCCCCGTGAGGCCCCACAGGGTAGTGCCGGCCGCCCCCGGGGGAAGGGCGTTCGCGCGGACCGGACCGGATCGGGTGGCACCGGCAGGCCGGCTCCCCGCCCGCCCCGGCGACGGCTCCGGCGACGGCGGGAACCGAACCGGTCCCTCACGGAGAGTGACGAGCCGCCCCACGGTCTACCCTGGACGTCGATCGATCACCCGGTACAGGAGTCAACGTGGCCGTCAACCTGGTCAATGTCGAGAACGTCAGCAAGGTGTACGGCACCCGTGCCCTGCTCGACGGGGTCTCGCTCGGTGTCTCCGAAGGGGACCGGATCGGGGTCGTGGGCCGCAACGGCGACGGCAAGACCACCCTGATCCGCATGCTCGCCAGGCTGGAGGAGGCCGACACCGGCCGCGTCACCCACAGCGGCGGGCTGCGCCTCGGCGTCCTCACCCAGCACGACTCGCTCGACCCGGAGGCCACGGTCCGGCACGAGGTCATCGGCGTCATGGCCGACCACGAGTGGGCGGGCAGCGCCAAGATCCGCGACGTGCTCACCGGGCTCTTCGGCGGGCTCGACCTGCCCGGCTTCGAGAAGGGCCTCGACACCGTCATCGGCCCGCTCTCCGGCGGCGAGCGGCGCCGGATCGCGCTCGCCAAGCTCCTCATCGAGGACCAGGACCTCATCGTCCTCGACGAGCCCACCAACCACCTCGACGTCGAGGGCATCGCCTGGCTCGCCCAGCACCTGCGGGAGCGCCGCTCGGCGCTCGTCTGCGTCACCCACGACCGCTGGTTCCTCGACCAGGTCTGCACCCGCATGTGGGACGTGCAGCGCGGTGACGTGCACGAGTACGAGGGCGGCTACTCCGACTACGTCTTCGCCCGCGCCGAGCGCGAGCGGATCGCGGCCACGGAGGAGACCAAGCGGCAGAACCTCATGCGCAAGGAGCTGGCCTGGCTGCGGCGCGGCGCCCCCGCCCGCACCTCCAAGCCCCGCTACCGCATCGAGGCCGCCAACGAACTGATCGCGGACGTGCCGCCGCCGCGCGACACCAGCGAGCTGATGAAGTTCGCCAACGCGCGCCTGGGCAAGACGGTCTTCGACCTGGAGGACGTGACCGTCACCGCCGGTCCTAAGGAGCTGCTCAGGCACCTCACCTGGCAGCTCGGCCCCGGCGACCGCGTCGGCCTCGTCGGCGTCAACGGCGCGGGCAAGACCTCCCTCCTGCGGGCGCTCGCGGACGCCGCCCGCAGCGGCGGCGAGGTCCAGCCCGCCGTCGGCCGGATCGTCGTCGGCAAGACCGTCCGGCTCGCCTACCTCTCCCAGGACGTCACCGAGCTGCCCGGCTCGCTGCGGGTCCTGGAGGCCGTGCAGCAGATCCGCGACCGGGTGGATCTCGGAAAGGGCCGCGAGATGACGGCCGGGCAGCTCTGCGAGCAGTTCGGCTTCACCAAGGAGAAGCAGTGGACGCCGGTCGGCGACCTCTCCGGCGGCGAGCGCCGCAGGCTCCAGCTCCTGCGGCTGCTGATGGACGAGCCCAACGTCCTCTTCCTCGACGAGCCCACCAACGACCTCGACATCGAGACCCTGACCCAGCTGGAGGACCTCCTCGACGGCTGGCCGGGCTCCATGGTCGTCATCTCCCACGACCGGTTCTTCATCGAGCGCACCACGGACCGCACGTTCGCCCTGCTCGGCGACAGGACCCTGCGGATGCTGCCGCGCGGCATCGACGAGTACCTGGAGCGGCGCCGCAAGGCCGTCGAGGCGTCCGTCCCGGCGCCCGCCGCCGCCCCCGCCCAGCAGAAGCCGGGCGTCTCGGCGGCCGACGCGCGCGCCGCCAAGAAGGAGCTGCAGAAGGTCGAGCGGCAGCTCGACAAGGTCTCCGAGAAGGAGACCAAACTGCACGCGCGGATCGCGGCCGACGCCACCGACTTCGAGAAGGTCGCCAAGCTCGACGCGGAGCTGCGCGAACTCGCCGCGGAGCGCGAGGAGCTGGAGATGCGCTGGCTGGAACTGGCCGAGGACGCATAACGAGGGCATCACAGGCCGGTCCGCCCTTGGACACAAGGGGTGGACCGGCCGCTTTTGCGCCATGGCGCGGGTGGTAGAAAGAAAACCCGTTCACGCCAAGGGGGAAACCGCTGATGAGCCAGCCGCCCAGCAACCAGCCGCCGGGGGGCTTCGGAGCCCCTCAGGACCCGGACCGGTCCCCGGACCCGGGGCACCCGCCCGTACCGCCGGTCCCGCCGCAGGCCCCGCCCGCGCCGACGGCGCCGCCCACCGCCGCGCCCGGCCCGTACGGGCAGGCCCCGCAGCAGCCCGGATACGGCTACCCGCAGCAGCCGGGCCAGCAGCCCGGCCAGCCCGGTCAGCCCGGCCCGTACGGGCAGGCCGGCCCCTACGGGCAGCCGGTGCCGCCGCCCTACGGCTACCCGCAGCAGCCGGGGCAGCCCGGCCAGCCCGGACAGCCCGGCCCCTACGGGCAGCAGGCGGGCCCCTACGGCGGCTACCCCGGCCAGCCGGGCGCCCCGACCCCGCCGCCCGGTGGCGGCGGTCCCTCCAAGGGCAGGACCGGCCTGGTCGCCGGTGTGGCCGCCGCCGCCGTCCTGGTCGCCGCCGTCACGACCTGGGCGGTCGTCGGCGGTGGCGACGACGAGAAGGGGCCGGTGGCCGGGCCCACCAGCTCCGCCCCGCCCACCACCGCTCCCAAGCCCACCGCCTCGGTGGACCAGGGCGACGGCTCCGGCGACGGGCGTGAGGGCGGCGACGACCTCAACGCGGGCCGTCAGGCCGGCGAGGCCAAGGTGAACTGGCTCACCACGAACAACGTCGACCTGCCCCGCAACGGCTCCGACGCGTACGGCCCGTGGATCGTCGGCGACACCGTCGTCAGGGCCATGTACAAGCGCATCGAGGGCTACGGCCTCGGCGACGGCGCCGTGAAGTGGCAGGTGGACGTGCCGTTCAAGCTGTGCGCGGCGCCGGCGGCCCCCTCCGCCGACGGCCGCATGGTCTTCGCCTACCAGGAGAGCGCCAAGGACGGTGCCAAGTGCACCGAGCTCCAGCAGATCGACCTCAAGACCGGCAAGGCGGGCTGGAAGAAGAGCGTGCCCAAGCCCACGGGCCTGTTCGCGTTCTCCGACAACACCCTCGCCATCAGCGGCGACACGGTCACCGTCGCCGGCAGCAGCAGCGCCTACGGCTTCTCCCTCGCCGACGGCAAGCAGATCTTCACCGGCGCCACCACCGGCTGCAAGCCCTTCGCGTACGCGGGCGGCAGCAAGCTGATCGCCGCCATGGAGTGCCCGACGAACGGCTCCACCAAGAAGACCCAGGCGATCGGCGAGGTGGACCCCGCCACGGGCAAGCCCCGGTTCACCTACGCCCTGAAGGCGGACTGGGAGGTCGACAAGGTCTACTCGGTCGACCCGCTGGTCGTCTCGGCCACCCAGCGCGAGCAGAAGAAGTGGGCCGTCCTGGCCCTCAAGCCCGACGGCTCGCTCCGCTCGCAGATCCAGGGCGGTACGGACAAGTTCTCCGTCTCGTGCGGCGGCGGCGGCCTGGTCATCTTCGGCCGCAAGCTCCAGGGCTGCAACGGCGTCGCGGCCGACGCGAACACCTTCTACATGGCGACCGACACCGCGTACGGCAAGTCCAACGAGATCGTCGCCTTCGACCTGAACACCGGCAAGCCGAAGTGGCGCTCCACGGCCCCCGCCGAGCAGTCCATGCTCCCGCTGCGCATGGAGGGCTCCGACGTCCTGGTGTACGTGGGGCCCCGCTACAACAAGGGCGGCGCCACCGCCACCATCGCCCCGACCGGCGGCGCGCCGAAGGTCCTGCTCCAGCACCCGGTCTCCACGGCCCAGATCGAGAGCAGCTTCTTCTCCCCGGGCTACGCCTACGGCAACGGCGTCTTCGTGGTGTCGAGCGGGCGCGTGTCCGCGAGCTCCGACGCGGAGGAGAAGCAGGTCAAGACGATGATGGCCTTCAGCAAGTGAGGTACACGGACCGATGACGCAGCCTCCTCCGCCCCCGCCGAACCAGCCCCCGAACCAGCCCCCGGGTCCGCCGGGCGGCTTCGGGGCCCCGACGCCCCCGCCGCAGGAGCCCGGCCCCGGCCATCCGCAGCAGCCCCCGGTCGACCAGGGGTACGGCTATCCGCAGCAGCCTCCGGCCGGCCCGGGGTACGGCTATCCGCAACAGCCCCCGGCCGGCCCGGGCTACGGCTACCCGCAGCAGCCCCCGGCCCCGCCGCAGCAGCAGCCGTACGGCCACCCGGGCGGGCCGCAGCCGTACGGGGACCACCAGCAGCCGGTCCCGCCGCCGTACGGCTACCCGACCCAGCCCCAGCAGCCGCAGTACGGCGGTCACCCGCAGCCCGCACCGGCCCCGGGCGGCGGGAAGAAGCTGTCGGCCCAGCTCCAGATCGTCATCGCGGCGGCCGTCGCGATCGTCCTGATCGTCGGCGCCGGCATCTGGTACGCCGGGTCGCGCGGCGGCGACGACGAGGCCAAGGGGACGGGCGGCACCTCGCAGGGCTCCTCGCAGGGCTCCGGGTCCGGCGGCGGCGACACCGGCGGCAAGGGCATCGGCGGCGGAGGCAAGGAGAAGCCGTCCGCCGACACCCGGGCGAAGATCGGCTTCCAGATCCCGCAGCCGAAGGTCCCGGACGTCACCGACGTCGCCGGCTCCTGGATCACGGACAAGGCGTTCGTGAAGTCCGGCATCAACTCCCTCGTCGCCTACGACCTGGACAAGGGCACCGTCCTGTGGACGCTCCCGCTCACCGGCCAGGTGTGCGGCGCCTCGCGGCACATGACCGCCGACCACAAGGTGCCGATCCTGTTCGAGGCCGCCAAGCGGGTCGCGCCGCGCTACTACCAGCAGTGCACCGAGGTCGGCGTGGCCGACCTGAACACCGGCAAGCTGGTCTGGTCCGCCTCGGTCACCGGCGGTTCCGCCGGTGACGAGAAGGTGCGGTTCAGCGAGGTCACCCTCTCCGGGACGACCGTCGCGGCCGGCGGCGGCGACGGGGGCGCGGCCTTCGACATCGCCAACGGCAACGCGCGCTGGAAGCCGCAGTCCGACGCCGACAACTGCTACGACATGGGCTACGGCGGCGGCGAGGGCCTCGTCGCGGTCCGCAAGTGCGGGGCGTACGGCAGCGAGACGGTGCAGATCCAGAACCTCGACCCGATGACGGGCAAGCCGCTCTCGCAGTACAAGATGCCGTCCGGCGTGAAGTACGCGTCGATCGTCTCCACCAGGCCGCTGGTCGTCGCGGCCGACGTCGGCGACACCGCCGGCGACGGCAGCGGCATCTCGGACTTCTTCTCGATCGACGAGAAGACCGGGAAGCTGAAGGTGAAGATCGCGGCGTCGGCGGACCAGTACGCGGCCCGCTGCCGCTCGACCCGGGTCGAGTCCTGCACCCAGGCGGTCGTCGGCAACGGCCGGCTGTACGTGCCGACCGAGGAGCACGAGGGCTCCAGCGGCGAGTACGCCGACCGGACCAACGAGATCATCGCCTTCGACCTGACCACCGGGCGCACCGCCCCGGAGAAGGCCGACGCGGGCGACAAGTACACCCTCGTCCCCCTGCGGATGGACGGCGGCAACATCATCGCGTACAAGGTCCCGCCGTACGACAAGGGCGGCCGGATCGTCTCGGTCGACGGGGGCACGATGAAGGAGACGCTGCTCCTGGAGAACCCGGCGGCCAAGCCGACCCGGGACATCGAGAGGAGCTTCGGCCTGACCGGCTCCGAGCTCCAGTACCAGGACGGGCGGCTCTTCCTCTCGGACAACATGATCAGCAAGTCCCGGCCGACGGACAGCGGGCCGAAGGAGTACCTCGTGGTCTCCTACGCCGTCCCGCGCTGACGGCGGCACGCACCGAACGGCGGGCCCCTCCGGATCACCGGAGGGGCCCGCCGCGTTTCCCGCGCTCCCGGCGGCGCGGTGCTCCCGGCGTCCTCGGTGGTCCCCGTGGTCCGGCGTTTCCGGTGTCCGAGGTTGGCGCGGGGCGGGGCGGGGGAGCGTGTAGCTTGCCGGGTTCAGGCCCGTCCGGCTCTCCGGCGGCCAGGAACTCCGGCGGGCCCGGAGGAGGGGGATGACCGGGATGGGCGTACGCCTCGTGGTGGTCGACGACCACCGGCTGCACGCGGAGGCGCTCGCCTCGGCGCTGAAGCTGCGCGGGCACCGGGTGCTCGCGTCGGCCGCGCCGGTGGCGGGGGCGGCGGAGCTGGTGGTGAGCCGGGCGCCGGAGGTCTGTCTCCTGGGCACGGCGGCGCCGGAGGGACCGGGGACCTTCGACCCGGTCGCGCGGATCAAGCGGGAGCGGCCGCAGGTGGCCGTGGTGGTGCTCGGCCCGGTGCCGTCGCCGCGCGGGATCGCGGCGGCGTTCGCGGCCGGGGCGTCCGGGTACGTCCGCCACGACGAGCGCGTGGAGAACGTCGAGCGGGCCCTGGTGAAGGCCAGGGCGGGGGAGACGGCGGTGGCGCCGCAGCTCCTCCAGGGCGCCTTCGCGGAACTGCTCCATCCCTCGGCGCGGCCGGACGACGAGGGGCAGCGGCTGCTGCGGCTCCTGACGCGGCGGGAGGTCGAGGTCCTGACGCGGATCGCGGAGGGCGAGGACACCCGGCTGATCGCGGAGCGGATGAGGATCGCGCCGAGCACGGCGCGCACCCACGTGCAGCGGGTCCTGATGAAGCTGGAGGTCGGCTCCCGCCTGGAGGCGGCGGCCCTCGCGGCCCGCACCGGCCTCCTGGACCAGGCGGCGCCGGGCCGGACCGGGATTCCGGGCCGGACGGCTCCGGGGGCCGGTGCTCCTTCCTGATCCGGCGGCGCCGGGTCCCGGCCCCGTACCGCCGGGGCGGGACCGCCCTTGACCGCGATGTTCGAGTGTGGTTTTTTGTGAGCGGTTATGTTTGATCGTGCTTGGTCCTGCCCGGAGGGCACCCCGTGAAGAAGACCGCCACCACGCTCGCCGACGGGCGCGAGTTGATCTACTACGACGCGCGCGAGGGCACCGTCCGCGCCGCCGCCGACCCGCGCCCCCTCACCCCCGTCGCCTCCCGCTCCGAGATCCGGTACGACGAACTCACCGGCGACCCGGTCGTCATCGCCTCCCACCGCCAGACCCGCACCTACCTCCCGCCGGCCGACGCCTGCCCGCTCTGCCCCTCCCGGGACGGACACGAGAGCGAGATCCCCGAGGCGGAGTACGAGGTGGTGGTCTTCGAGAACCGCTTCCCCTCCCTCTCCGGCGGCGCCGGCCGCTGCGAGGTCGTCTGCTTCACCGACGACCACGCGGACTCCTTCGCCGACCTCACCGAGGAACGGGCCGCCCTCGTCCTCGACGCCTGGACCGACCGCACCGCCGCGCTCTCCGCCCTCCCCGGCGTCCAGCAGGTCTACTGCTTCGAGAACCGGGGCGCCGAGATCGGCGTCACCCTCCCCCACGCCCACGGCCAGATCTACGCCTTCCCCTACGTGACGCCCCGGACGGCCGCCACGAGGCGCCGGATCGACGAGCACCGGGCCGCGACCGGGCGGAACCTCTTCGACGACGTGGTGGCCCGCGAGCGGGCCGACGGCGAGCGGGTGGTCCTGGAGACCGCCCACTGGATCGCCTTCGTGCCGTACGCCGCCCGCTGGCCGTACGAGGTGCACCTCCACCCGAAGCGGCGGGTGCCCGACCTCCTCGCCCTCGACGGCGACGCCCGCGCGGAGTGCGCACGGGTCCTCCTGGAACTCCTCGGGCGCTTCGACCGGATCTTCGGCCCGGACGAACCGCCGACGCCCTACATCGCCGCCTGGCACCAGGCGCCGTTCACGGACGGGCGGCGCGAGGACTTCGGGCTCCACCTGGAGCTCTTCACCGTCCGCCGGGCCCCCGGCAAGCTCAAGTTCCTCGCGGGCACCGAGTCCGGCGCGGGCGCGTTCATGAACGACGTACGGCCGGAGGACGCGGCCCGGCGACTGCGAGAGGTGGCGGGCGCGTGACGCGCAGGTATCTGGTGACGGGCGGGGCGGGGTACGTGGGCAGCGTCGTCGCCGCCCACCTCCTGGAGCGGGGCCACCGGGTCACCGTCCTCGACGACCTCTCCACCGGTTTCGCCGAAGCCGTCCCGGACGGCGCCGAGTTCGTGGAGGGCCGCGTCCACTCCGCCGCGGAGTGGCTCGACGGCTCCTACGACGCCGTCCTGCACTTCGCCGCCTCCTCCCAGGTCGGCGAGTCCGTCGAGAAGCCGGAGAAGTACTGGGAGAACAACGTCGTCGGCACCGTCGCCCTGCTCGCCGCCATGCGCGCGGCCGGGGTCCGCCGGCTCGTCTTCTCCTCCACCGCCGCCACCTACGGCGAACCGGAGACCGTCCCGATCCCCGAGACCGCCCCCACCGCCCCCACCAGCCCCTACGGGGCGACCAAGCTGGCCGTGGACCACATGATCGGCGGGGAGTGCGCCGCCCACGGCCTGGCCGCCGCCTCGCTGCGCTACTTCAACGTGGCCGGGGCGTACGGCGCGTACGGCGAGCGCCACGATCCCGAGTCGCACCTGATCCCGCTCGTCCTCCAGGTCGCCCTGGGCCGGCGCGAGGCCGTCTCCGTGTACGGCGCGGACTACCCGACCCCGGACGGCACCTGCGTCCGTGACTACATCCACGTCGCCGACCTCGCCGAGGCCCACCTCCTGGCGCTCGACGCCGTGACGCCGGGCGAGCACCTGATCTGCAACCTGGGCAACGGCAACGGCTTCTCCGTCCGCGAGGTGATCGAGACCGTGCGGGAGGTCACCGGCCGTCCGGTCCCGGCGACCGCCGCCCCGCGCCGCCCCGGCGACCCGGCCGTCCTCGTCGCCTCCGCCGCCACCGCCCGCGAACGCCTCGGCTGGACCCCCTCCCGCCCCGGCCTGGCGGACGTCGTCGCCGACGCCTGGGCCTTCGCCCTGCGGAGGGAGGGGGAGCGCCCGTGAACGTCGCGGCCGGATTCGAAAGCCTCTACGGGGCCGCCCCCGACGGGATCTGGGCGGCTCCCGGCCGGGTCAACCTCATCGGGGAGTACACCGACTTCAACGACGGCTTCGTGCTGCCGTTCGCACTGCCGCAGGCCACCGTCGCCGCCGTCTCCCGCCGTGACGACGGCGTCCTGCGCCTGCACTCGGCCGACGCCGGGGGCGGGACCGTCCGGCTGGACGCCGCCGCCCCGGAGCCGCCCCCCGGCGACTGGACGGCCTACCCCGCCGGGGTCGTCCGGGCGCTGCGCGAGGCCGGGCACCCGGTGACGGGCGCGGACGTCCACCTCGCCTCGACCGTGCCGTCCGGCGCCGGGCTCTCCTCGTCGGCGGCCCTGGAGACCGCCGTGGCGCTCGCCCTGAACGACCTGTTCGGGCTCGGGCTCTCCCGGCCGGAGCTGGCCCGGATCGCCCAGCGCGCCGAGAACGCCTTCGTCGGCGTGCCCTGCGGGATCATGGACCAGATGGTCTCCGCCTGCGCGCGGGAGGGCCACGCCCTCCACCTGGACACCCGCGACCTGTCGTACCGTCAGGTCCCCTTCGACCCGGCCGCCGAGGGGCTGACGCTGCTCGTCGTGGACACCCGGGTGAAGCACGCGCTCGGGGACGGCGCGTACGCCGAGCGGCGCGCCGGGTGCGAGGCGGGCGCGCGGGCGCTCGGGGTGCGCGCCCTGCGCGAGGTGGACGCCGAGCGCCTGCCGGAGGCGCTCGCGCTCCTGGAGGACGACAGGACGCGCCGGTACGTGCGCCACGTCGTCTCGGACAACGCGCGCGTGGAGCGGACCGTCGCGCTCCTGGACGCCGGGGACGTCCGGGCGGTCGGCCCGGTCCTCACCGAGGGCCACGCCTCCCTCCGGGACGACCTGCGGGTCTCCTGCCCCGAGCTGGACCTCGTGGTGGAGACGGCGAACGCGGCCGGCGCGCTCGGCGCCCGGATGACCGGCGGCGGGTTCGGCGGCTCGGCCCTCGTCCTGGTCGAGGCCGGCCGGGCGGAGGCGGTCGCCGCCGCCGTCGAGCGGGCCTTCGCCGGGGCGGGCCACGCCCCTCCGGCCGTCTTCCCGGCCGTGCCGTCGACGGGCGCCCGCCGCCTCTGAGACCCCGCCGGCGGACCGGGCGCCGCCACCGGCCCCGCGGCGCCGGGCAGTTCCGCGAATCGGCCCCCGCCGTCCCGCCCCGCCTCTACTCTGAGGGGCGGTGCCGGCGGGGGCCGGTGCCGTCCGGGGGACGAGACCCGCCGACACGGCGCCGTGGGCGCGGGTGTCCGTCTCCCCGCGGCGGCGGCCGTGTCCGCGGCGGACCCGCCCCGGCGCCGTTCCCGCGCCGGTCCGTTCCCCGACGCTTGGGAGTGTCCGTGGCACGTGTCCGGGTCCTGGTGGTGGACGACCACCGCGTCTTCGCCGAGTCGCTGGCCGCCGCCCTCGCGGCGGAGCCCGACGTGGACGTCACCGCGGCGGGCAGCGGCCCGGCCGCCCTGCGCTGTCTGGAGCGCGGCGCGGCGGAGGGGCGCCGGTTCGACGTGCTGCTCGTCGACGCCGACCTCGGCGCGGGGCCGCCCGGGGCGGCCGCGGCCCGCGCGGCGTCCGACGACGGCGGGGGCGCGGCGGACGGGATCTCCCTGGTGGCCGGGGTGCGCCGGGTCCAGCCCGCCGTCCGCGCCGTCGTGCTCGCGGAGCGGGACGACCCCCGGCGGGCCGCGCTCGCCCTCCAGGCCGGGGCGTCCGGCTGGGTCGCGAAGGACTGCTCGCTCCAGCGGCTGCTCGCGGTGGTGCGGGGGGTGCTGAGGGACGAGACGCACCTGCCGCCGGCCCTGCTCACGGGCGTCCTGCGGGAGCTGACGGCGGCGCGCAGGCACCGCACGGACAGCGAGCGCCTGGTGGAGTCGCTGACCCCGCGCGAGCGGGAGGTGCTGCGCTGCATGGTCGCGGGCCTGGGCCGCAAGGCGGTCGCCGAGCGCCTCTTCCTCTCCCCGCACACGGTCCGCACGCACACGCAGAACGTCCTGGGGAAGCTGGGCGTGCACTCGACCCTGGCCGCGGTCGCGCTGGCCCGCCGGGCGGGCGTGGGACCGGCGGAGCCCGTGGGGGACGGGGACGCGCGGGCGGCGGAAGCCGTGCCCGCGCCCGCCGCCCTAACCGGGGACGTTGTCGAACGGGGCGGTCAACCGGCGTAGCAGCGCGGCCAGTTCGGCGCGCTGGGCGCCGGAGAGCCGGGCCAGGATGGCGCGCTCCTGGGCCAGGAGGCCGGCGAGGGCCTCGTCGGCGCGGTCGCGGCCCTCGGAGGTGAGCCGCACGAGGACCCCCCGGCGGTCGCTGGGGTCGGGGAGCCGCTCGACGAGGCCCTTCTTGGTGAGCCGGTCGATGCGGTTGGTCATGGTCCCGGAGGTGACCAGGGTCTGGGTGAGGAGCTGGCCGGGGGAGAGCTGGTAGGGCGCCCCCGCCCGGCGGAGCGAGGTGAGGACGTCGAACTCCCAGGGCTCCAGCTGGTGCTCGGAGAAGGCGAGCCGACGGGCGCGGTCGAGGTGCCGGGCGAGCCGCGAGACGCGGCTGAGCACCTCGAGCGGTTCCACGTCGAGGTCGGGGCGCTCGCGGCGCCATGCTGCGACCAGTCGGTCGACCTCGTCCTCCATGACGATCAGTGTAGAGGGTCTGTTGACATAAAGTCTCTTGAGATCAATTTTCTTGACCTAATATTTCTTGAGGTCAAGATATATTCTTCTGGACTATGGGGAAGGCACCCGGCCGGAACACCGTTCCGCTTTCGGCCATGCGTTTCAGCAAGGGGGCTCCGACCATGCAATTCGTGGAATCCGCCGCACCGACGTGGGACCCACAGCAGTACCTCCGCCATTCCGGCCACCGCACCCGGCCCTTCCTCGACCTGCTCGCCCGCATACCCGACCTGCCGGCCGCCGGCCGGCCCGCCCGCGTCGCCGACCTCGGCTGCGGCCCCGGCAACGTGACGGCCCTCCTCGCCGACCGCTGGCCCGACGCCCGCATCACCGGCTTCGACCTCTCGCCCGAGATGCTGGAGCGGGCCGACAAGGACTGGTCGGGGACCACCCGGGGCGGCGGCTGGATCGACTTCCGGCCCGCCGACGCCGCCCACTGGACACCGGAGGAGCCCTACGACCTGATCGTCTCCAACGCGGCCCTCCAGTGGGTCCCCGACCACGCCGAGTCCTTCGCCGCCTGGATCGACGGGCTCCGCCCCGGCGGCACCCTCGCCTTCCAGGTCCCCGGCAACTTCGTCTCGCCCAGCCACGCCCTGCTCGGCGAACTCTGCGACACCCCCCGGTGGCGCGACCGCCTCGGCGACCGGGGCCGCCGCTTCGTCCACGTCCTCGGCACCGCCGACTACCTCACCCGCCTCACCGGCCTCGGCTGCGAGACGGACGTCTGGGAGACCACGTACTGCCAGCTCCTCCAGGGCGAGGACCCCGTCCTCGACTGGGTCAAGGGCACCGCCCTGCGGCCCGTCCTCACCGCCCTGGGCGACGACCCCGAGGCGGCCGACGCCTTCCTCGGCCAGTACCGGGACCTCCTGCGCGAGGCGTACCCGCCCGGCCCGCACGGGACGGTCTTCCCGTTCCGCCGGATCTTCGCCGTCGCCCGCAGGCCGGCCTGATCCGGAGCCCCGCACCGCACGGCCCCGGACGCACGGGCGCCCCGCACCGGAACTCCGGTGCGGGGCGCCCGTCCGCGGTCCCTAGTACAGGGTGTTGTAGACCTGGTAGCCGGTGCCGATCCTGGCCCGGGGGCCGAAGGCGCCGGTCCCGGTGCCGAGGTAGCGGTACAGGTCGCCGTTCGCGGCCACGCCGAGCAGGTCGGCCTTGTTGTCGCCGTTCAGGTCGCCCGGCGCGACGATCTTGCCGTACGCGTTCCAGCTGGTGCCGATCCGCACCCGGCCCGCGAACGGGTTCGTCGCCGAGCCGGTGCCCCGGTACAGGTACAGGTCGCCCGCCTTGTCGCGGGCCAGCAGGTCCACGCGCCCGTCGCCGGAGTAGTCGCCCGCGCCGAGGATGCGGTTGTAGGCGTTCCAGCCGGTGCCGATCCTGATCCGGGAGGAGAAGCCGGTGCCCTCGCCGTTGCCCCGGTGCAGGTACAGGGTGCCGGAGCCGTCCCGGGCCAGCAGGTCGCCCCGCCCGTCGCCGTTCAGGTCGCCGGGGCCGACGATCGTGTTGTAGACGTGCCAGCTGCTGCCCAGGACGGTCTCGCCGTGGTACAGGGTGCCCCGGTACACCTGGAGCAGGTCGCCGTAGGTGTCGCCGTCGAGGTCGGCGGCGTACAGGAGGTCCGCCCCGGTCGCGTCGCCCTCCAGCGGGTCGCGCGCGGTCAGGCGGCCGTCGTTCAGGCCGCCGTACCAGTACACCGTGCCCTTGTTGTCACGGGCCATGAACGCGTTCTTGCCGGAGGAGGCGACGGCGCCCGAGCCGCTGAACTGGTCGACGGACCGCCCGCCCCGGTCGTAGCCGACCTGGACGCGGGTCGCGAGCCGGCCGTCACCCAGCCCGTGGTAGCTCCACAGGGCGCCCTTCTGGTCCCGGGCGTAGAGGTCGGCCCGGCCGTCGCCGTTCTGGTCGTCCATGGGGAAGAGCTGGTTGTAGACGTCCCAGCCGGTGCCCACCTGCTTGGCGGGCTTGAACGGCGCGGCCGGCTTGCCGGTGCTGCCGTAGAAGAACAGCTTCCCGGCCGGGTTGCGGGCGATCACGTCGCCCTTGCCGTCGCCGTCGTTGTCGCCGAGGCCCACGATCTGGTCGTAGACCCCCCAGTTCGTGCCGACCCGGGTGCGCGGGCCGAACGGCGAGGCGAGCCTGCCGGTGGCCAGGTACAGGTACAGGTCGCCGTTGTGCTGGCGGCCCATGAGGTCGGCCCTGCCGTCGCCGTTCACGTCACCCGGCGAGAAGACCTTGTTGTAGACCGTCCAGCTGCCGCCCGTCCAGGCGTGGTAGGCGTACGTCGAGTTCGCGCCGTAGAACAGTTCGAGCTGACCGTACTTCGAGACCGTGAGCACCTCGGGGGCGCCGTCGCCGTCCTGGTCGCCGATCGGCACGATGTCGTTCTTGAGGACGGTCGAGCCGCCCATGCCCGTCCACGCGCCCTCCGGCGAGGGGTCGGTGGTCAGGACGGTGTACAGCTGACCGTCCCACTCGCGGTTGAGCATGTCCGAACGGCCGTCGCCGTCCACGTCGAACCGCGCCGGGACGGCGGCGGTGGCACCGGCGGCGCGTGCCTGGCCGGACTGCGCCTCCGGGATCAGCTTCAGCGGCGAACGGTCGCGCTGCGGCTGCTCCACGACGGGCCGCGGCGCCGGGTCGGCCACCGCGGGGGACGCCAGCAGCATGCCGGAGGACAGGGCGAGAGCGGTGCATGTCGCGAGACGACGTGCGCGCCCGAGAAAAGCGGAACGCAAAGGATTCCCCCCTGGGGAACATGAGGACCTGGGCCCGGGGCAGGGCTCCGCGACGCCTTCGTACGGCAAGAGGCGCGTACGAAGGGCGAACACCCCCCCGGATGTGCGGGGAGTGTATCTCTGTTCGTTGACGAGGCAACCACCAATTTCCCGGATGCGTCAGGTCCGGGCCCCGCCGACGCGCTTGTCGCACGCGGAAGACCCCGGACGCGCGGGCGCCCCGCACCGGAACCGTCCGGTGCGGGGCGCCCGCGCGTCCTCACGCGCCTCAGTACAGGGCGTTGTAGATCTGGTAGCCGTAACCGACCCTGACGCGCGCCTTGAACGGTTGGGCCGCCTCGCCGGTGGCTTTGTAGAGGAACAGGTCGCCGTTGGGCGCGGCCCCGAGCAGGTCGCCCTTGCCGTCGCCCGTGAGGTCGCCGGGCGCCACCAGACGCGTGTACGCGTTCCAGCCGGTGCCGACCTGCGTGCGGGGCTTGAACACCTGGTCGGCCCGGCCCGTGCCCCGGTACAGCCACAGCGTCCCGGACCCGTCCCGGGCCACCAGGTCGTTCAGCCCGTCGCCGGTGTAGTCGCCCGAGCCGACGATCCGGTCGTACGCGCCCCAGCCGCCGCCGATCCGCAGGCGCGGGCCGAACGCGGTGCCGTAGACGTTGGAACGGTAGAGGTACAGGTCGCCGGCGCCGTCGCGGGCCAGCAGGTCGCCGCGCCCGTCGCCGTTCAGGTCACCGGGCCCCACCAGATGGTTGTAGACGCTCCAGCCGCTCCCGAAGTCGGAGTTCGGGCCGTAGAGGTGGTTCTGGTAGATCTCCAGGGTGTCGGAGATGCCGTCGCCGTCGAGCGAGTTGGCCTCGAAGAGGGTGAGGCCGCCGACCTCGCCGGTGTCGCTGATCCTCTTGCGGGGCGCCGGGATTCCGGTCTCCTGCGTCTTGTACCAGAAGAGCGTGCCGGCCTTGTCGCGGGCGGCGAACCCCTCCTTGCCCTGCGCCGGGACGTTGCCCGCGCTGCCTATCTGGGCGATGCCGGCACCCCAGGCGCCGACCGGACTCGACTGCGTGCGGGGGGCGAAGTGGCCGCCGCCCGTGCCCGCGTACGCCCACAGCGTGCCGTTGGCGTCCCGGGCGTACACGTCGCCGATGCCGTCGCCGTTGGCGTCGTCGGCCCCGACGATCTGGGTGTACGCCTGCCAGCCGTACCCGGTCTTGACGCGCGGCTTCAGGGAGGAGGGGCTGTCGGTGCTCCCGTAGTAGAAGAGGTCGCCCGAGGGCGTGCGGGCGACGAGGTCGCCCCTGCCGTCGCCGTCGCTGTCGCCGAGGCCGACCAGCTGGTCGTACGCCTGCCAGCCGTCGCCGATCTTCCGGCGGGCCTCGAACGGGGCGGTGGGCACGCCGGTGGCGACGTAGACCCACAGTTCGCCGGCGGGCGTGCGGGCCAGCAGGTCGGCGCGGCCGTCGCCACTGAGGTCGCCGGGGGAGAGGACCTTGTTGTAGATCTGCCAGCCGCCGCCGTTCCAGGGGGACGGCTCGCCCATCTGGGATCCGTAGATGTTCGTGTACATGACCAGCTTGCCGTCCGAGGACAGCGTCAGGAGTTCGGGACTGCCACCGGCCGCGTCCTGGTCGCCGATCGTGATGACGTCCTTGACGAACGACATGTCGCCGCCGGAGCGGAGGAGTTCCTGGCTCGCGGGGCTCGTGAGCTGGACTATGCGGAGCTGTCCGTTGTAGTCGCGGAATACCAGGTCGCTGCGGCCGTCGGCGTCGAAGTCGAAGCGCGGCGGGGTGCCGGCCGCCGAGGCACCGGCGATCCGGCCCCCCGTCCCCGCGGGGACCGGAGGCGGGACCGGGGCCGGGGCCCGGAGGGCGGGACCGGCCGGCTTGCGGAGCACCGGACGGGGCGCCGGGAGGTCGGCGGACGCGGGACCCGCGAGGAGCATGCCCGCGGAGAGCGCGAGGGCGGTGCAGGCGGCGACGCGACGGGCGCGTCCGGAGTCAAGGAAGAACAAGAATCCCCCCGGGATCGGAAGTTCGACGGGATCGCGCAGGGGGACTCGCGCGCACTCGAACAACGCCCCCACGTGCCTGTCGGCGCGTGGAGACGGCATCGCGCGAGGATGGGGCCACCCCCGAATGTGACCCGTAGTTTACCCACGCTCGCGCCGGGGACCAGAGGGTGGGAACCACATTCTGACTGCCCGGTAACTTTTTTGTCCGGAACGGGAGTTGATCAACGAACGGCGGTCCGGCGACCCGTCCCGCCGACGGGGGAGAGGCGGTCCGGCGACCGGCCCCGCCGACGGGGGAGAGGCGGTCCGGCGATCGGTCCCGCCGAGGGAGAGGGGTGGTGCGGTGCCCTGCTCCGCCGAGGGGGAAGGGACGGCCCGAGGACCCGCCCCGCCGACGGGAGGGCCACGGTGCGCGGTCCCGCTCCTCAGCTCTTCCGGTGCCCTATCAGCCGCGGCTTCTGCTCCAGGCCGTCCAGGCCGTGCCACGCCAGGTTCACCAGATGCGCCGCGACCTCCGCCTTCTTCGGTTTGCGCACGTCCAGCCACCACTGGCCCGTGAGCGCCACGCTGCCCACCAGGGCCTGCGCGTACAGCGGCGCCAGCTTCGGGTCGAAGCCGCGGGCCTTGAACTCCAGGCCCAGGATGTCCTCCACCTGCGTGGCGATGTCACTGATCAGCGACGCGAACGTGCCCGTCGACTGCGCCACCGGCGAATCCCGTACGAGGATCCGGAAACCGTCCGTGTAGTTCTCGATGTAGTCGAGCAGGGCGAACGCCGCCTGCTCCAGGAGCTCGCGCGGGTGCCCGGCCGTCAGCGCGCCCGTCACCCCGTCGAGGAGCTGGCGCATCTCCCGGTCGACCACGACCGCGTACAGCCCCTCCTTGCCGCCGAAGTGCTCGTACACCACCGGCTTGGAGACCCCGGCCTTCGCCGCGATCTCCTCCACCGACGTGCCCTCGAACCCCTTCGCGGCGAACAGCGTGCGGCCGATGTCGAGCAACTGCTCCCGGCGCTCCGCACCCGTCATCCGCACCCGCCGCCCGCGCCGGGGCTTCTGCTCTCCGCCGCTGCCGGCCCCGCCGGTCCTGCCCTCGATCGCCACGTCTTCCATCATGCCGCGTCTGCGGACGCGGCCCGGCGGCGGGCGTCGACGCGGGCCTTCGCCGGCCAGCGCACGTCGTAGGCCCAGCCCGCCTTCTCGAACCAGCGGATGAGGCGCGCGCTGGAGTCCACCTGGCCGCGCAGCACCCCGTGCCGGGCCGACGTCGGGTCCGCGTGGTGCAGGTTGTGCCAGGACTCGCCGCAGGACAGCACCGCCAGCCACCACACGTTGCCCGAACGGTCGCGCGACTTGAACGGACGCTTGCCCACCGCGTGACAGATCGAGTTGATCGACCACGTCACGTGGTGCAGCAGCGCCACCCGCACCAGCGAACCCCAGAAGAACGCCGTGAACGCGCCCCACCACGACCACGTCACCAGACCGCCCACCAGCGGCGGGATCGCCAGCGACACGATCGTCCACAGCACGAACTGGCGCGAGACCGCGCGGATCGCCGGGTCCTTGATCAGGTCGGGGGCGTACTTGTGCTGCGGCGTCTGCTCCTCGTCGAACATCCAGCCGATGTGCGCCCACCACAGGCCCTTCATCAGGGCCGGGACCGTCTCGCCGAACCGCCACGGCGAGTGCGGGTCGCCCTCCGCGTCCGAGAACCGGTGGTGCTTGCGGTGGTCCGCCACCCAGCGCACCAACGGCCCCTCCACCGCCAGCGACCCCATGACCGCGAGCGCGATCCGCAACGGCCGCTTCGCCTTGAACGAGCCGTGCGTGAAGTACCGGTGGAAACCGATCGTGATCCCGTGACAGCCGATGTAGTACATCGCCACCATCAGCCCGAGGTCCAGCCAGCTCACCCCCCACCCCCAGGCCAGCGGCACCGCCGCGAGCAGCGCCAGGAACGGCACCGTGATGAACAGCAGCAGCGTGACCTGTTCGACCGAACGCTTGCTGTCACCGCCCAGCGTGGCGGAGGGGAGGACGTCGGAACCGTCCGCCGTCCCGGTGGCCGAGGTCATCTCGGGGCTCATGGTCATGGGTCTCCCTGGGGGGGTGAGGGGAAAGGGGCGACGCGCGCGGAGGCGGACCTGTGGCTACGCCTCCGTAACCTACGGTGTCGTAAGTATGGCAGCGTCGTGACGCGCTGCAAGAGGGCACGAGAGGGGCCTGGCCGCCACCGGAGGGACGGCCACCTATCCTGTGTGCGTCGGACAGCGCGGTCCGCAAGCCTCCAGAACACCTCCAGACGTGCTCAAACACTGCAAGGAGCCGCACCTGTGAGCAGTGCCGACCAGACCCCCACCGCCAGCACCGAGCTGCGCGCCGACATCCGCCGACTGGGCGACCTCCTCGGCGAGACGCTCGTCCGCCAGGAAGGACCGGAACTCCTCGACCTCGTCGAGAAGGTCCGCCGCCTCACCCGGGAGGACGGCGAAGCCGCCGCCGAACTGCTCCGGGGCGTCGAACTCGAGACGGCCGCCAAGCTGGTGCGCGCCTTCTCCACCTACTTCCACCTCGCGAACGTCACCGAGCAGGTCCACCGCGGCCGCGAACTCCGCGAGAGGCGCGCCGCCGAGGGCGGCCTCCTCGCCCGCACCGCCGACATGCTCAAGGACGGCGACCCCGAACACGTCCGCGAGACCGTCAGGAACCTCAACGTACGGCCCGTCTTCACGGCCCACCCCACCGAGGCCGCCCGCCGCTCCGTCCTCAACAAGCTCCGCCGGATCGCGGTCCTCCTGGAGACCCCCGTCACCCGGAGCGACCGGCGCCGCACCGACCTGCGCCTCGCCGAGAACATCGACCTCATCTGGCAGACCGACGAACTGCGGGTGGTCCGCCCCGAGCCCGCCGACGAGGCCCGCAACGCCATCTACTACCTCGACGAGCTGCACGCCAACGCCGTCGGCGACGTCCTGGAGGACCTCGCCGCCGAGCTGGAGCGCGTCGGCGTCGAGCTGCCCGCCGGCACCCGCCCGCTGACCTTCGGCACCTGGATCGGCGGCGACCGCGACGGCAACCCCAACGTCACCCCCCAGGTCACCTGGGACGTCCTGATCCTCCAGCACGAGCACGGCATCACCGACGCCCTCGAACTGATCGACTTCCTGCGCGGCCTGCTCTCCCACTCCATCCGCTACACCGGCGCCACCCAGGAACTCCTGGACTCCCTCCGGCGCGACCTGGACCTCCTCCCGGAGATCAGCCCCCGCTACAAGCGCCTCAACGCCGAGGAGCCCTACCGGCTCAAGGCCACCTGCATCCGGCAGAAGCTCGTCAACACCCGCGAGCGCCTCGCCAACGGCACCCCGCACCAGGAGGGCCGCGACTACCTCGGCACCGCCGAACTCCTCCACGACCTCACCCTCATCCAGACCTCGCTGCGCGAGCACCGCGGCGGCCTCTTCGCCGACGGCCGCATGGAACGGGTCATCCGCACCCTCTCCGCCTTCGGCCTCCAGCTCGCCACCATGGACGTCCGCGAGCACGCCGAGGCCCACCACCACGCCCTCGGCCAGCTCTTCGACCGCCTGGGCGAGGAGTCCTGGCGGTACGCGGACATGCCCCGCGACTACCGGCGCAAGCTGCTCGCCAAGGAGCTGCGCTCCCGCCGCCCCCTCGCCCCCACCCCGGCCCCCCTCGACGCCGCCGGCGCCAAGACCCTCGGCGTCTTCCACACGGTCAAGGAGGCGTTCGAACGCTTCGGCCCGGAAGTCGTCGAGTCGTACATCATCTCCATGTGCCAGGGCGCCGACGACGTCTTCGCCGCCGCCGTCCTCGCCCGCGAGGCCGGACTGATCGACCTGCACGGCGGCTGGGCCAAGATCGGCATCGTGCCGCTCCTGGAGACCACCGACGAGCTCAGGGCCGCCGACGTCATCCTCGACGAGATGCTCGCCGACCCCTCCTACCGGCGCCTCGTCTCGCTCCGCGGCGACGTCCAGGAGGTCATGCTCGGCTACTCCGACTCCTCCAAGTTCGGCGGCATCACCACCAGCCAGTGGGAGATCCACCGCGCCCAGCGCCGCCTGCGCGACGTCGCCCACCGCTACGGCGTCCGCCTGCGCCTCTTCCACGGCCGCGGCGGCACCGTCGGCCGCGGCGGCGGCCCCTCGCACGACGCGATCCTCGCCCAGCCCTGGGGCACCCTGGAGGGCGAGATCAAGGTGACCGAGCAGGGCGAGGTCATCTCCGACAAGTACCTGATCCCGTCCCTGGCCAGGGAGAACCTGGAGCTGACGGTCGCCGCCACCCTCCAGGCGTCCGCCCTGCACACCGCGCCCCGCCAGTCCGACGAGGCCCTCGCCCGCTGGGACGCGGCCATGGACACCGTCTCGGACGCCGCCCACACCGCGTACCGAGGGCTGGTCGAGGACCCCGACCTGCCCGCGTACTTCTTCGCCGCGACCCCCGTCGACCAGCTCGCCGACCTGCACCTCGGCTCCCGGCCCTCCCGCCGCCCCGACTCCGGCGCCGGCCTCGACGGACTGCGCGCCATCCCCTGGGTGTTCGGCTGGACCCAGTCCCGCCAGATCGTCCCCGGCTGGTACGGCGTCGGCTCCGGCCTCAAGGCCCTGCGCGAGGGGGGCACGGGGCAGGAGGGCGCCTCGGTCCTGGCCGAGATGTACGAGCACTGGCACTTCTTCCGCAACTTCCTCTCCAACGTGGAGATGACGCTCGCGAAGACGGACCTGCGGATCGCCCGCCACTACGTCGACACCCTCGTCCCGGACGACCTCAAGCACGTCTTCGACACCATCCGGGCCGAGCACGAGCTGACCGTCGCCGAGGTCCTCAGGATCACCGGCGGCGAGAAGCTCCTCGACTCCAACCCGGTCCTCCAGCAGACCTTCGCCATCCGCGACGCCTACCTGGACCCGATCTCCTACCTCCAGGTCGCCCTCCTCGCCCGCCAGCGCGCGGACGCCGAGCGCGGCGAGGACCCGGACCCGCTGCTCGCGCGGGCCCTGCTCCTCACGGTGAACGGCGTGGCCGCGGGCCTGCGCAACACCGGCTGACCCCCCTCCGCACACGGGGAAGCCCCCGCCGGGACTCCGGCGGGGGCTTCCGTCGTGACGGGGTGCGTCAGTGCTGCTGGGCCTTGCGGCGGCGGGTCACCAGGACCGCGCCGGCGGCCGCGAGGGCCAGGGCCGCGGCGGCGATGATGCCGATCGGGGCGCCGGCGCCGGTCTCGGCGAGGTCGCCCTCACCGGGGGTGCCCGGGCCGCCGTTCCCGCCCGCGGGGGCGGTCGTGGCGGGCGACTCGGTGCCGCCGGGGGTCTCGGAGGCGCCCGGGGTCCCGGTCGGGGACGCGGACGTGCCCGGGGTGGTCGCGGACGGGGTGCCCGAGGGGGTGCCGGTCGGCGTGCCCGGGGTGGTCTCGGTCGGGGTGCCCGGGGTGGTCGCGGACGGCGTGCCGGAGGGGGTGCCCGGGGTGGTCTCCGACGGGGTGACCGAGGGGGTGCCGGTCGGGGTGCCCGGAGTGGTCTCGGACGGCTTGTCCGACGGGGTGGGGGCGACGCTCGCCGCGCAGGTGTGCGACAGGTTGAAGAAGCCCTGCTTCACCTTGCCGTCGACCACGGCGACCGCGGAGGTCAGCTTGGCACCGCGCTCGGAGGCCACGTAGGCGTGGTCGTCCTTCGGCGGGCCGAAGTCCTTGATCGTGATCGGGGCGCCGTCGTCGAACCGGACCGTCAGCTCGACGAAGTTCACACCGTTGCCGGGGATGACGAAGTGCCAGCCGTCCTTGTCGGCCGGGATGCTGCTCGGGCACTTGCCCTGCTCGTACGAGGCAGCCGTGATCGGCGTCTTCTGGTGCAGCTTGAGGTCGTACGTCTGGCCCGACGCCGAAGCCACCGGCGCGAGGATCAGGGAACCCGCTACGGCGGCGACGAGCGCGCCGGAAGATATGAGGGTGCGTCGCATGTGCGGTCGTCCATCTGTGGGATGAGGATGATGCCGTGGGAGGTGGCGGGGGCAGCCTATCCGTCGCTTTAAGTGAGCCTTAAGCCGGAGGCCCATAACGATTGCGCCAGGTACCGGCGAAATCCGGGCAGAGCGGCCGGGAAACACCCCACCGCGACCGGAGGAACCCCCCTCGCGGCCGGAAGGCCCCCACCGCGACCGGAGGAACCCCCCTCGCGGCCGGAAGGCCCCCACCGCGACCGGAGGAACCCCTCACAGCGCGAAGAACGCCGCCACCAGCAGAGCCCCGCCCAGGCCCGCCATCGACCACGCCGTCCGCGACAGCCGCAGCCCGCCGCCCACCAGCGGCGCCGCCAGCAGCAGCGCCCCGCCGAGCGGCAGCCAGGCGTGCAGACCACCGCCCCAGCCCGTCCGCACGCCCTCGTCCGTGCCCGGCTTCACCACGACCGGAATCGTCTCCCCCGGCTCCGCCGCCACCGAACGCCCGACCGTCAGCGTCCGGCGCCCCGGACCGGAGTCCCCCGGAACGTACCGGCCCGCACACCTCTCCTCACCGCACGAGACCACCGTCAGCGTCCCGTGCTCACGCCCCTTGGCGAACAGCACGTGCTGGGCGGAGCCCCACGAGGACCACACGCCCGCGACGACGAGGAGCAGGGCGACCAGGACCATGGCGGCGTTACGGACGTGCGTCATGACCCGCGATCGTACAGCCGCACCCCGTACGGGTGTTCCCTAGGAGTTGTACGCCGACTGCGCCCGCTCCAGACCCTCCGCCACCAGACACTCCACCGCGTCCGCCGCCCGGTCCACGAACCAGTCCAGATCCTTGCGCTCCGCCGACGAGAAGTCCTTCAGGACGAAGTCCGCCACCTGCATCCGGCCCGGCGGACGCCCGATCCCGCACCGCACCCGGTGGTACTCGGGACCCATCGCCTTCGTCATCGACTTCAGACCGTTGTGCCCGTTGTCGCCGCCGCCCCGCTTCAGCCGCAGCACCCCGTAGTCCACGTCCAGCTCGTCGTGGACCGCCACCACGTGCGCCACCGGCACCTTGTAGAAGTCGCGCAACGCCGTCACCGGACCGCCCGACAGGTTCATGTACGACATCGGCTTCGCCAGCACCACCCGGCGGCTCGAAGGACCGGGCGGACCCATCCGGCCCTCCACGACCTGCGCCTGCGCCTTCTGCGCCCGCTTGAACGAGCCGCGCATCCGCTCCGCGAGCAGATCCACGACCATGAAGCCGATGTTGTGGCGGTTGCCCGCGTACTCCGGCCCCGGGTTGCCGAGGCCCGCGATCAGCCAGGGCGCGTTGGCGTCGTCCGTCATGTGCGTCAGGTCTCCTCGTGTCCGTACAGGTCCCTACCCCCGCAAGGGAAAACGGGGTGACGGACCGTCCGGCCCGTCACCCCGTCACATGGCAGAGCCCGTGGCTCAGGCCTCGGCGCCCTCGGTGGACTCGCCCTCGGCGGCCGGCTCCTCGGCCTGCGCGGCCAGGACCTGGATCACCACGGCGTCGGCGTCGGTCACCAGGGTCGAGCCCTTCGGAAGCGCGATGTCCTTGGCGAGGATGGAGGCACCGGCCTCCAGGCCCTCCACGGAGACCGTGACGGCCTCGGGGAGGTGGGTGGCCTCGGCCTCGATGGACAGGGTGCCGAGCACGTGCTCCAGCAGGTTGCCGCCGGCGGCGAGCTCACCCTCGGTCTGGACCGGGATCTCGACCGTGACCTTCTCGCCGCTGCGCACGAGCAGCAGGTCGACGTGGATCAGGAAGCCCTTGATGGCGTCGCGCTGGACGGCCTTCGGGATCGCCAGCTCGGTCTTGCCCTCGACGTCCAGGGAGAGCAGGACGTTCGGCGTGCGCAGCGCCAGGGCCAGGTCGTGGGCCGGAAGGGTCACGTGCGCCGACTCCGAGCCGTGGCCGTAGACGACCGCGGGGACCTGGCCGTCACGGCGGATCGCGCGGGCCGCGCCCTTGCCGAACTTGGTGCGGACGGAAGCGGCGAGCTTGACCTCGGACATGGTGCACTCCTCGTGGGAAGGTGACGGAAAAGAGGTCACCCGGCCACGACTGGCGATGGCCTGCTACGAAGAGCGCGTCGATAACGGACCGCCATGACCCCTACGGGTACGGCCTCCCTCGCCGAGCAACTCCGGCAGTCTACCCGCCGCCACCGGACCGCCCAAATGGATCAGACCGGGACGTGCGGAAGGGCCGCCCCCCACCCGGGGGACGGCCCTTCCGCGACGTGCTTCCGGCTCAGTGCTCCTCGAAGAGGCTCGTCACCGAACCGTCCTCGAAGACCTCGCGCACCGCGCGCGCGATCGTCGGCGCGATCGAGAGCACCGTGATCTTGTCCAGCTCCAGACCGCCCGGCACCGGCAGCGTGTCCGTGAACACGAACTCGCTCACCTTCGAGTTCTTCAGCCGGTCGGCGGCGGGACCCGACAGGATGCCGTGCGTGGCCGTCACGATGACGTCCTCGGCGCCGTGCGCGAAGAGCGCGTCGGCGGCGGCGCAGATCGTGCCGCCCGTGTCGACCATGTCGTCCACCAGGACGCACACGCGGCCCTTCACGTCACCGACGACCTCGTGCACGGTCACCTGGTTCGCGACGTCCTTGTCGCGCCGCTTGTGCACGATCGCCAGCGGCGCGTCCAGCCGGTCGCACCAGCGGTCGGCGACCCGCACGCGGCCCGCGTCCGGGGAGACGATCGTCAGCTTGGAGCGGTCGACCTTGGCACCCACGTAGTCCGCCAGCACCGGCAGCGCCGACAGGTGGTCCACCGGGCCGTCGAAGAAGCCCTGGATCTGGTCCGTGTGCAGGTCCACCGTCAGGATCCGGTGCGCCCCCGCCGTCTTCAGCAGGTCCGCCACCAGACGCGCCGAGATCGGCTCGCGACCCCGGTGCTTCTTGTCCTGGCGGGCGTACCCGTACGACGGGATGATCACGGTGATGCTCCGGGCGGAGGCCCGCTTCAGGGCGTCGATCATGATCAGCTGCTCCATGATCCACTTGTTGATCGGAGCCGTGTGGCTCTGGATCAGGAAGCAGTCCGCGCCGCGCGCCGACTCCTGGAAGCGGACGTAGATCTCACCGTTGGCGAAGTCGAACGCCTTGGTGGGAACGAGGCCGACACCCAGCTGGTGCGCGACCTCCTCGGCCAGTTCGGGGTGGGCGCGGCCGGAGAAGAGCATCAGCTTCTTCTCGCCGGTCGTCTTGATCCCGGTCACAGCACTGTCTCCTCAGACGTGTTCTCTGGCCGCGGTCCCCGCGCTTCCGGGCGCGTGAGCGAACCAGCCGAATTTGTGTGCACGTATCACGGTACGCCGAGTTCGACGCACTCGTTTCCGGTCAGCTTTCGCCGGCGGACCCCTCCGAGGCGGCCTGGGCGGCCTGCGCGGCGGCGCTCCCGGGACGCTTCCGGGCCACCCAGCCCTCGATATTCCGCTGCTGGCCGCGGGCCACGGCCAGGGCGCCGGACGGCACGTCCTTGGTGATCACGGACCCGGCGGCGGTGTAGGCGCCGTCCCCGATCGTGACCGGAGCCACAAACATGTTGTCCGATCCGGTCTTGCAGTGGGACCCGATCGTCGTGTGGTGCTTGGCCTCGCCGTCGTAGTTCACGAAGACACTGGCCGCACCGATGTTCGAGTACTCGCCGATCGTCGCGTCCCCCACGTACGACAGGTGGGGGACCTTCGTGCCCTCCCCGATCGTCGCGTTCTTCATCTCGACGTACGTACCCGCCTTGGCCTTCGCGCCCAGGTTCGTGCCCGGACGCAGGTACGCGTACGGACCCACCGAGGCGCCGTCCCCGACCGTGGCCGAATCCGCCACCGTGTTGTCCACCCGGGCGCCCCGGCCGACCCGGGTGTCCTTCAGGCGCGTGTTCGGACCCACCACCGCGTCCTCGCCCACGTGGGTGGCGCCCAGCAGCTGCGTACCGGGCAGCACCACCGCGTCCGGCTCGAACGTCACCGTCACGTCCACGAACACCGACGCGGGGTCCACCACCGTCACGCCCGCCAGCATGGCCCGCTCCAGGAGCCGGCGGTTCAGCAGGCCACGGGCCTCCGCGAGCTGCACCCGGTTGTTGATGCCCAGGATCTCGCGGTGGTCGGCGGCCACCGAGGCGCCGACCCGGTGCCCGGCCTCGCGCAGGATCGACAGCACGTCGGTGAGGTACTCCTCGCCCTGGCTGTTGTCGGTCCGCACCCGGCCCAGCGCCTCGGCGAGCAGCTTCCCGTCGAACGCGAAGACGCCCGAGTTGATCTCCCTGATCGCGCGCTGCGCCTCGGAGGCGTCCTTGTGCTCGACGATCTCGGTCACCGCTCCCGAGGCGTCCCGCACGATCCGCCCGTAACCGGTGGAGTCCGGCACCTCGGCGCTCAGCACGGTGACGGCGTTCCCGTCGGCCGCGTGGGCGTCCACCAGGGCGCGCAGGGTCTCCCCGGACAGCAGGGGGGTGTCGCCGCAGACGACCACGACGGTTCCCCCGGGCGCCTCGCCCAGCTCCTCCAGGGCCGTCCGCACCGCGTGCCCGGTGCCCTTCTGCTCCTCCTGGACGGCGGTCCGGGTCCCGGCGTAGTGCTCCTCCAGGTGACCCCGCACCAGCTCCCGGGCGTGCCCGACGACCACGACGAGGTGCTCGGGCTCCAACTCGCGGGCTGCGGACACGACATGCCCGACGAGCGAACGCCCGGCGATCTCGTGCAGGACCTTGGGGGTCTTCGACTTCATGCGGGTGCCCTCACCCGCTGCGAGGACGACGACGGCTGCCGGGCGATTGGCGCTCAAGGGATTGCCCTTCGGCTTTGGGTGGTGGACGCACGAAGGATACCGGGGGGTCGGGGGGCGGACATGAGTGCGGGTCCTGACCGTGGAGGTCAGGACCCGAACAGAGGTCTTGTCTACTGCTGCTCCCCCGCAAGGATTCGAACCTTGACCTGCCAAGACCAAAACTTGGTGTGCTGCCGGGTTACACCACGGGGGACCGGTGCGTCAGACCATACCGGAGAGGCGTCTTTGCTTCGGCCACGATTCCCTTCCACCACCCTTCGACGCGGCGGTACAAGTCCGCACCGTCCAGGATCCGGACCACGAGGCAGCCGTGATAGCCGATGTCTACGTTCTTCCGGTTGGTCCGGGGATTGTGGCGCTTGATGGTCGCCTTGTTGAAGGTCGACGGGTCGACGCCGATGAGCGCACCCCAATACCGCTCGGCCCCGGTCGCGTCCGCGGTCTCGTGGATCATCACGTAGTGCCTGCGGCGCTCGGGTTCGACCCCGAGGAGGTCGAGCCAGGCGATGAAGACCCGGATCATGCCGGGGTCGCTGTTCACGAACACCACGCGTTCCCGGCGGGCGTACGGCTTGTCCTTCGCGCCTTCCGCCCAGTAGAGCCCCACGCCCAGCAGGAAGAGCTCGCGCTCCGACAGGGCTCCGATCTCCTCGGCGGCCGTGCGCTTGGCGGCCTCCCGTTCCTCCTCGCGCCGCCGCAGGGTCGCCGCCCACCCCCGCCGGGCGATCTCGGACGCCTCCTCCGGGGTCCGCTTCCGTTCCGGCTTCGGCAGGTCCCGGACCCACAGCGAGATCGAGCTCTTCGAGCAGCCCGGTTCGACCTGGATCCGGTCGTACGTCCAGCCCTCCAGGCGCAGCTCCCGGGCGCGGGCGCGGAGGTCGTCCTTGGCGTTCGGGCGCCTGGTCCACTCCGGCGGGGGCTCGCCTTCGAGGAGGCGGTTGAGGATGTCGTTGTTGTCGACGTGGAGGCGGTCCCGGATCTGGCGGCGGCTGAGGCCTTCGCGGCGGAGGGCGGTCGCCTGCTCACGCAGGTTCTCGAAGTCCGCGTACTTGCTCGTGGCGGATGTCATGCGAACACCGTCGTCCGGAATGCGGACGTCCAGGTCGAAAACCCTGCCGATTCAACAGTTCGAGGGACTGGTGTTCACGGCGTTGACGTGGGGCGTGTCGGGGCGGAGGCCGCCCGTAGGGTGGTGGGCATGACCGCAACGGGGGCAGAACGGGACGCCACGGGCGTCGGGAGCAGGTGGTGGGAGAGACGGCGCGGCGCCGTCCTGGACGTCGGACTCGCCGTGGTGTCCGCGCTGGAGTGCGGGCTCGAGGGGGTCGGGTTCGCGGAGAAGGCGGGGACGCCCGTGCCCCTCGGGGTGGTCTTCGGGCTGCTCGTCGGCTCCGTGCTGGTCGTGCGCCGGCGCAGGCCCGTCGCCGTCGTCCTCGTCTCGGTCGCCGTCGCGCCCGCCGAGATGGGCTTCCTGATGGGGATCGTCGGGCTGTACACGCTCGCCGCCTCCGACGTGCCGCGCCGGGTCACCGCCCTCCTGGCCGGGATGTCCACGACGGCCGTGTTCGTCGTGACGGTGACCGGGCTGCGGCAGGACATCGCCGGGGCCGGCGCCGAGCAGGGGGACTTCGATCCGGCCGGCTGGTACGTGCCGGTCACGGCGCTCCTGGTGACCCTCGGGCTCAACGCGCCTCCGCTCCTCCTCGGCCTCTACATAGGGGCGCGGCGCCGGCTCATGGAGAGCCTGCGGGAGCGGGCCGACAGTCTGGAGCAGGAGTTGTCGCTGCTCGCCGACCGGGCCGAGGAGCGGGCCCAGTGGGCGCGGCAGGAGGAGCGGACGCGGATCGCCCGCGAGATGCACGACGTGGTGGCGCACCGGGTGTCGCTGATGGTGGTGCACGCGGCGGCGCTCCAGGCGGTGGCGCTGAAGGACCCGCAGAAGGCGGTGAGGAACGCGGCGCTCGTCGGTGACATGGGCCGGCAGGCGCTGACGGAGCTGCGGGAGATGCTGGGCGTGCTGAGGGAGGGGGCCGTTCCGGCCGGTCCGGCGGCGGTGCCGCTGGCGGCGGTCGGGCGGGCCGCCGCGGCGGCGGCGGAGGCCGCGGCGGAGGACGGGCCGCGCCTGGACGCGCTGGACGCGCTGTGCGAGCAGTCGCGGCTCGCGGGGACGGCCGTGGAGTTCGTGGTGACGGGGGAGGTGCGCGGGTATCCGCCGGAGGTGGAGCGGACGGCGTACCGGGTGGTGCAGGAGGCGCTGACCAACGTCCACAAGCACGCGGCGGGTGCCGGGGTCGTGGTGCGTCTGGCCCACCGGGAGGCGGAGGTCGCGATGCAGGTGGAGAACGGTCCGTGTCCGTCGGACGCGGGGGGCGCCGACGTGCGGCTGCCGAGCGGGGGGAACGGGCTCGTGGGGATGCGGGAGCGGGTGTCCCGGCTGGGCGGGGTGTTCGTGTCGGGGCCGACGGACGCGGGGGGCTTCAAGGTGTCGGCGGTCCTGCCGGCCGCTTCCGGCGGCGGCGCGGCCGCCTCGTAGTCCTTGCCGGTGCGGCTCGCCCTTCCGGCGCGGCCCCGGTGCGGATGCGCTCCCTGCGCGATTCCGCTCCCGTGCGACTTCGCTCCCTGTGCGGCTCCGCTCCCCGCGCGACCCCGTCTGCCGTACGGCTCCGTACTCCGCGAGGTCACGCCCCGCGAGGCCGCGCCCCCGTCAGCCCGCCGTCAGGCGGGTCGGCCGCGCCCCCGTGACCAGCGTCGACAGGGCCGCGTCGATGTCCTTGCCGAGGTACCAGTCGCCCGCGTGGTCGAGGCTGTAGACGCGGCCCTCCGCGTCCATCGCCAGGACGGCCTGGTGGTCGCCCTCCTCGCCGAGGGGGGCGAGTTCCGTCTCCAGGGCGCGGCCGAGGTCGGCGAGGGTGCGGGAGAGGTGGAGGCCGGCGAGCGGGTCGAAGCGCACGGCGGCGGGCGCTATCTGCCGGCCGTGGCCGGGGGCGGTGATCCGCAGGCCGCCGAACTCGGCCCACGCCTCGACGGCGGCGGGGAAGACGTGGTGGCGGTGCCCGGTGGGGGAGACGTGGGCACGCAGGGCGTCGGCCCACTCTTCGGCGCGTTTGATGTCCCAGCGGCCGGGCTGCCAGCCGGCCTCGCGGAGTGCGGCGTCGACGTTGACCGGGAAGCGGGTGGTGCTGAGGTGGTCGGGCATGGGGGTGCGGTCAGCCGTTCTCGACAGGCGTGGTGGGGTCGACGGCGCGGACGCCGAAGTGGGCGAGCATCGCCGTGCAGGAGCGGCAGGGCGGGGCGTAGCTCCCGTGCAGGGGGTCGCCGTCCTCGCGGATGTGCCGGGCGGTGAGCTTGGCGTGGCGGAGGGAGCGGCGGGCCTCGCCGTTGGTGAGCGGTTTGCGGCGGCCGCGCTTGGAGCGTCCGCCGTCGACGGCGGTGAGGTGCCGGGAGAGCAGGATGGCCTCGGGGCAGCGTCCGGTGAACCGTTCTCGCTGGCCGGCGGTGAGGGTGTCCAGGAAGTCCTGGACGAGGGGGTGCAGTACGGGGGGCCGGTCGCCGCGGCTCGCGGTGCCGGTGAGTGTCTCCCCGCGTACGGAGAGTGCCGCTCCGACGGTGGGGAGGATTCCGTCGCGGCGGTGGAGCAGCGAGGGCGCGCGGGTGGCTTCCGCGCTGCTGCTCCAGTTGAGGCGTGGGTCACCCTGTGTGGGCGTGGTCGCTGTGCGCATGGTGCTGGTCTTCCCCTCCTGCAATCCCCCGAGTTGCGTGGACAGCCTGCCAAATAGGGAGCCATATGGGGAAGCTGGGGCGGCCGAACGTGTCGTCGGTGTGTCGGAATCATGGGGCGCCTGTCATGGATCCGTGACGGGTGGTGACCGCCGGATCGGGCCGGTCCGGGCTCTTGTGGCACCGCATAGGCTGTGCGGCATCAGTCGGCGGTGGTCAGTGCCCCGGCTGTCGATAGCAGCAGTCAGCGACGCCATGCAGGGGGCAACCGCCATGACGACAGGTCGGCTCGGGCAGGACACCGCGCCACCGAACGCGGCCTATGCCGGGCAGGTCGTGCACTTCCCGGACCCGGTCCGTGCTTCCCGGCATCCCCGGGGGGTGCGGGTGGACGCGCGCGGGTATCCGGATTTCTCGCCGTACGCGCGCGCGGCGGCGGAGATCGCGGATCCGCCGGAGGGTTTCGGTGTCGACGAGCTGCGTCTGACGGACTACGTGTCGGCGAACGCGGCGATGGCGGCGACCGGTCATGAGCTGTGGGACACGATTCCGCCGGTGGCGACGCCGCACGGCTGGACCTGGCACCACGTGGCGGGCGGCCGGCGGATGGAGCTGGTGCCGGTCGAGGTGAAGGCGTTGCTGCGGCACCACGGCGGGATCGCGACGGCGGCCGTGGACCACGGGAAGCGCGGGACGCGTCCGCTCCAGGAGACGCGGCCGGCGCACTTCGGGCTGCCGAAGGGGCACGTGGCGGTGTCGGAGCAGCAGCTCCAGGGGGTCGAGGAGGACCTGGGCTTCCGGCTTCCGGGGGCGTACCGCTCGTTCCTGAAGGCGGCGGGCGGGTGTGCTCCGGTGGGGGTGGCGCTCGACGCGGAGCTGGGGCTCCTGGTGGACCAGCCGTTCTTCACGGTGCGGGAGGAGGCCGGGGTCAACGATCTCGTCTACGTGAACAAGTGCCTCCGTGACCACCTGACGAAGGACTACCTGGGCGTGGCGTTCGTGCAGGGCGGTCTGATCGCCCTGAAGGTGCGGGGTGACGCGGTGGGTTCGGTGTGGTTCTGCGCGTACGACGACGCGCGGGACGCCGGTGAGGTGGCGGCCGGCTGGACGGTGAACGAGCGGGTGGCGCGGTTGCTGCTGCCCTGTGGCGCGGACTTCGACGCGTTCCTCCAGCGGCTCGTGGGCAATCCGCCGGAGCTGGAGACGGTGGCGAACCTGATGGTGGACGGCGGCTTCGCGCGCGCCGTGCCCGTGGTCCCGGTGGGGGAGTGAGCTGGCTGTGGTGACGTTCGCACAGGCGCAGGAGCGCGCCGAGGAGTGGATCAACGGCGATCTGCCGGGCTATCAGCACCGTGAGGTGCGGGTGCGGGAGTTCGGGCTGGGGTTCGTGGTGTGGGCGGAGGACCGCGAGGGCGGTCCGACGTCGGACGGCGGGCGCCAGCGGCTCGTGATCGCGCGGGACAGCGGTGAGGCGACGTTGTGGCCGGGGCTGCCGGTGGGTGAGGTGATCCGGCGGTACGAGGAGGAGTACGGGTCGGCGGACGAGGTGCCGGCCCAGGCGGCGGTGCCCGCGGCCCGGATCGATCTGAACCAGACGTCGTTCCTGCTGACTCCGCCGGAGTGGCTGCAGGACGCGGCGGACAAGATCGGGCTGCCGAGGGAGGAGTCGCACGCGTCGCAGGAGAGCGCGAGCGCGTCGGGGGCGGTGGACGACGTGTCGGACGCGGTGGAGCCGGTGGCGTCCTCGGCGTCTTCTGCTTCTTCTGGGTCCTTCGCTTCCTCCGACGCGACGGGGGCTTCGGACGGGGCGGGGGTGCCCGGGGGCGTGCCGGGGGCCGTGTCCGCTCCCGCGTCCGGTGCTGCTTCCCCTTCCCCTTCCCCTTCCCCTTCTGCTTCTGCTTCCGATGAGGACGGGTACGAGCCGACCGCGATGGACGGGGTTCCGGCGGAGGCGCCCGTGCCGCCGCCGGCGTTCTCCGTCCCGCCGCCCCCGCCCGCGTCCGCCGACAGTCCGTGGGCCGACGCGAACGCGAGTTCCGGTGGCGTGGACGGGGCGGTGCCGCTGCCCGCTACCGTCTTCGCGCCGCCGTTGTCGGGTGCGGACGACGAGGACGCCCCGCCGCCGTCGGTGGGCGCCGACGCGCCGACGGCCCTGATGAAGGGGGGCAGCGCGCTGCCCCCGACCGCCATCGCGCCCCGGCTCGACCCGGCCGCGCCGCCGGTGCCGGACCACTCGCTGTCGTCCCCGCCCGCCTCCTCCTTCGCGCCGTCCCCGCCCGTTCCGGGCGTCCCGCCGCTTCCGCCTCCGCCCGCGCCCCGGTCGCCGGGAGCCGAGGACATCGCGGACGCCGTGACGGGCAAGGCCCCGCTGCCTCCGGAGAGCGGTCGCGGTCCGGGCGTCCCGCCGCCCCCGCCGGGCATCCCGGGCACGCCGGGTCCGGCGGGTCCGGCTTCGGGTGCCGGCGCGTACGTCCCGACGCGGCTGGTGCCCCAGCTCGGTCCCGACGCGCCCCAGCCGCCCGGCCCGCCGCCCGCGCCCGCCCCGCCGGGTCCCGTGACGCCGCCGCAGCCCGTGCACCACGCGGCGACGATGCTGGCGCACCCGGGCCCGTCCGGCCCGGGGGCCCCGCCGCCCCCGCCCCCGCCGCCGGGCGTGCCCGGTACGCCTCCGGGCGGCATCGCGCAGGCGGCGACGATGCTGGCGCACCCCGGCCCGTCCGGTCCGGCCGGTCCGCCGCCCCCGCCCGCCCCGGCGCCGCCGGTGGGCGGGCACACGCCCCCGCCCGCACCGGGGCCGGGGCCGGTGCCTCCCGCGTACGGGTATCCGCAGCAGCCGTCCGGGCAGCCGACGGTCGGCCCCGGCTACCAGGCGGTGCTGCGCTACCGGGCGCCCGACGGTTCCGAGGCGCAGATCATCCGGCGTTCGGCGCCGGGCACCCCGCACCCGGAGTGGCAGATCCTGCACGAGCTGCGCGCGATGAACGTGCCGCCGCAGCAGGTCCTGGAGCTGCACACGGAGCTGGAGTCCTGCGAGCTGCCGGGCGGCTACTGCGCGCGGATGATCCGGGAGACGTGGCCGCAGGCGCGGATCACGAGCATCGCCCCGTACGGGCGTGATCACGCGGGCCGGCAGCAGGGCATGCGGCAGCTCCTGACCCATCAGGGCGAGCTGCACCAGGTCGCGGACGGTCCGGCGCGGCCCGCTCCGGTGCGGGCGCCGCTGCCGCCGGTGCAGCCGTTGCCGCCGGTGCCGCCGGAGGCGGTCGCGCAGGAGCTGGCCGGGGCGTTCGGTCCGGGCATCCTCCGGTTCGACCAGCGGGCGGTGTCCCGGCAGGGCGTGCCGGAGCTGGTGGCGCGCACGCTGGTGTGGGCGGGGCTCCCGGCGGACTTCGGTCCGTTCTTCTGGGCGCAGCCCGCGGTGCCGGTGGTGCCGACGCTGGCCGAGCTGGCGGCGCAGCGGCAGGTGCCGGCGGCGCCGGACGCGAGTTCGTACCTGGTGCTCGGTTCGGACTTCGGGCGGGCGCTGTGCGTCCAGTACGGGACCGCGCACATCGTGGCGGTGCCGGTGGAGGCCGGTCCGGGCGGGCAGTCGGTGCCGCCGCAGTTCGTGAACACGGGGCTTCCGGAGTTCACGCGGTCGATGGCGCTGCTCGGGCGGATGTGGCGGCTGCGGTTCGGGCTCAATCCGGAGCAGGCGGGCCGTTGGACGGTCGACTTCCAGGCGCAGCTGGCGATGCTGGACCCGGCGGCGCTGGCGTCGCCGGAGAACTGGTGGTCGGTCCTGCTGGAGCAGATGTGGGACGGGTTGCTGTAGGGCCGTCCTGACGGAAATTGAACAGGATGTGATGAAAGGCGCTCGACGTGCGTGCACGTTGGGTGCCTTTTGTCCGTTCTTATGAAGCATCCTGGACGTTCGGGCCACAGGGAAGGGACATCAGGGATGAGTTTCGCTGTCGGACGAGGGCGGGGGTACCGCCCCGAGCAGGTCGACCGCTTCTTCGCCGTGCTCTCCGGGGAACGCGACGCCGCCCTGGAGCGGGTGGAACGGCTCGCCGCCCTCGTGGAGGAACGGGAGGCGGAGCTCGTCCGGCTCCGCGAGACCGCCGAGGCGCTGCCGCCGCAGCGGTACGAGTCGCTGGGCGAGGCGGCGCGGAAGATCCTGGAGCTCGCGGAGCAGGAGGACGAGAGGCTCGTCCGCGCCGCCGAGGCCGACGCGCAGGCCCTCGCGGAGGCGGCCGACACGGCCGCCCGGGAGACGACGGAATCGGCGCGGGCGTACGCGGAGGGCGTGCGGGAGGCGGCGGACACGCGGGCCCGCGCGGTCCTGGAGTCGGCCCGCGAGCGGGCGGGGAAGCTGGCGGCGGAGGCGCGCCGGGAGGCCGAGGAGCTGCGGGAGGCGGCGCGGGAGGCGTTCGAGGAGACCGAGCGGCGCGCGGCGGAACTCCTGGCGGAGCAGCGGGCCGGGCAGAAGAAGCTGCGGGAGCAGACCGAGCACGAGGAGCAGGCGCGTGCGGCCGCGCAGGAGGCGCGGCACGAGGCGATGTTCGCCCGCGCGGAGGGCGGGCTCGCGGAGGCGCGGAGGTTCCTGGCGAAGACCGAGGAGGAGGCCAGGCACGGCCAGGAGGACGCGGAGGCGAAGGCGGCGGAGCTGCTCACCGAGGCCCGTCTGGCGGCCGAGCGGATCGAACGCGCCACGGAACGGGTCCTGCGGGAGCACGAGGAGGCGCGGGACGAGATCCACTCCCACATGGAGCACATCCGCAACTCGCTGGCGGCGCTGACGGGGAAGCCGTCGGCCCCGGAGCCGGCGGCGGAGCCCGGTCCGGACGGGACCAAGCAGGCCGAGCAGGCCCAGGACGGCGGCTCCCGCGCCGACGGGAAGGGCTGACCCCGGGGGCCGGCTCCCCGTCCCCTCCCAGGAGGCGCAGGACGGGCGGGAAGCGCGGCGGTGACCGGTGCGCACCGGTCACCGCCGCGCTTCCGGTAGCCTCCCGTCTCCCAGGGGAGGGAACGCCCACTTGAACAACGAACGCATGAGCGGCCGCCGTCTCGCAGCCGTGACCGTCGCCGTCGTCCTCGCCGCCACCGGCGGCACGCTCACCGCGCTCCCGGCCGCGGCCGCCGCGCCGGCCGCCGCGCAGGAGGACCCGCGGCAGACCACCACCGTGCCGTTCCCGCGCGGCGCGGACGTCGTCGGCGCGGGCCCCGGCGGCTTCCTGTCGAAGAAGCGCGGCAGCACGCCCGAGTTCCGCTGGACGTGGTACGCGGACGGTTCTTCGGTCGTGCTGCCCGGGGCCACCGATGCCTCCGCCGGCGGTACTTCGGACCTCGTCGTCACCGTCGACCGGTCCGCCCCGGTCGCGGGCCGGGTGCTGCGGGTCTACGACCTGTCGAAGCCCGCCACGGCCCCGCCGGCCCCGCAGGAGGTGAACCTCGACGCGCTCGGCGGCGGCTACTTCTTCGAGGTCCTGGCCGGCGACACCCTGCTTCTCGGGCGCTACGAGGTGGATAAAACCATCAAGCAGTACGCCGCCACGCTCGACGGCGGTGCGCCGAAGCCCAGGCATCTGACTGGAGCGCCCGGATTCGAGTGCTACGAGGGCGAGGAGGGCTGGACCGACGGCGTTTCCGTGCTCTACGAGTGCCAGTTCGACCAGGTGGGGCTGAACGCCAAGGTCCTCGTCGACCCGGCGACGGGGGCCACGGCCACGTACACGCAGAGCCAGGACCAGTGGGCCCGGCCGGGAGCCGTCTCGGCCACGCACGTGGCCTGGCGTGAGGCGCGGATGGTGGGGAGCGAGTCCGTCCACGGGATCGTCGCCCACCGGCGCGGCGAGTCCGGCGAGCGGTGGTTCCCGGCGGACGCCGACCTGACCGACCCGGTGTACCTGGTCGGCGGCTGGGTGGCGTCCGGGCAGAAGGTCCCCATCGAGGCGTCCACCTACGTCGACGGCGGGAACAACCCGACGAAGCGGCCGTTCACCGTCCGGTCCGTCGCGACGGGTGAGGAGGCCGTCCTCCTCACCGCGTTCTCCTCCGCCGTCCCCGGTCCCGGCGGCAGCCTCCTGGTGCGCGGCGGCACCCCCGAGCACGGGGAGGGCCTCTACCGGGTCTCGCCCCGGGCCGACGGCGGACGCCCGGACGTCGAACCGGTCGCGTCCACCGGGCAGTCGACCATCGTGGCCCTCACCGGTTCCGCCACCCCGAAGACGCTCACCGGCGAACAGGTCGCGCGAGGGGTCGACTTCGCCTGGGACCTGTCCCGGGCGGACAGCAAGGTGTGGCTGACACTGACCCATGTCCGCAGCGGGGCGACCGTGTACGACGGGTGGTCCGTCCCGTACGGCGTCGACGGCATGCCGCGCCGGATCACCTGGCACTGGGACGGCAAGGACCTGGAGAGCCCGGGCTGGGACCGTCCCGCCCGCAACGGCGCGTACGAGTGGAAGCTCACCGCCCGCCCGGACGAGGGCATCGGCCCCGACCTGGTCGCCACCGGCCGGTTCACCGTGACCCGCCCCGCCGCCCCGCACGACTACGACGACGACGGCACGGCCGACCTCTTCGTCCGGGACACCGGCGGCGCGCTGTGGCGCTTCGGCACGCGGCCCACCACTCCGGGCGGTTCCCCCGCGGAGGCCGGTGGCACACGGGCCGGCGTCGGCTGGGGCGTCTACGACCGGATCGAAGCCACCGGGAACATCGCGGGCTCGGCCGCACCCGATGCCGTCGCCCGGGACCGCGACGGCGTCCTCTGGCTCTACCAGGGCACCGGCGACCGGGACAATCCGCTCGCGGCCCGTACGAAGGTCGGCGTCGGCTGGCAGGCGTACGACCGGCTGGCGGGCGGCAGCGACCTGACCGGCGACGGCCGGCCGGACCTGGTCGCCACCGACAAGGCGGGCGACCTGTACCTCTACAAGGGCACGGGCTCGTCCACCGCCCCCTTCGAGGCGCGCAGGAAGATCGGCGTCGGCTGGGGGATCTACAACGAGCTGGCCGCCACCGGCAACCTCGCCGGAGGCCCGGCCGGCGACCTCCTCGCCCGGGACAAGGCGGGTGTGCTCTGGCTCTACCTCGGCAAGGGCGACGGCACCTTCGCCGCCCGTACCAGGGTGGGCGGCGGGTGGGGCTCCTTCACCGGACTCACCGCCGTCGGCGACGCCAACGGCGACGGGTACGCCGACCTGATCGCCTCGAACGGCGCCGAGACCTTCTACGCGGGCACTGGCAGCTGGTCGGCCCCCTTCAAGAGCGGGGTGCCGGTGTCCCTGACGCAGGACGTGTCCTACAACAGCGTCTTCTGACCCGGGCCCCTCAGGGCCCGGACCGGGGGCCGTCCGGGCGGGGACGTGTACGACCGGCGGCCCCCGGTCAGCTGTTGCCGCAGGAGTTGCACGGCCACGCGGTCTGCCGGACGCACTGGCCGTTGTCGTCGTATTCGTAGATGACGCTCTTCTGGCCCGAGCAGGTCTTCGTGTTGCCGGGGTTCCCCGGAAGGGGATCAGGGAGCTGTCGTCCGCAGGAGATGCGCTGATCCTGCTGGTGTCCCATAGGGGTACTCCTCCACCTGGGCCTGGGTGGGTCTCCAGTTCGTTCGGCAGCCGGTGCAGCGCCAGCTCCAGGAGTCCGGGACGTCCGGACGCATGCAGGTGGTGTCTTTCCAGAGCATCGGCCTGTCGGGGCACTGCGGGCATGACGGAGGCTTGGGCATCGGTCGTCTCCTTCGGCTCGGACCCAGCCTGGTGCGCCGGCCGGGGAATCACCGTGCTGGTCGGCCGTGGTCACCCGTACGAGCGACGGGCCGTCCGTGCACGTTCCCGCAACGCCGTCTTCCGGCTCGGGCTCCTCAGCCGAGGACGCACTCCGCCCACACCGTCTTCCCCGGTGCTCCGAGTCGTGGGCACCAGCCCCAGCGGTCGGCGAGTCCGTCGACGAGCAGCAGCCCCCGGCCCCCGTCCGCGAGTTCCGGACCGGGGCCGGGGAGCCGTCCGGGCCGGGGCGGCACGCGCTCGGCGCGGGTGTCGCTCACCTCGATCCGTGCGACGGGCCGGGGACGCTCCGCGACCCGCAGCAGCAGGTGGAAGTCCCGCCCCGGCACGTGCCCGTGCCGCACCGCGTTCGCCGTCAGCTCGGCGGCGACCAGGACGACGGTCTCGTGCGCCCCGGTCCCGTAGGGGACGCCCCACTCGTCCAGCCGGACGGCGACCAGCCGACGGGCGAGCCGGGCGCCCCGGGCGGTCGAGGTGAAACGCAGGCCGAAAGTCCTGTTGTTCAAGTATGGGGACGCGGCCATGAGTTGAGTGGTGACCGTGGAGTTGCCGTTGTTGCTCGTCATGCCTGCCAAGATCCCCCCGGTGGCGTAGCGTGACCAGTGGTGACGCACCGACGCCGCTTGCTTGTACGTGGCGGTAACGGCACTGGTACGAGGCAGTGGTGAGAGGCGGGTGGGATGTTGGAGGAACAGTCTGAACGGGCGGGCGCGGCGCCGCTTCCAGGGGCCGGCCAAGGCATCGCGGTGGCATTCGGGAAGACCCTGAAGACGCTGCGGACGAGGGCGGGACTGGAGCGGGAGGAGCTGGGCAGGCGGCTCGGTTATTCGGCCTCGACCATCGCTTCATTCGAACAGGGTCGGAGGATTCCGTCATCGCGCACGGTCGAACAGACGGATGACGCCTTGAGTGCCGACGGACTGCTCTCGGTGTGGAAGGGGCAGTTGGAGAAAGCCCAGTATCCGGCAGGCTTCCAGGGCTTGGTAGAGCTGGAGAAGACGGCGATCGAACTCCTCCATTACGACAAGTTCCTGGTCAGCGGTCTGCTGCAGACCGAGGAGTACATGCGGGCGTTGTTCGCGATGCGCCGTCCCCTCTTGGATTCGGAGACCGTGGAGCGGCGGGTGACGTCCCGGCTGGCTCGCCAGAGCGCCGTTTTCGGTCGGCGTCCCGAACCGCTCAGCAGCTTCGTCCTGGACGAGACGGTGCTGCGGCAGCGGTACGGCGGCAAACAGGTCCTGCGCGGACAGCTCGAACACCTGCTCCTGATCGGGCAACAGCCGCACATCGACATTCAGGTCATGCCGCTCGAATGCGAGGAGAACGCCGGCATGGGCGGTCCTTTCACGATCGCCACGCGGAAGGACGGCAAGCAGTTCCTCTACTTCGAGGCGACGCACCAGATGACGCTGGTGAACGAACCGGAGAACGCTACCGTAGCCGCCGTGCGTTATGGGGTCATCCGCTCACAGGCTCTCGCCCCTCGAGAGTCGCTTGAGTTCATCGAGAAGTTGCTGGGAGAGCTATGAACACCACGGAATCCCTCGCCTGGTTCAAGAGCAGCTACAGCGGTGGCGACGGCGGCCAGTGCGTCGAGGTCGCCGCCGGCGCGGGAGCCGTGCACGTCCGTGACTCCAAGGACGTGGCCCGGCCGGCCCTCCGGGTCTCGCGCGACGCGTGGGCCGGGTTCGTCGGGCTTGCCTCGGCGGAGTAGTACAGCCCTCGCCTGTACGCGCGCGTACGCGCTCACTCCTCGTGCCCCGCCGCCTCCTTCAGCACCGGGAAGCGGCGGGGCGCGAGGGTGAGCAGGACCAGGAGGGCGAGGGCGGCCGCGGCCGCCGCGCCCAGGTGGACGTAGTCCACCGCCGCGTCGACCGCGCGCCGCATCGTGTCCGCCGTCGCGGCCGGCAGGGACCCGGGGGAGTCCAGGGCGCGGGTCAGCGCGTCCAGGTCGCCGTCGCGGCCGAGGCGGGCGGCGAGGACGCCGTTGGCGACCGCGCCGAAGACGGCCGCGCCGACGCTCTGGCCGACCTGGCGGCAGAAGAGGACGGACGCGGTGGTCGTGCCCCGTTCCCCGTAGGGGACGGTCGACTGGACGCCGACGATCAGCGGCAGCTGGAAGAGGCCGAGGGCGGCGCCGAGGAGCAGCATGAGCAGCGCGGGCTGCCAGGGTTCCCCGGGGAACGGCAGCAGGGGGAAGGCGAGCAGGACGAGGAGCGCGCCGGAGATGCCGAGGACCGCGGTGAGCCGGAAGCCGATGCGGGTGTAGACCCGGTTCGAGAGCGCCGCGCTGACGGGCCAGCTCAGGGTCATCACCGACAGGACGAACCCGGCCGCGATCGGTCCCAGGCCCAGGACGGTCTGGGCGTACGTGGGCAGGAAGACGGTCGGGGCGACCATGAGCAGGCCGAGGGCGCCCAGGGCCAGGTTGACGGCGGCGATCGTGCGGCGGCGCCAGACCCAGCCGGGGATGATCGGCTCGGCCGCGCGCCGTTCCACGAGGACGGTCACGGCGCCGAGGGCGACCGCGCCGCCGAGGAGGGCGAGGGACGGTGCCGAGAGCCAGGGCCAGGCGACGCCGCCCTGGACGAGGGCGGTGAGGAGCAGGGCGCCGGTCGCGAAGACGCAGAGGGCGCCGGCCCAGTCGATCCGTACGCGCGCGCGGGGCGCGGTGCGGGCCGGTTCCACCAGGTGCCGGTGGATCAGCCACAGGGCGACCAGGCCGACGGGCAGGTTGATCAGGAAGATCCAGCGCCAGTCGGCGTAGCCCGCGAGGAGGCCGCCGGCGGCCGGGCCCGCGACCGAGGAGGCGGCCCAGACGGAGGAGAGCCTGGCCTGGATCTTCGGGCGCTCCTCCAGCGGGTACAGGTCGGCGGCGATCGTCTGGATCGTGCCCTGGAGGGCGCCGCCGCCGAGGCCCTGGACGACCCGGAAGGCGATGAGGGACGCCATGCTCCAGGCGGTCGCGCACAGCAGGGAGCCGATCAGGAAGAGGACGACGCCGGCGACGAGGACCGGTTTGCGGCCGAAGGTGTCGCTGAGCTTCCCGTACACCGGCAGGGTGACGGTGACGGCGAGCAGGTAGCCGGAGAACAGCCAGGAGAAGACGGCGAGTCCGCCGAGGTCCCCGACGATCTGGGGGACGGCGGTGGAGACGATCGTGCCGTCGACGGCGGCGAGCCCCATCCCGAGCATGAGGGCGGCGACGACGGGTCCCCGGCGTTCCGCGCGGCCGGGCGCCGCGGCCGGTCCGGCGGACGCCGCGGGGGGCGTTCCGGCCGGTGACGTGGAGGGCTCGGACACGGCGGATTTCCTTTCTTCGTACACCTAAATGCTCGCGGGACAGCGTGCCACTCGCCCTGCGGGTGGAGAAGCCCCTAGGGGTTCCTCCCCCATAAGGGCCAGGGGCCGTTCGTACCGGTGGAGGAGGAGAAGTCCCTTCCCCGTTCCTTAAGTTGAACTTACAAACCCACCGCCTCCCCGAGGAGAGAAACGTGACCACGGCTGTGACCACCCCCCGGCACGGGGGCAAGGGAGGGAGTACGGCCGTCGCCGCGCGGGCGCGTCAGGTCGTCAAGGCGTACGGCACGGGGGAGACCCGGGTCGTCGCGCTCGACTCCGTCGACGTCGACATCGCCCGAGGGCGGTTCACCGCGATCATGGGGCCCTCGGGCTCCGGCAAGTCCACCCTGATGCACTGCCTCGCCGGGCTCGACACGGTGACCAGCGGGCAGATCTTCCTGGACGAGACCGAGATCACCGGCCTCAAGGACAAGAAGCTCACCCAGCTCCGCCGGGACCGGATCGGCTTCGTCTTCCAGGCGTTCAACCTGCTGCCGACCCTGAGCGCGATCGAGAACATCACGCTCCCGATGGACATCGCCGGCCGCAGGCCGGACGCCGACTGGCTGCGCCGGGTCGTGGACACCGTCGGCCTGTCCGACCGGCTGAAGCACCGGCCGAACCAGCTCTCCGGCGGGCAGCAGCAGCGCGTGGCCGTGGCCCGCGCGCTCGCCGCCCGGCCCGAGATCATCTTCGGGGACGAGCCGACCGGCAACCTCGACTCGCGGGCCGGCGCGGAGGTCCTGGGCTTCCTGCGCACCTCGGTGGACGAGCTGGGGCAGACGATCGTCATGGTCACCCACGACCCGGTCGCCGCCTCCTACGCCGACCGCGTCCTCTACCTCGCGGACGGGCGGATCGTGGACGAGATGGAGCGGCCCACCGCCGAGGCCGTCCTCGACCGCATGCGCCTCTTTCCCGGGGGGAACCCCCGGACCCCCGACTCCGACGCGCGAGGGCGGACCTCGTGACCGTCCTCAAGACCTCGCTGCGCAACGTCCTCGCCCACAAGGGCCGCATGGCGCTCTCCGCCGTCGCCGTCCTCCTCTCCGTCGCCTTCGCCGCCGGGACCCTCGTGTTCACGGACACGATGAACACGACGTTCGACAAGCTCTTCGCCACCACCGCCTCCGACGTCACCGTCAGCCCCGGAGGGGCGGGGCCCGACACCGGGATGCCGGAGACCGGCCGGCCCGAGACCCTTCCCGCCTCCCTCCTCGAACGGGTCAGGAGGACCGGGGGCGTCCAGGCCGCGCAGGGCGCGGTCACCTCGCTGGGCGTCACCGTCGTGGACGCGGGGAACAAGAACGTCGGCCCGACCGGCGGCGCTCCGACGATCGCCGTCAACTGGACGCCGAACGAGCTGCGTTCGGTGGAGATGGCGTCCGGCCACGAGCCGCGCGGCCCCACCGACGTCGTCGTGGACGGCGCCACCGCCGAGAAGCACGGCCTGAAGCCCGGCGACGCGCTGCGGACCATCTCCGTCACCGGTGACTTCACCGCCCGGATCTCCGGCATCGTCGACTTCAAGGTCACCAACCCCGGCGCCACCGTCGTCTACTTCGACACCGCCACCGCCCAGCGCGAACTGCTCGGCCGCGAAGGGCTCTTCACCCAGATCATGGTCGACGCGAAGCCCGGGGTGAGCGACGACGCCCTCAAGGCGGACCTCGCCGCCGCCCTCGGCAAGGGCTACAAGCTCCAGACGGCCGCCGAGACCGCCGACGCGGGCCGCGAGGAGATGGCGGGCTTCCTCGACGTCATCCGGTACGCGATGCTCGGTTTCGCCGGGATCGCCTTCCTCGTCGGCGTCTTCCTCATCGTCAACACCTTCTCCATGCTGGTCGCCCAGCGCACCCGGGAGATCGGCCTCATGCGGGCCATCGGGTCGAGCCGCCGCCAGGTGAACCGTTCCGTCCTGATCGAGGCGCTGCTCCTCGGCCTGGTCGGGTCGGTCGCCGGAGTCGCCGCCGGCGTCGGCCTCGCCGTGGGCCTGATGAAGCTGATGTCCGCCGTGGGCATGGAGCTGTCCACCGGCGACCTCACCGTGAAGTGGACGACCCCGGTCGCCGGTCTCGCCCTCGGCACCGTCGTCACCGTCCTCGCCGCCTACGTCCCGGCCCGCCGCGCGGGCCGGATCTCCCCGATGGCCGCCCTCCGCGACGCGGGCACCCCCGCCGACGGCAGGGCCGGCCGGGTGCGGGCCGTGCTCGGCCTCGTCCTCACGGCCGCCGGAGCCGCCGCCCTCGTGGCCGCCGCCCGTGCCGAGGAGGCCGCCCCCGGATCCGCCTGGCTCGGCCTCGGCGTCGTCCTCTCCCTCCTCGGCTTCGTCGTCGTCGGCCCGCTCCTCGCGGGCGGGGTGGTCCGCGTCCTCGGCGTCGTCGTCCTGCGGGCCTTCGGACCGGTCGGCCGGATGGCCGAGCGCAACGCCCTGCGCAACCCGCGCCGCACCGGCGCCACCGGCGCCGCCCTGATGATCGGCCTCGCGCTCGTCGCCTGCCTGTCGGTGGTCGGCTCCTCCATGGTCGCCTCCGCCACGCAGGAGCTGGACCGCTCGGTCGGCGCCGACTTCATCGTCCGGTCGGGCACCGGTCAGCCGATCGTGCCGCAGGCGCAGGCCGCGCTGGAGAAGGTCCCCGGCATCGACCACGTCACCGAGTACAGGTGGCTCGACGTCACCGTCACCGACCCGCGCGGGAAGAAGGCCGAACAGGGCCTGGCCGCCGCCGACCCGACGTACGCGCGGGACCTGCGCCGGGAGACCACCGCCGGGCGCCTCGCGGACGCCTACGGGCCGGACGCCATGTCCGTCGGCAGCGACTACGCCGCCGAGCACGGCGTGAAGGTCGGCGACGTCCTGACCGTCGCCTTCGAGGGCGGGAAGCCCGCGAGGCTCAGGGTCGCGGCGATCACGGCCGACACCGGCAACGTCGACAAGGGGGTGATGTACACCAACGTCACCACCGCCGCCCGGTACCTGCCCGCCGACCGGATGCCGCAGAGCCTGCTCCTCTTCGCCGGCGCGAAGGACGGCCAGGAGGCACGGGCCTACCAGGCCCTCAAGGACGCCCTCGCGCCGTACCCGCAGTACAAGGTCAGCAACCAGGCCGACTACAAGGAGGAACTCCAGGACCAGGTGGGACAGTTGCTCAACATCGTGTACGGGCTCCTCGCCCTGGCGATCGTCGTCGCGGTCCTCGGCGTCGTGAACACCCTGGCCCTGTCGGTGGTCGAGCGCACCCGGGAGATCGGCCTCATGCGGGCCGTCGGCCTCTCCCGCCGCCAGCTCCGCCGCATGATCCGCCTGGAGTCCGTGGTCATCGCCCTCTTCGGCGCCCTCCTCGGTCTCGGCCTGGGCATGGGCTGGGGCACCGCCGCCCAGAAGCTCCTGGCCCTGGAGGGCCTGGGCGTCCTGGACATCCCCTGGCCGACCATCCTGGCCGTCTTCGCCGGCTCGGCCCTCGTGGGCCTCCTCGCGGCCCTGGTCCCGGCGTTCCGGGCGGGCCGGATGAACGTCCTGAACGCGATCGCGAGCGAGTGACCCCTCCGGGGGAACGGGTACGGCCCCGGTGCGCGCGCACCGGGGCCGTACGGCTGTCCGGACCACCGCCCGGGACCGCTGCCCGGACCGCTCAGACGGTGAGGACGGGCACGTCGTAGAGGGGGATGCGCTTGTCCCGGGTCACGAGCGTGAGCCCCTCGGCCTGGGCCTGGGCGATCAGTATCCGGTCGAAGGGGTCGCGGTGGTGGGGCGGGAGGCGGCCGGCGCGGATGCCGTGCGGCCCGGTGACCGGGAGCGGCTTGAGCTGGCAGCCGCGTGCCAGCTCCGGCAGCTCGGCCGGTCCGTCGAGCTTGCCGAGGGCCTGCTTGACGGAGAGCTCCCAGGGGGTGACGGCGCTGACGTAGGCGTGCTCCTCCGTGTCGAGCAGGTCCTTGACGTCGTCGGAGAGTTGCGGGGAGTCGAGCAGCCACCAGATGACGACGTGCGTGTCGGCCAGCAACTTCACTCCGCGTCGCCTTCCCGGTCGAGCCCGAACGCCTCGGCGAAGCCGGGGTCGTCGGAGACGTCGTCGAAGTCGTCGTGGAGGACGACGGGTGCGGTGAGGGAGCCCCGGGCCGTGCGCCGGACCTTCCCGTGGAGCGGGATCACCTTCGCGACCGGTTCCCCGGACTTGCTGATGATCACCTCCTGGCCGGTCGCGACCGCCTCCAGGATCTTGGAGAAGTGGGTCTTCGCCTCGTGGACGTTGTACTGCCGGGCTGCTTCCATCGCGGCCTCTCACGGCTAGGAGGAGCAAGGGTGGACTAAGCGGTGGACTAAGCTTATCCGTGCGGACACCCCCGATCCAGCCGCGTCACCCTCCCGGGTGGCACGGTTCCTTCGGGCGAGTGACGGCGGCACGTCGTACGCTGGGGACGACCGGGCCGGACGCGCCCGGGACCACCCGGCCCGTGCGACGTGCCGGGCCGTTCGCGTTGCCCGCCCCCGTCACCCCCCCGGATGGAAAGCTTCATGAGCCTGCACGGCCTGCTCGATGTAGTCGTCAAGGACGCGGCCCTCGCGGAGGCGGTGAAGGCCGCCGCCGACGGGAACCGCCCGCACGTGGACCTGATCGGCCCGGCGGCGGCACGGCCCTTCGCCGTCGCCGCGCTCGCCAGGGACGCGGGACGGCCGGTGCTCGCGGTGACCGCGACCGGCCGGGAGGCCGAGGACCTGGCCGCCGCGCTGCGCTCGCTCCTCGACCCCGACACGGTCGCCGAGTACCCCTCCTGGGAGACCCTGCCGCACGAGCGCCTCTCGCCCCGCTCCGACACCGTCGGCCGCCGCCTCGCCGTGCTGCGCCGCCTCGCGCACCCCAGGGACGACGACCCGGCCGCCGGCCCGGTCGCCGTGGTCGTCGCCCCCGTGCGCTCGGTGCTCCAGCCTCAGGTCAAGGGGCTGGGCGACCTGGAGCCCGTGGCCCTGAGGTCCGGGCAGACGGCGGACCTGAACGAGGTCGTGGAGGGCCTGGCGGCCGCCGCGTACTCCCGGGTGGAACTGGTCGAGAAGCGCGGCGAGTTCGCCGTGCGCGGCGGCATCCTGGACGTCTTCCCGCCCACCGAGGAACACCCGCTCCGGATCGAGTTCTGGGGCGACGACGTCGAGGAGATCCGTTACTTCAAGGTGGCCGACCAGCGGTCCCTGGAGATCGCCGAGCACGGCCTGTGGGCGCCGCCCTGCCGCGAACTGCTGCTCACCGACTCCGTGCGGGAGCGGGCGGCGGCCCTCGCCGAACAGCACCCGGAGCTGGGCGAACTCCTCGACAAGATCGCGCAGGGCATCGCGGTCGAGGGCATGGAGTCCCTGGCGCCGGTCCTCGTGGACGAGATGGAGCTGCTGCTCGACGTCCTGCCGGAGGGCTCCATGACCGTGGTCTGCGACCCCGAGCGGGTGCGGACCCGGGCGGCGGACCTGGTGGCGACCAGCCAGGAGTTCCTGCAGGCGTCCTGGGCGGCCACCGCCGGCGGCGGAGAGGCCCCCATCGACGTCGGCGCGGCCTCCCTGTGGGGGATCGCGGACGTCCGGGACCGGGCGCGCGAGCTGGGCATGCCCTGGTGGACGGTGTCGCCGTTCGCGGCCGACGAGGAGCTGTCCGGCGACGTCCTCACCCTGGGGATGCGCGCCCCCGAGTCGTACCGGGGCGACACCGCCCGCGCGCTCGCGGACACCAAGGGCTGGCTGGCCGACGGCTGGCGCGCGGTGTACGTGACGGAGGCCCACGGCACGGCGTCCCGCACGGTCGAGGTCCTCGGCGGCGAGGGCATCGCCGCCCGCCTGGTCCCCGACCTCACCTCCCTCTCGCCCTCGGTCGTCCACGTGGCCCGCGGCTCCGTCGACCACGGCTTCGTCGACCCGGTGCTGAAGCTGGCCGTGCTCACCGAGACCGACCTGTCCGGGCAGAAGGCGGCCGGCAAGGACGGGCAGCGGATGCCCGCCAAGCGGCGCAAGACGATCGACCCGCTGACCCTGGAGGCCGGCGACTACATCGTGCACGAGCAGCACGGCGTCGGCCGGTACCTGGAGATGGTCCAGCGGACCGTGCAGGGCGCCACCCGCGAGTACCTGCTCGTCGAGTACGCGCCCGCCAAGCGCGGCCAGCCCGGCGACCGGCTCTACATCCCGACCGACCAGCTGGAGCAGGTCACCAAGTACGTGGGGGGCGAGGCGCCGACCCTGCACCGGCTCGGCGGCGCGGACTGGACGAAGACGAAGGCGCGCGCCAAGAAGGCCGTCAAGGAGATCGCCGCCGACCTGATCAAGCTGTACTCGGCGCGGATGGCGGCCCCCGGCCACGCCTTCGGCCCCGACACCCCCTGGCAGCGGGAGCTGGAGGACGCCTTCCCGTACGTGGAGACGCCCGACCAGCTCTCCACCATCGCCGAGGTGAAGGAGGACATGGAGAAGACCGTCCCCATGGACCGCCTGATCTGCGGCGACGTCGGCTACGGCAAGACGGAGATCGCGGTCCGGGCGGCCTTCAAGGCGGTCCAGGACGGCAAGCAGGTCGCGGTCCTGGTGCCGACGACGCTGCTCGTGCAGCAGCACTTCGGGACCTTCTCCGAGCGGTACGCGCAGTTCCCGGTGAAGGTGCGGGCGCTGTCCCGCTTCCAGTCGGAGAGCGAGTCGAAGGCGACCCTGGAGGGGCTGCGGGACGGTTCGGTGGACGTCGTCATCGGCACCCACCGCCTCTTCTCCTCGGAGACGAGGTTCAAGGACCTGGGCCTGGTCATCGTGGACGAGGAGCAGCGGTTCGGCGTCGAGCACAAGGAGCAGCTGAAGAAGCTCCGGGCCAACGTGGACGTGCTCACCATGTCCGCCACCCCCATCCCCCGCACCCTGGAGATGGCGGTCACCGGCATCCGCGAGATGTCCACGATCACCACCCCGCCGGAGGAGCGCCACCCGGTCCTCACCTTCGTCGGACCGTACGAGGAGAAGCAGATCGGCGCCGCGATCCGGCGCGAACTCCTGCGCGAGGGCCAGGTCTTCTACATCCACAACCGGGTCGACTCCATCGACCGGGCGGCGGCCCGGCTGCGCGAGATCGTGCCCGAGGCGCGGATCGCGACCGCCCACGGCCAGATGTCGGAACAGGCCCTGGAGCAGGTCGTGGTCGACTTCTGGGAGAAGAGGTTCGACGTGCTCGTCTCCACGACGATCGTGGAGTCCGGCATCGACATCTCCAACGCCAACACCCTCATCGTCGAGCGCGGCGACAACTTCGGGCTGTCGCAGCTCCACCAGCTGCGCGGCCGGGTCGGGCGCGGCCGGGAGCGCGGCTACGCGTACTTCCTGTACCCGCCGGAGAAGCCGCTGACGGAGACCGCGCACGAGCGGCTCGCGACGATCGCCCAGCACACCGAGATGGGCGCGGGCATGTACGTGGCGATGAAGGACCTGGAGATCCGGGGCGCGGGCAACCTGCTCGGCGGCGAGCAGTCCGGCCACATCGCGGGCGTCGGCTTCGACCTGTACGTGCGGATGGTCGGCGAGGCGGTCGCGGACTACCGGGCGCAGATGGAGGGCGGCGCGGAGGAGGAGGCCCCGCCGGAGGTCAAGATCGAGCTGCCGGTCGACGCGCACGTGCCGCACGACTACGCGCCGGGCGAGCGGCTGCGCCTCCAGGCGTACCGGGCGATCGCCTCCGCGACCTCGGAGGAGGACATCAGGGCGGTGCGGGAGGAGCTGACCGACCGCTACGGCAAGCTGCCCGAGCCGGTCGAGAACCTGCTCCTGGTGGCGGGCCTGCGGATGCTGGCCCGCGCCTGCGGGGTCGGCGAGATCGTCCTCCAGGGCCAGAACGTCCGCTTCGCCCCGGTGGAGCTGCGGGAGTCCCAGGAGCTGCGGCTCAAGCGCCTGCACCCGCGCGCGGTCCTCAAGCCGGCCGCCCACCAGGTCCTGGTCCCGCGCCCGACGGCGGGCAGGATCGGCGGGAAGCCGGTGGTGGGTCGCGAACTGCTCGCGTGGACGGGGGAGTTCCTGACGACGATCCTGGGGTCCTGACGCGGATGGGTAGTGGTCGGTTCCGGGGAACCGACCACTACCCGAGACCGGCTCAGAGCAGGTCCGGGTCCACCGCCGCCGCCATCGCGCGGTAGCCCGCGTCGTTCGGGTGGAGCCCGTCCCCGGAGTCGTAGGCCGGGAGGATGCGGTCCGGGTCGGCCGGGTCCGCCACCGCGCGGTCGAAGTCCGCGACGGCGTCGTACGCGCCCGAGGTGCGGATCCAGTGGTTGACGGCGTCCCGCACGGCCTCGTTGGCCGGGGTGCCGTAGCGGGAGCCCCCGACCGGGAGGAGGGTCGCGCCGACGACCCGGAGGCCCCGGGCGCGGGCCTCGCCGATCAGGGTGCGGTACCCGTCGATCAGCCGTTCGGCGGAGACGTCCTTACCGGCGCCGATGTCGTTGATGCCTTCGAGGACGACGACGGTCCGGACGCCCGGCTCGGTGAGGACGTCCTTCCGGAAGCGGGTGAGGCCCTTCTCGCCCGCCCAGGAGGTGTCGCTCAGGAGCTGGTTGCCGCCGATGCCGTGGTTGAGGACGGCGCGGGGGCGCCCGGCCCCGGCCAGGAGCTCGGCGAGTTCGTCGGGGTAGCGGTTGTCGGCGTCGGGGGTGGAGCCCGCGCCGTCGGTGAGGGAGTCGCCGAGGGCGACGACCCCGTCGCGGCGGCCGGCGTCCGGCCCGCCGGAGACCTCGACGCCCGAGAGGTAGTACCAGGACCGGCCGGTCTCGCCGAAGGCCGCGCCGGACTCGTCGGCGCGGTGGTCGCCGGTGGCGCGGTAGGTGGTGGCGGCGGCGAGCTGGTGGAAGGTGGCGGGACCGGTGGGGCCCGCCGGGCGGAGGGTGACGGTCAGGGACTCGAAGGGCGTGACGGGGAAGCGGACGGCGTCGCTGTGGAGGGTGCCGCCGGCCGGGACCGTCACGGACTCCTCCCCGCCGAAGCGGAGGTGCCGGGAGGAGCCCGGCACGACCGCGCCGCCGCGCGCGGCGCGGGCGAGGGTCGCGCCGGCGATCCGCAGGGGAGCGGTGCCGTAACGGTTCGACAGTTCGATCCGGACCCGGTCGCCGCCGGCGGTGACGCGGACGACCTGGCGGAGCGTGTGGTCGTCGAAGCCCCGCTGCGACCAGTTGGGGGCGTACCGGTCGGTCGGCGCCTGCGGGGAGGCGGCCCACGCGCCCCGCCACCCGGGGTCCCGGTGGCCGGGGGAGGCGGCGGCGGACGGGGACAGGGCGAGGGCGGCCGTGGTGAGCAGGGCCGCGGCGGCGCGGCAGAGGGCGAGCATGGTTCCCATGGTTCCGTTGATGACCGGCGGGGGCGGGTCCCTACCGCTTCCGGACGGAAGTCACTTCGGGAAGAGCAGGGTGGAGCGGGGCGGGGGAGATGTGACGGCCTCTGGGGAGATGTGACGGCCTCCGGGGCGTGGCGGCCTCCGGGGAGGTGTGACGCGGTCCGGGGAAGCGTGACGGCTCCTGGAAGGGCGGAGGCCCCCGGGGGCGCGACGGCCCCCGGGAAGGTGTGGCGTTCCGGAACGGGGGAACCAGAACACCCCGGGGCCGGAGGGTCCCGGACCGTCCGACCTAGGATTCCATGGTGCCGACGTATCGAAGGAACCTCGCCCTCCCGGCCCTCGCCGCCGCCGTCCTCCTCGCCGCGGGCTGTTCCGCCGGCTCCGGCGGCGGTACGCCGGGGCGGTCGGCCGCGCCCGGCACCGCCCTCGCCGCCGTGGACGCCCTCACCGTCAAGGGGCGGGCCCCGAAGACCGGGTACGACCGGGAGAAGTTCGGCCGCGCCTGGGTGGACGTCGACAAGAACGGCTGCGGCACCCGGGACGACATCCTCAAGCGCGACCTGACCGGGGTCCGGTTCGCGGACGGCCACTGCAAGGTCGCCTCCGGCACCCTGAAGAACGACCCGTACACCGGCACCACCGTCACCTACACCCGGGGCCGCAGCAAGATCGACATCGATCACGTCGTGGCGCTCTCCGACGCCTGGCAGAAGGGGGCGCGGCAGTGGGACGCGGAGACCCGGCGCCGCTTCGCCAACGACCCGCTCAACCTGCTCGCCGTGGACGCCGCCACCAACCGCGGCAAGTCCGACGGCGACGCGGCGACCTGGCTGCCGCCGAACGGCGCGTACCGCTGCGCGTACGTGGCCCGGCAGGTCGCGGTGAAGAAGAAGTACGCGGTGTGGGTGACGGAAGGGGAGCGGGACGCGATGAAGCGGGTCCTCGGCGGCTGCCCGGAGCAGAAGCTCCCGTAGGACGGCGCCCGGACGCGGGCCCCTGCGGCGACCTGCGGGAAAACCCGTTGGTTCCCGCCGGAACGATCTTTACGCTGCGTCCATGGACCTGAACATATCGACCCTCGCCGAGCGCCCCGCACTGGAGGGGCCGATGTGGGGCATGCGCGACCTCTGGCCCGAGTTCATGATGTACGACCCGGTGGGCTGGGCGAACATGGGACAGATCGTGCGGCGGTTCCCGGAGTACGTGCTCGTCGCCACCGACCCCGGCGGGAAGGTCGTCGCCCGGGGGTTCTCCGTCCCCTTCCGGCTCGACCTGGACGGCCGCCGCGAACTGCCCGACCGGGGCTGGGACGAGGTCCTGTTGTGGGCCTTCTCCGACCTGAAGCACGGCCGCGAGGCCGACACGGTCAGCGCGATCGAGATCACGGTCGACACGGAGTTCCTCGGCCGGGGCGTCTCGCACCGGATGCTCGCCGCCCTGCGGGAGAACGCGGGCCGGCTCGGCTTCTCCGAGCTGGTCGCCCCGGTCCGCCCCAACCACAAGCACCTGGAGGCCGGGTCCTCCCTCCACGAGTACGCCTTCCGCACCCGCGCGTCCGACGGCCTGCCGCACGACCCGTGGCTCCGCGCCCACGTGCGCGCGGGCGGCGTGATCGAGGCGGTGGCCCCGGCGTCGATGACGGTCGCCGGCTCCGTCGGGCAGTGGCGGAAGTGGACCGGCCTGCCCTTCGACACGGACGGCCCGGTCGAGGTCCCGGGCGCCCTCGTCCCGGTCCACTGCGAGGCGTCGCGCGGCTACGCGGTCTACGTCGAGCCCAACGTGTGGGTCAGGCACCGGATCGGCTGAGGCCGGCGGGCCCTTTCCCGGCGCCGGGCCCCGGCGCCGGGGCACGCGACACGTGCGAGGGGGCCGCTCCCCGGCGGCGGCCCCCTCGCACGTGTCGCGTCCTCGTCCGGCTCAGCCGATGTCGGCGATGTCCCCGGCCGCCGGGACCTTCGCCACGACCGGCTTCCCGTACTGCGGGAAGGCGATCGTCCCCGGCTCGTCGCCGCCCTTCGTGACGATCTTCAGGACGTACGGAGTGCCTTCCGCGGCCACGTACACGGTCCTCGTCACACCGCCGTCGTCCGGTTCCGTCACCGTCAGCGCCTTCCGGCCGTCGACGGTGGCCTCTCCGCCCTTCACGATGCCGCTCGCGCCCTGCTCGAATCCGTCGAGGAGCGACGCGAGGTCGCAGAGTTCCAGGACGTCCTTCGTGTCGGGGTCGGTCACCGGGGTCCTGACCCAGTGGCCCCTGAGCGCCTTGAGCACGCCCTCCCGCACCTCGGGGCTCTCCCCCTCGGTCTGCTCGCGCAGGGAGGCGTCGTCGAAGCGCAGGTACACCTCCTTGGAGTCGGCCTTGATCAGTTCGGTCGTGGCGGCCGTGCCCGTGGACAGCGTGCCGGTGCACCTCCCCGCGTCGTCGAGGGAGAGGTGGGCCTTCACCCGCTCGCCCTCGGACGTCATGTCGACCGCCACCGTCAGGGACTTCGCCGCCCTCGTCGCCGCGAACGCCTTGTCGAGGACCTGCGATCCGGTCAGCTCCGCGAAGGGCCCCTTCGGCTTCGCGCCGTCCGGGGACGGGCCGCAGGCGGCGGCGCCGGTCGCGACGGCGGCGCACAGGAGGACGGCCGCGGCGGCACGGCGGGCGCGCGGGCGGGGGCGGGCGGGGGTGCGGGGGGTGTGCATGGGGTGGGTCTCCGAGGCGTGTCGTACGGGGTGTCCGGTGGGGCGGTGCCCGGGGCGCCGGGCCCCGGGGAAGCGGGTCCGGCCGGTCAGCCGAGCTTCAGCTCCCACTGCGAGGCGTTGTAGTCGAAGCCGGGGTGCACCTCGACCGTCAGGTCCTTGGCGCCCTTGGGGGTGTCGAAGGCGACGGTGAGGGTGGCCTTCTTGCCGGGCAGGACGGTGCCCTGGAAGCCCGCGCCGACCTTCTCGTCGAAGATCTGCTCGGCCGCGGCGCCGTTCGCCCCGGTGCGGCCGTTCAGCGTGACGAGGGTGGCGTCGAACTTCTTCTTGCCGCCGTTCTCGATGACGACGGTGACCTGGTACGCCTTGTTGCCCGCGGTGTGGTTCGCCGCGAACTCGCCGGGCTCGTACGCCTTCGGGTCCGAGACCGTGACCTTGAGGTCGTCGTCGTAGACCGAGGTGTCGCCGTCCGCCAGGGGCTTGGCGGGCTGGTCCTTGGCTCCCTGGTCCTTGGCCTTCGGGTCCTTGGGGGCCGCGTCCTTGACGGCCTTGTCGATCTCGTCGACCGCGTCGCTGACGGCCGTGAACGTGATCACCGCGCCGACGACCGAGAGGATCAGGGCCGCGAGGCCGAGGAGGGCGCCGGTGAGGGCCACTCCCTTGTTGTTCGCCTCGCCGCGCTTCACGCGACCCTTGCCGACGAATCCGAGGATCAGGGCGATCAGGCCCAGGATGCCGGCCAGCCAGAAGAGCAGCGGGACGAGTCCGGAGAGCGTGCCGATGATGCCGAGGATCAGGGCGGCGGTGCCGAGGCCGTTGCGCATGATCCGCTGCGGGGCGGCAGGCGGGACCTGGGTGTCGTACGACATGGGTGTGTCCTCCCGGACGACGGTGATGTCTGGAGCGATGGGTCAATCACAGCAGAGCTTGTGAACCGAGTCAACATGGTTCACGCGAGCGGGGTCGGATCACACTGTGAAGTGTCTTTCGCGGGGTTCGTCAGTAGGATGGGCGTCACACAGGAGACGGCCGGGGACCTGCCAGGGGTCCCGTCGGGAATCCGGCCGGAAGGCGAGCCAGGGGAGATGGGTCAGGTGCCGGAGAACGCGGCCGGGGCGGGTACCGGAGGAACGGGCGCGAGGAGCGCGGGCGAGGAGGAGACGGGCACGGCCGCCGAGGTGACCGCCGCCGGGATCGCCCGGCTGGCCGGGGTCGGCCGGGCCGCCGTCAGCAACTGGCGCCGCCGCCACGCCGACTTCCCCAAACCCGTGGGCGGCACGGAGACCAGCCCGTCCTTCGCCCTCGCCGAGGTCGAACGGTGGCTCCGCGCGCAGGGCAAGCTGGCCGAGGTCCCGCTCGGGGAGCGCGTCTGGCAGCAGGTCGCCGGTCACCCGGCCGGCGCCGTCACGGCCCTCGTCCACGTGGGCTGCGTCCTCCTCCTCGTGCAGGACCGGTCCGCGGCCTGGCCCTCGCTGGCCGAGCTCCCCGACGAACGGCTGGCCCGGCTGCTCCCCGTCGCCCTCGAAGAGGTGCTGACCGAGCGGCTGGGGCCCGAGCGGGCCGTGCCCACGCCCACGTCCGGCGCGCTCGCCGTCTCCCTCCCCCTGCTGCGCGGGGCCGCCGAACTGGCGGCCGGGGCCGGCGTCCGCCCGGCCTTCGAGTTCCTCCTGGGCCGGCACCTCGACGCCAACCCGCGCCAGTACACGCTCACCCCACCCGGCCCCGCCGCCCTCATGGCGGCGCTCGCGGCCCCCGCGCACGCGCGCGACGGCGGCGCTCCGCCCATCGTCCTCGATCCCGCCGCCGGCACCGGCGGCCTGCTGGGCGCGGTCGAGGGCCCCGGCGCCGTCTGCGGCCAGGACGCCGACCCCGACCTCGCCGCGCTCACCGCCCTGCGCCTGGCGCTCACCACCGACGCCGACATCCGGGTCCGGTCCGGCGACAGCCTGCGCGCCGACGCCTTCCCCGCGCTCGCCGCGGACGCCGTCCTCTGCCACCCGCCGTTCAACGACCGCAACTGGGGCCACGACGAGCTGGCCTACGACCCGCGCTGGGAGTACGGCTTCCCGGCCCGCACGGAGTCCGAACTCGCCTGGGTCCAGCACGCCCTGGCCCGTCTCCGTCCCGGCGGCACCGCCGTCCTCCTCATGCCGCCCGCCGCCGCCGCCCGCCGCGCGGGCCGCCGCGTCCGCGCCGACCTGCTCCGCCGGGGCGCCCTGCGCGCGGTCGTCGCCCTCCCGGCCGGGGCCGCGCCCCCGTACGGCATCCCGCTCCACCTCTGGGTGCTGCGCAAGCCCGTCCCCGGCGCCCGGCCCGCCTCCGAGGTCCTTCTCGTGGACACCGCGTCCGAGCAGGCGGCACCGGGCAGGGAGGGGCGCGACCGGCTCGACTGGCAGGCCGTCCACACGGCCGTACTGGACGCCTGGACGCCCTTCGACCGGGACGGCGCGGCGGGCGGGGTCCCGGGCGCGAGCCGCTCCGTGTCCGTCGTCGAACTCCTCGACGACGACGTGGACCTCACCCCCGCCCGCCACCTCCCGCCCCCGGCCGAGGCCGGGGGACCGGCGCAGCTGGCCGGGGTGCGCGAGCGGCTGACCGAGACGCTGCGCCGCACCCGGGAACTGACTCCGCCGCCCGTCACCGGCCCGGTCGGCACCGGGGCCGGCGGGCCCGTCACGACGGTCGGCGAACTGGCCCGCGCCGGGGCCCTGACCCTGTGTGCGGGCGGCACGGGCACCGCCCCCGCCTCCGCCCCGGTCGCCGTCCTGACCGACCACGACGTCCTGGCCGCCCAGCCCCCCTCCGGGACGCTGCCGGACGGGCCGCCGGAGGAGCCGGTGCTGCTCGCCGCCGGGGACGTCGTCGTCCCCGTCCTGGGCGGCGGCGCGGCCGTGCGGGTCGTGGACGCCTCCGCCGAGGGCGCCGCACTCGGCCGCAACCTCCACCTGCTGCGCCCCGACCCGGCGGCCCTCGACCCCTGGTTCGTGGCGGGCTTCCTCCGTGCCACCGCAAACACCCGGCAGGCCAGCAGCTACGCCTCCACCGCGACCCGGCTCGACGTCCGCCGCCTCCGGCTCCCGCGCCTTCCCCTGGCCGAGCAGCGCGTGCTCGGGGAGCGGTTCCGCGCCCTCGCCGCGTTCGAGGAGGCCCTGCGGGAGACCTCCCGCCTCGGCGACCGGCTGGTCCAGGGGATGTACGACGGCCTGGCGAACGGCTCCGTGGCGCCCTGACGTCCCGGGCGGGCCGGGCGCGCCGCTCCTCATCCGTTCCACAACGGTTCCGGGTATCCCGGAGCCGTTGTCCCCGGGGGTGTATACGCTCGTGCTCCGCACCCGAACCGTCCGAGCAGGAGCAGCAGGATGTACGGCCCCCCGCAGGTCCCGCAGCCGCCGAGGAGCCCCGCCTCCGGCGGCCGGATCGCCCTGCGCTTCCTCTTCTGCGCGCTCGCGCTGCTCAGTTGCGGTTTCCTGGCCTGGGCGCCGATGCTGCGGCTGGCGGTCGTCACCCGCAGGACGGCGGACTGGGTGCTGTGCGCCCTGACGTTCCTCGCGGGAGCGGGCCTGTTCGCGTACGCGGCGGCCACCGGCGACCAGGAGGTCACCACCGCGGAGTCCTTCGTCGCGCTCGGCGTCATCACGGTCCTGGTGGCGGGCCCGGTCACGTACTACCTGATCGGGGAGATCCGCCACGCCGAACGCCGCCGCGCGGAGGGGACGGCGTTCGGCCACGACCCGCGGGGATACGCGTTCGGCACCGCCGTCACCGTTCCGAGCGGGAGCGTTCCGGGCGCGGGCCCGAACCCGTACACCGTTCCCGTGACCCCCGCCTCCGCCACCCCCGCGCCCGTGACCCCCGCCCCTCGGCCCGCGCCCCGCATCGAGCAGGTCCGCGCCGAACTGGACGAGCTGAGCGACCTGCTGCGCAAGGAGCCCCGGGAAGACGAAGGCGGCCGGTGAGCGGGCGGGTCGTCGGAGGGCGCTACGAACTCGCCACCGTCATCGGCCAGGGCGGCATGGGCCAGGTCTGGACGGCCTACGACGGGCGCCTCGACCGCCGGGTCGCGGTGAAGCTGCTCCGGCCGGCCGCCATGACCGGCCCCGCCGCCGACGCCGACGAACTGCGCCGCCGCTTCGTGCGCGAGTGCCGGGTCACCGCGCGCGTGGCCCATCCCGGCCTGGTGACCGTGCACGACGCGGGCAGCGAGGACGACGACCTGTACCTCGTCATGCAGTACGTGGAGGGCGCGGACCTCGCCGACCACCTCGCCGAGCACGACCCGTACCCGTGGGAGTGGGCGGTGTGCGTCGCCGCGCAGCTGTGCCCGGTGCTCGCCGCCGTGCACGCGGTCCCGATCGTGCACCGCGACCTCAAGCCGCGGAACGTGATGATCCGTCCGGACGGCACGGTGACCGTCCTCGACCTCGGGGTGGCCTCCGTCCTGGACACCGACACCACCCGCCTCACCCACACCGGCTCGCCCATCGGCAGCCCGGCGTACATGGCGCCGGAACAGGCCATGGGGGGCTCCGTCGGGCCCTCCACCGACCTGTACGCACTCGGGGTCCTGCTCCACGAACTCCTCAGCGGGAACGTGCCGTTCTCCGGTTCGACCGCGCTCGGCGTGCTGCACCGGCACCTGTACGAGCCGCCCGTCCCGCTCCGGCGGCTGCGCCCCGAGGTGCCCGTGGAGCTGGAGGCGCTGGTGCTGCGGCTGCTCGCCAAGGACCCCGGAGACCGCCCGTCCGGCGCGCACGAGGTGTACGAGCACCTGCTGCCGCTGCTGCCCGCACGCGGGGCGCCGACGGGGCCGATGGACCCGACCCGGCCGTTCCTGCGCCCGCACGCGCCGTGGCCGGACCGGGCACGGACCCCGTCCGGGCCGGTGGCCGCCGCCCCGGCCCCTCCTCCGCCGGCGCACGCCCCGGCCCCGGTCCCGGCATCCGGCCCCCGCGCCGATCCCCGGGTGTACGCCTCGTCCGCGGCGCCGCCCGCGCGGCCGGACGTGGCCGCCGCCGTGGACGAGGCGAAGCGGCTGCTCGCGGAGGGGTCGCTGACACGGGCCGTGGACGTGCTCGGCGGCATCCTGCCCGCCGCCGAGGCCGAGCACGGGACGCGGTCGCCGGTCGTCCGCATCCTGCGCAAGCAGTACGCGTCCACGCTGATGGACGACGGGCAGTACCGGCGCGCGCTGCCGGAGCTGCGCCGGCTCGCGGCGGACCGCGACGCGGAGGCGGGCCCGGCGGACCCGCAGGCCCTCCAGTTCCGCTACGACGCGGCGCTGTGCCTGGAACAGCTGGGGGAGACGGCCGCCGCGCTCGCGGAGTTCCGGGCGGTCCTGCCGTACTACGAGCGGGAACCCGCCCGCGCCTTCGACATCCGCCGGCGGATCGGCCTGCTGCTCCTGGCGGCGGGCGACCACGTGTCGGGGCAGGACCAGCTCCAGCGGCTCCTCTTCGACGCGGAACGCGCCTACGGTCCGTACCACCCGCTGCCGGCGGATCTGCGCAGGGCGCTCGACCACCAGCGGCAGCTGGGCCCGCGTCCCTGACGGGGCGACAGCATCACGACTCCGCATCTGATCGGTCAACGATTCCTTGTGATCCCTTTTGTCGTTTTTGATAAATGTAGCGTTCGCGTCTGATCATGTTCACATCCCTGAGGAACCTTTCATGACGACGCCGCCCGCGCCCTTCAGCCCCGAGCAGCAGCCCGCCACCCCGGAGCAGCAGCCCGCCCCCGCCAAGAAGGGTTCCGCGATCCTCAAGAAGGTCGGCGGTGTCGTCGTGGCGATCGTCCTCGCCGTCGCCGTGAAGCTCGGCCTCCCGCACCTCACCGGGGACGCCCCGGTGCACGCCAAGCCCGGCGAGTGCGTCACGGTCACCGGCCCGGACAACGACCCCGAGGTCGACACCGTCGACTGCTCCTCCGGGAAGGCCGACCTCTTCAAGGTCGTCAAGGTCATCGACGACAGCTTCGACGTGAACAAGTGCGGCGAGCAGCTGTCGGCGCTCGCCCAGCAGCTGGAGTCGGACAAGTTCGTGCTCTGCCTGGACCAGGTCACCGCGAAGTAACCGCGCGCGCCGTCCTGCGGGAGGGGCCGGGACCCACGGGTTCCGGCCCCTCCGCGTTCCCTACGGGGCGCCGGCCGGTTCGGGGGTCGTGACCGCCGGGTCCGACGCCGGCGCCGGGGTCGGCGTCGGACCCGGAACCGGGGGCGCGGTGGTGGCGGTACGGGCGGGGGACACCGGGACCGGGACCGCCGGGGCGCCGGGCAGCAGGACCGGGACGCACGCGGCGGCCACGGCGGCGGCCGCGCCGAACGCGACGAGGGCCACCCGGCGGACGCGGCGCGTTCCCCAGGAGCGCCCTTGCGGCGGCGCGTCGCGGCGCAGGTCGCGGTAGGTCACGAGAGCGGCCCGCGCGGCGAACGCGGCCCGCAGCCGCTCCTCGGTCACGGCCCGCGACCGCTCGCCCCCCACGGTCCGGCCGGACCCCGTCGCGGGGCCGCGGTCTTCGGCGCCCGGTGTCATCGGACCGCCTCCAGTCTCTTCTCCAGGGCGTCGAGCGCGCGGCTCGCGGTGGACTTCACCGTGCCGCGCGAGAGTCCGAGGGTCTGGGCTATCTGTTCCTCGGTCAGCTCCGACCAGTACCGCAGGACCAGCACCTCGCGCTGGCGCCGGGTCAGCCCCGCGAGCGCGTCGAGCACGTGCCGGTGCTCCTCGGCGAGCAGCAACCCCTCGTCCACGGGCGCCCCGGCGCCCGGGTGGGGCGGCACGTAGGCGCGGGCGGTGCGGCGTCTGCGCAGGACGGAGCGGGCCGCGTTGACCACGGCGGTGTGCAGGTACGCGCCGGGGTCCCGGAGCCCGTCCAGCGAGGTGCCGTAGGCGCGGCACAGGGCCGCGAAGGCGTCCTGGACGACGTCCTCGGCGGTGTGCCGGTCGTCCACCAGGAAGAGCGCGAGCCGCACCATGTCGAGCCGCCGGGCGTGGTACAGCTCGGTGAGCGTGGGCGTCGGCCCCTCCCCGTACGGGGACGGCGCGACCGCCCGGAGGCGCCGTCCCCGTACGGGCGCGGTCCCGGCCCCGCCGTGCGCGGCGCGGGCGAGCAGGCGGGACCACCAGGGCGGCGCCGCCGGGGCGGCGGGCAGGACGTACTGCATGGGCCTCGATCCGTTGCGCGGGTGCCGGGCGGGCCGGGGCGCACGCCCCGGCCCGCCCGGCCGTGGGGCTACTTGCCGGTGCCCGGCCGGGTCACGCGGGGCGGGACCGGGGCGGGGACGGCCCCGTCGGCACGGTCGGCCTCCGGGACGGGGGCGGGCCTCGGCGCCCCGCCGGTCTCCGGCGCGGGAACGGGCTTCGGAACGGCGGGCGCCGGGGCGGGCGCGGCCACGGAGGGCTTCGCGGCGGGCCCCGGAACGGAGGTTCCCGGCACGGTGACCCTCGGAACGGCGGACCCGGCGGCCGGGACCGGCGCCGGGGCGGCCGGGGCCGGGGCGGCGTCGGGGGCCGTGACGACCTTCGGCGGGGCCGGGGCCGGGACGGGGGCCGGGCCCGCGTCGGCGGCGGCCTGGACGGCGAATCCGCCGCCGAGGAGGAGCGCGGCGCCGGTGAGGACGGCACCCAGGACCCGGGGACGGGGGCGGTGGTCCCGCTTGGCATGGCTGGACATGGGGTTCTCCCGAGGAAGTGAGGAAGTCCGGACGCGCGGCCCGGTGGTTCTGTCGAAGGGCGCCTTCGACCCACCAGACGCGCGGCACTCCCCGGGGTTGCGGGACTCCGCGGAAAACTTTTCGGCGGGGGCCGGGCCCCGGTCCCCGCCGGGGCCCGGCCCCTCACCGCCGGTGCGACCGCCCGGGCCTCACGCCCCGAGCGGACCGCCCTTGACGTCCCCCACGAAGGAGGCCCAGGCCCCGGCCCCGAAGACGAGAACGGGCCCGGCCGGGACCTTGCTGTCACGGACGGGGACGAGGGGGAGGCTGTCGGCGACTTCCAGGCAGTTGCCACCGTCGGTGTTGCTGTAGGAGCTCTTGCGCCACGTGACGTTGTTCAGTTCGATGGCTCGCATGATGCTTCCTCCAGCGTCCGCATGATGAACTTCCGTGATTCAGCGGGGGAAAGGGCCAGATCACGGACCCGATCGTAGCGGAGCTGGAGTCTCTCGACGGATGACGCTTCGTCCACGAGATCGCCCGAAAAGTCTGTCTCGACCCAGGCCACTGTGCGGCCGTCCGACAAGCGCAGGAACATCACGTCCGTGTTCACCAGAGCGTGCGGGCCAACCGCGTGCGGTACGACCTGAATGGTGATGTTCCGCTGCTCGCTCATCGTCATGAGGTACTCCAGCTGCTCCAGCCAATCGTCTCTGTCCGGCAAGGGTGTTCGGAGCACGGTCTCCGACAGGATCGCGCGGAAGGCGGGAGCCCCCTCGTCCGACAGCAGTCCTCGCCGCCCTGTACGTGCCTCTACTTGGGCGACCAGCTCGTCGCCGTCCATGCCGCCTGCCGACAGCAAGGCCTGAGCGCAGGCCGGGGTCTGGAGGAGGCCCGGAACGGCACCCACCGCGTAATACCAGAGGCTCGTCGCTTCCGCTTCCAGCGTCATGTACTGGCGATACCGTTCCTTGAACTGGTTCGGATCGTTCAGTGCCAGTTCCCACAGCGTCAGCAGCAACCCCGGCGTCCCGTAGTACTGGTCCAGCGCCTGTACGACCTCAGGGCCGCCCAGCGTCTCCCCGTTCTCCATTTTGGAGAACAAGGACCAGTCCCAGCCCACGACTTCGCCCAGCTTCCGCAGGGGAAGCTCCCGTTCGGTCCGCAACGACCGCAGCTCTTCCGCGAACCGCTTCCTCGGCTCCTGACTCCGGCCCGTGACCGCACGTCTCGCCGGCATGGCGCGCCCTCCCTCTGTGGAAGATGTGGAACTACCCGCGCCACCTGCAGAAGTACCGCCCGACCGCGCTCTTCGTTCCCTGGAACCGGGACATCCTCACCCTGTACCCGGAACACGCACGGTAGTCCACCCGTGGCGCTGCGCGCAGACGGTGGAGGAGAAGGAGACAGGGCGCATGGAGTCGCGAGGACCGGAGCGCGGGGCGCTCGTGTACGACCAAGTGGCGCGGGTGGTGGGGGAGTTCCGGGGAAAGGCCGGGCCGTACGCGATGCTGCGGCCCGTGGGCGGCGGCCGGGAGTGGCAGGCGAACCCCGCCGACCTGCGCCCGGCCACCCCCGCCGAGCGGCTGAGCGCGGGCGTGCGGGCGGCCAACGACCGGACGCGGGCGGGCAACGGCGCGGGCGGCCCGGTGCCCGGCCTGAGCCGCCCGCCCCGCCCCGTACCGCACTGCACCGCCTGCGCGCTGCTCGTGCGGGAGCGGCGCGAGGCCCGGGAACGGTGCGACCGCAGCGCGGAGACGGACGCGAACGTCCTGCTGCGTCGTCACCTGTCCCGGGACCACCCCTGAGTCACGGCGCCTGCGGCTCCCGCCGCATCGCCCACAGGACCGGGCCGCCGCCCGGCAGCCGGAACTCGTCGCGCACGACGAAGCCGAAGTGCTCGTAGACGGGGAGGTTGTCCGGCTTGGAGGACTCCAGGTACACCGGCAGGCCCGCCGCGTCCGCCTTGGCCAGGCCCGAGCGCAGCAGGGCGGAGCCGTGGCCCCGTCCCCGGGCGGCGGGGTCGGCGCCGACGACGGCGAGGTACCAGTGGGGCTCGGCCGGACCGTGCTCGGCGGCGGCCGTGACCGCGTCGCGGAAGACCCCGGCCCGGTCGCCCAGGATCTCCTGGAGCAGCCCGATCGTCTCCGCGTCGGGGACGGCCTTCTCGGCGCCCTCGGGCGCCACCCAGAACGCCGCCGCCGCGTCGGTGCGTTCGCACACGCCGTGGAGGCCGTACTGCCGGGTGAAGAGGGTGGTGAAGTACCGGCGGAGACCCGCCTCGCGACCGGCGTCGCCGGGGAAGAACCAGCGCATCATCGGGTCGTCGCCGAAGGCGGAGGCCAGGATGCGGCCGATCTCCGGAGCGTCGTCGATCACGGCCGGCTTCGGTGTGTTCGTCAGGGGCATGCGGGTCATTCTGCATCCGTGACGACCTTGGTCGGCCGGGGGGTCCCGTACGCCCGGAGGGACGGCCGGGGGAGGGGCCGGGACCAGAGGGGAGACGTGCGACGATCCCCCGGTGACCGAACCGGACGGCCGGGCCGCGCCCGGAACCCCGCGCACCGAACGCCTCGACCTCGTACCGCTCGCCGTCGCGCACGCCGGGGAGATGGCGGAGGTCCTGGCCGACCCCGCCCTGTACGCCTTCACCGGGGGCGAGCCCCTGGACCCGGCCGCGCTGCGGGCACGTTACGAGCGGCTGACCGCCGGATCGCCGGACCCGGCCGTGACCTGGCACAACTGGGTGGTGCGGCTCCGTGCCGAGGACCGCCTCGCCGGGACCGTGCAGGCGACCGTCACCGGGGGCGGACGGGTCGCGGAGGTCGCCTGGGTCGTCGGGACCGCCTGGCAGGGACGCGGGATCGCCCGCGAGGCGGCCCGCGCCCTGGTCGGGCTGCTCACGGACCGGGGCGTGCGGACCGTCGTCGCCCACGTCCACCCCGGCCACACCGCCTCCGCCGCCGTCGCCCGCGCGGCCGGCCTCGCCCCGACCGGCCGGATCGTGGACGGGGAGGTCCGCTGGGAGCGGCGGACGGACGCCCCCGCCGGCCCGACCGGTCCGATGACGGGTCCGAGGCCTTCAGGTCGTCTCTGACGCGGTGCCGACCGTGCTGAACATGGGCGTCCGGACGATCGAGTCGCGCCGGGCACGTCCCGACCCGGGTGCGTGTCCTCTGGTGCGTCGAGGGAGCAGTGGTCGCGGAGGCCGACCGGTTTACCGTTGTCCCTCTGCTCGACCACGGCGACGACCTCCGCCGGATCACCGAGGGCCCCGACGTTGATCCGGCCGTCCGGCCGTGGGTGTACTTGAGGAGTGGGCCGGGCCGTGGGCCGTGCGTCAGATGCGGTGCACGGTGTGGAGCTTCGTGGCGTACGTGCCCGTGCCGTCCAGGGTGGAGGAGCCCGCCAGGTCGGACATGGTCGGGCCGTTTCCGGTCTTGCGGCTGGAGAGGAAGCGGCGCTTGCCGTTCGTGTCCCTGCCCAGGTAGATGCCGACGTGGTCGACCGTGACGGTCGGGCTGTCGTCGCCGGAGTCGGCGTTGAAGAGGACCAGGTCACCCGGCTGCAGCAGGGTCGCGGCGGGCGGGGTGCCGCCGGTCGTCCGGTCGATGCGGGTCCCCGGAGCGTAGTCCACCATGTCGCGGGACTTGCGCGGCAGACGCGTCCTGGAGGTGTCGGCTCCGGCCGCCATCGGGACCCGGTGGTGGTAGCCGAACACCATGCGCGTGTAGCCGGAACAGTCCAGGTTGCCGACCTGCTTGCTGGACGGGCCGGTGTAGGTGCCGTCCGGGAAGGTCCAGCCGAGGTTCATGTACTCGTGGAAGTCGGCGCCCTCGTAGCGGTTGCCCCGCGGGTCGAGGTAGCCGTAGCCGGCCTGGCCGAGGACCTGCTTGCCCGCCGCGGCACCCGTCCCCGCGGTCACGGCGGGCGCGTCCGGGAGGAACATCGCCGCGCAGGCGAGGACGTCGGGCGCGGTCGAGCCGGCCCAGGAGCGGATCTGCGCCTCCAGCGCCGGAGTCCAGGTGCCGTCGAACGGCTGCTCCAGAACGCGCACCCAGTCGGTGTGGGTGACGGTCGGCAGGGTCTCCCACGTGGCGGCGGTGACCTCGAAGCGGCTGACGGTGAGCTTGATCGGCAGGTTGGTGCAGCCGTCGTTGGCGAGGGCCCGAAGGCCCACCCGGCCCTTGCCGAAGGTGGTGTCGTCGACCTCTGTGGTCCAGGCGGCCGGCTCGATCGTGTTCGTGCGCCAGGCCTTGACCTGGATCTTGGTTCCTTCGCGGCGGACCCGTATGGTCCAGTCGGTGCCGGCGGCGACGCCGGTGGCCAGGGAGATCGCCGGTACCAGCTGCGTGACGGCGTCGGCGACCTCCTTCTCGACACGGAGCTCGACGGCACCCGTGGTCGTGAAGGACAGCCGGGCCCGGTAGCTGTTGTGTGAGTCCTGATAGCCGAAGGACAGAGCGTACGAGCACGCCTGACCGGTCGGCACCTTGTCGAAGTTGGCCACCGACCGTACGTCGACGTCGGTGATCTCCCCGTCGCGGACGCTGGCGTGGCGGCTCGCGTAGTCCGTGGTCAGGTTGATGACGCCGGCGCCGGGGGTCACCGAGTAGTCGGAGGCGGCGCCGCCGAGGGTGGTCCACCCACCGCCGCCGGGAGCGGTGCCCCAGTACACGCGGTCGGCCTCGGGGAGGGACAGGTCCGGCAGGGTCCGCTGGAAGTCGTCCACGAAGGGCCGCTTGTTCTCGGTGAAGGTGCGCTCGGGGCCGGGAAGCAGCACCGTACGGGCTCCGAGCGTCAGCAGCGCGACGCGCTTGCCACCGGAAGTGACCTCGGTACGGGCGGGAGTGCCGGACAGCACGCTGGTGCTGAGCGCGCCGAGAGCGACGGGGGTGAACCAGTCGGCGCCGAGGGGGGAGACGGTCACCGCGGAGCGGGGGGTGCTCAGGCCGGGCGCGGGGCCGGCGAGCGGGGCCGGGGCGGGAGCCGCAGCCGTGGCGGCCGTCTGAGCGGCACGGGCCGGGCCGGCGGTCAGGGACGCGAGGGGAACCGCGGCGGCGGTGGCGGACAGCGCGGTGAGCAGGCTGCGGCGGGAGGTAGGGGTCATGGCAACATCATCCGGTTGCTCGTCAACCGCGTGCGGGCGGGGCCGATTTCGGCGCCGAGGCCCACGGCCCGCGGATCTGCGACCGGGCACGCGTCGAAGTGCGGCCCTGACACCGGCCCGACCGCCGCCACGGGGTTCTCGCCCGCTGCGGAGTCGCCCGTCCGCGGGAGAGGTCTCCTCCTCCATCGCCTCCCGCCCCGCCGGGGCCACGCCGGACGAGCTGAACCACCCTCACCGAAACCGGCGAACCGCTCCGAGCCGTCTTCCGTCTTCGTGGCCCTGCCCACCCCACCGGGGTTCTTGCCGATCAGGCCGGGATCGCCCGGCACCGCGCCGCGGGCTCCGTCAGTCGGGGAAGGAGAAGTAGAGCGCCTCGCCGTAGAAGGACGCGAAGTGCCTCTGCCAGTCGGCTCGTACCGAAGCCAGCCAGTCGTCGTTCCGGCCGACGATCGCCGCCTCGGCCTCGGCGACGGCGTCGGGGATGTCCTCGGACACCAGACGCCGCACGCTCTCTGCCGGATCGTCGTCCGCCATCGAGACGATCTCCCCCGTCTCGAGGAGGAAGTACTTCGCCTGCTGCTTCTCGAGGTGGGCCGTGGTCCTGGCGACGCATTCGGCGAACTCGGCGTCGTCCTCCAGGCCCTTGCCGACCGCGCGCAGGAGGTCGAGGAGAAGGGCCGCCCCGTCGGCGTAGTCCGCGGCGATGCCGATCGGAGGGTTCCAGATCATGGACGGGACGATCGTCGTTCCGCGCCCCACCATGAGCTTGTGCGCGAGGGGGACGTCCCAGTTGTGCTCGGATATGCATCGGACCCGTTGGGGGATCTCCGCCTCGTTCGGCATCGAGTCTGCCGAGTAGAGATATGAACGGTTTGCCATGGCGGGGACGCTAGCACCGGGGACCGACAACGTCGGCGCCGTCGGGCTCCTTCCGCGCGGACACACCGCACTCGCAGGCAAACCACCCGCCAGCCGTGTCCCCGGCCTCACAGGGCAATACACCTAGGCGCCGGGCGGCGACGGGGCCCGGGCCCGCCTCCGCGCGGTCACCGCCGTCGCCGCCAGCAGCAGCGCCGCCGCCGCGCCCGCCGCCAGGCCCGCCCGCAGGCCCGGGGGCCGGAACGCGCAGGAGATCTCCGTGCGGCCGTCCCCGAGGGGAACGGCCAGGAAGCCGCCGTACGAGACCGGTCCGGCGCCCTCGCAGTGCCAGCCCGCCGTGCGGGGGACCGCCACGACCGCCGTGCCCCCGCCCGGCGGGAGGACCGCCCGTATCCCCGACGGGGTGACCTCCACCGAGGTCGCCGCCCGGGCGCGGAGGGCCGTCACCGCCGCGCGCAGGCGGCCGTGGTCCAGGCAGCCGAGCTCGCCGGGGCCCGGGAGGGACGGCCGCAGGCCGGGGACCCGCTGGAACCCGAGGGACACCATCGCCTCCTGCCGCTTCGGCCGGCCGCCCCGGAGCCGGACCTCGCGGTCGCCCAGGCGGGCCCGGCCCGTGGCGTCCGGAGCCCAGAGGAAGACCTCCGTGCCGACCGGGCACGCGCCCGCGCGCGGGGTCCCGTAGACCCGGGAGCCGAGCAGGAGTTCCTGGTTGCGGAAGGGCGACGGGCCGTAGACCGGGGGCGGCCCCGGCGGCCGTACCGTCACCAGGGGGAGACGGACGTCCGTGCGGACCACCGCGCCGTTCCGCCACCGCGCGCCCACCCCGGACAGCGCGTCCGTCACCGGGTTGTCCAGGCCCATCAGGTTCCGGCCCCGCGAGGTCCAGCCGCCGCCCAGCGCGTCCAGGGTGGAGGTGAGGACCGCCGGGGTGTGGCTGCTGTAGTACGCGGCGCCCTGGCCGCCCAGGAGCAGCGGGTCGTTGCCCGCGATCCGGGGGAGTCCGGAGTCCGTGCGGTACGCGGGCCAGCCGTCCGCCGCCGCCAGGGCCGCCGCCCGCCGCTCCGCCGCCGCGCCCAGCGCCGGGTAGTCGTCGAGCCGTCCGAGCCGTTCCCGGTCCGCGTACGCCGTCGTCGCCGCCGACTGGCCGACCAGCGTCCCCGTCACCAGGAGCGCGGCGAGCAGTCCGTACCGGCCCCGGCGGGGGAGGAGCAGCGCGCCCGCGACGGCCGCGAGGCCCGCGCCCGCGAGCGGGAGCGACCAGGGGGTGAGGAGCGGGCTCGGCAGCGCGGCGAGCGCGAGGACGAGGACGACCGCCGCGCCGCCCGCGACCGCCCGGCGGCCCGGACCGCCGGGGAGGGGTCCCGCCCCCGTCCGGCCTCCGTCGCTCTCCGCTCCCGGCCGCTCCCCGCCGGAGCCCGCCCCCGGCCGGCCTCCGTCCGGGACCGCCGGGGCCCATTCCCCGTCCGGAACCGTCCCCGCCCCGCCTCCGGTCAGGCACGTCCACGCCGTCAGGACCAGCACGCCGGAGAGGACGAACGTCTGCCGGTACGGGCTGCCGTTCGGCGTCGCGAAGGCGTGCCAGAGCAGATGTGTCGGCCCCCACTGCATCGACGCCGCCACCGCCGCGCACAGCCCCGGCCACAGCCACCGCTCCCGGCCCGGCACGTCGCGGCGGAAGAGCAGCGCCCCCGCGAGCAGCGTCACCGCCGTGCAGACGTAGGCCGCCGGGGTGGAGAAGCTGTAGGTCAGCGGGAGCAGCCGGGCCAGGACGTCCGTGCCGGCCGCCGGGGCGAACTCCCGGACCAGGCCCGGGTGGGCGTGCCGCGAACCGAGGAGGACCGGGACCAGGACGGGGGCCGCGAGGCCCACCCCGGTCACCGCCGTCACCGCCGCCCGCAGCAGCGTCCGCGCCCGGAAGGAGTCCGTCACCGCCAGCCGGACCAGGAGGACGAGGAGGGCGCCCAGGGTCGCCATGTACGCGGTGTAGAAGTTCGCCACCCAGCAGACCGCCACCACCAGGGGCCCCAGGAGCGGCCGGCGGCCCTCCCGCACCCACTCGCCCACCAGGCAGAGCAGGGGGAGGGCGATCAGGCCGTCCAGCCACATCGGGTTGTAGGTGGCCTCCACGACCGACCAGCCGCACAGCGCGTACGAGGCGCCCAGGACCGCCGCCCACCACCACGCGCCCGGCCCCAGCCGGCGCAGCAGGTGCGTCATGGCCGCCGCCGCGACCGCCGTCTTCAGGACGGTGATCGCGTACACCGCGTACTCGATGTCCCCGCGCGGGAAGAGCGCCACCAGCGGGGCGAAGGGGCTCGACAGGTAGGTGCCGTAGTCGGGCAGGAAGGCCGTGCCCCAGCCCGCCCGCCAGTCGAAGAGGAGACCGCCGTCCGCCCGGCCCCGGAGCAGGTCCCACAGGTGCGCGTGGAACGGCACGAACTGGTTGGCGAGGTCGTTGACGGACCGGCGGTCCGGCCCGAAGGGGAAGACCCGGGCGACGGCGTCCCCGCCGCAGACGGCGACGACGGAGAGCGCGGCGGCGAACAGCGCGGGAAGCGCGGCGGCGAGCGGCGCGGGGAGTGCGGCGGCGAGCGGGCGCGGGCCCTTGGAGTTCGGCATGACGGGTCGAATATGTCAGCGTTTCCCAGGCCGGGAACCGGTCCCGAGGGACAGTTCACGCGATGGCTGCCGAGGGGTCATGCGCGCGTCAGATCGGGGGGTCGGGCCCCGCTATCATGACCGCGTGCTGCTCTCGATAGTCGTCCCGTGCTTCAACGAGGAAGACGTTCTCGCCCGTTTCCACGACCACGTCACCGCCGAGCTCGAACGCTTCGACGGCGAGTTCGAGATCGTCTACGTGGACGACGGGAGCCGGGACAAGACCCTGCTGATCCTCCGGGAGCTCGCGGAGCGCGACCCGGGCCGGGTCCGCTACCTCTCCTTCAGCCGCAACTTCGGCAAGGAGGCCGGCATGCTCGCCGGGCTCCGGCACGCGTCCGGCGACGCCGTCGTGATCATGGACGCCGACCTCCAGCACCCGCCGGAGCTGGTGCACCGCATGGTCGCGCTGCACGCCGAGGGGTACGACCAGGTCGTCGCCCGCCGCACCCGCGAGGGCGACCGCGTCACCCGCACCCTCACCGCCCGCCTCTACTACTGGGCGATCAACCGGCTCGTGGACGTCGAACTGGTCGACGGCGTCGGGGACTTCCGTCTCCTGTCCCGCCGGGCCGTCGACGCGGTCCTCGACCTCGGCGAGTACAACCGCTTCTCCAAGGGCCTCTTCTCCTGGGTCGGCTTCCCCACCACGACGTTCTCCTACGAGAACGCCGTCCGTGAGGAGGGCCGCTCCAAGTGGTCCTTCGGCCAGCTCCTCAACTACGGCCTCGACGGCCTGCTCTCCTTCAACAACAAGCCGCTGCGCGCCGCCGTCCACCTCGGCCTCCTCCTTCTCCTCGTCGCCCTCGGCTACGCGGCCTGGATCGTCGGGTCCGCCCTGGTCAACGGCGTCGACGCCCCCGGCTACGTCACCCTCCTCGTCGCCATCACCGCCCTCGCCGGCGTCCAGATGATGATGATCGGCCTCATCGGCGAGTACGTCGGCCGCATCTACTACGAGGTGAAGCGGCGGCCCCATTACCTCCTGAAGGAGACGCACGAGGACCGGGGACGGACCGCGGGCGGGGAAAACGCGGGACGGGCCGGTACCCGGGCGGCGGACGAGCCGTTGTGGGAAGCAGTCGCCCCGAAGTAGTGGCTCCGGCCCGGGTGACTCCCTACCATCGATCACCGCAGGGTCGTTCCACCGACGCACGACCGCCCGGGAGGCTCCTTTGCACCGCCGCACCGCGCTCACCGTCTCCGCCGCGCTCCTCGCCGCGGCCCCGCTGCTCACCGCCTGCGGAAGTGACGCCCATCCGGGGGCGGCGGCCGTCGTCGGCGGCGAACGCATCGACGTCTCCAGCCTCCAGGCACAGGTGAAGGACGTGCGGGCCGCGCAGGAGGCGTCCCCGCAGGCCGACCGGCTGGTCGGGAGCGACGGCGACCTCGGCCGCCGCAAGCTCAACGTCATGATCTTCGACCGGATCGTCGAGAAGGTCGCCCGGGACAACGGCGTCACCGCCACCCGCGCCGAACTCCAGCGGACCCGGACGGCCTTCGTCCGCCAGAGCGGCGGCGAGGACCGGCTCGCCGGCGTCCTCCTCCAGGAGCAGGGCGTGGCCCCCGGCCAGATCGACGGCGTCGTCCGCCGCAACGTCCTCATGAACAAGATCGCCGAGAAGCTGGGCGTGGACGACGGCCCCGAGGGCCAGAAGAAGCTCACGCAGGTCTTCTCCGCCGCCTCCGCGGACCTCGCCATCGACGTGAACCCGCGCTTCGGCGCCTGGAACGACGCCGAGGTCCGGCTCACCTCCACCACCGCGCCCTGGCTGCGCCGGACCACCGAGGACCCGGCCGCCGTCGAGGCCGGTGCCTGAGTCCGGGTAGGTTCGGGGGGTGACTTCCGAGAGCCCCGGCCGCATCGTCCTGCTCACCGCCAGCCACCGCGTCGCGCCCGGACTGCTGTCCTGGCCCGCCTGGCAGGCGCTGCACGGTGCGGACCGGGTGCTCTGCCCCGACGAGCGCCACCCCCAGCTGCCGTACCTGCGCGAGGCCGGGATCACCGTCGAGCACGCCCGCCCCACCGCCGGGGAGCTGGTCGAGGCGTGCGCCGGGGGCCGTACGGTCCTGGTCCTGCCCTCCGGCGAGGGCGACCGGGACCTCACCGACGGCCTCGCCCGGCTCGCCGGCTCCGGCCGGGCCGTCATGCCCGACCTGGAGCTGCTGCCCGGCTCGTACGACCTGCCCGGCGCCCGCCTCCTGGACCTCGTGCAGATCATGGACCGCATCCGGCGGGTCTGCCCCTGGACCTCCGCCCAGACCCACGAGGGGCTCGTCCCGTACGCCGTCGAGGAGGCGTACGAACTCGTGGAGGCGATCGAGGACGGCGACCGGACCGCGCTGCGCGAGGAGCTGGGGGACGTCCTGCTCCAGGTCGTCTTCCACGCGCGGATCGCCGAGGAGGACCCGGAGGAGCCGTTCTCCGTGGACGACGTGGCCGGAACGCTGGTCGAGAAGCTGGTCCACCGTCATCCGCACGTCTTCGGGGACGCGACCGCCGAGACCCCCGAAGAGGTCCACGCGCACTGGCAGCGGACCAAGGCGATCGAGAAGCGGCGGGAGTCCGTCACCGACGGCGTGCCCCTCGGACAGCCCGGCCTCGCGCTCGCCGCGAAGCTGGCGGGCCGGGCGCGGGCGGCCGGACTCGGCGTGCCGCTCCCGGCGGACGAGGGCTTCGGGTACGACCTGCTCGCCCTCGCCGCCCGCGCCGAGGCGGCCGGCGTGGACCCGGAGGCGGCGCTGCGGGCCGCCGCCCGCACGTACCGCGACGCGATCCGCGCCGCGGAGGGACTGGAGGAGAAGGCGTGAACGAGGGCGACGAGAACAGGACCTCTCCGGAGGTCTCCCGGAAGGCGTCCCGGGGGGACCTGGCGGCGGGGGCGGGCGGGACCGTGCTGTTCCTGCTGCTCCTCGCGTGGGGTGCGACGAACGACGACTCCCCGGGGTGGCCCCTCATGGTCGCGGCGCTGGGCGCGGTCCTGAGCGTGGCCCTGCTCGTCCAGTGGGTGGCGCAGGGGCGGCGCGCGGAGTGAGCGACGGCCCCTCCCGCAGGGGCCTCCCGCTGGGGGCCCGCAGGGGAGGGAGGGGCGCGCGAGGGGGCGCTGTACGGTCGGGGGGTGAGTGACAGCACCGCCCCGGCCCCGGCCCCCGGCTCCGGGGAGACCCCCGAGCTCTTCACCTGGGAGTTCGCCACCGATCCGTACCCGGCCTACGCCTGGCTGCGGGAGCACGCGCCCGTGCACCGGACGACGCTGCCGAGCGGGGTCGAGGCATGGCTCGTGACGCGGTACGCGGACGCCCGGCAGGCCCTCGCGGACCAGCGGCTCTCCAAGAACCCCGCGCACCACGACGAGTCCCCGCACGCCCGGGGCAAGACGGGCATCCCGGGCGAGCGCAAGGCCGAGCTGATGACCCATCTGCTCAACATCGACCCGCCGGACCACACCCGGCTGCGGCGGCTGGTGTCGAAGGCGTTCACCCCGCGCCGGGTCGCCGCGTTCGCCCCGCGCGTCCAGGAGCTGACCGACCGGCTCATCGACGGCTTCGTGGAGAAGGGGAGCGCGGACCTCATCCACGAGTTCGCCTTCCCGCTCCCCATCTACGCCATCTGCGACCTGCTCGGCGTGCCCCGCGAGGACCAGGACGACTTCCGTGACTGGGCCGGGATGATGATCCGGCACGGCGGAGGCCCGCGCGGCGGGGTCGCCCGGTCGGTGAAGAAGATGCGCGGCTATCTCGCGGAGCTGATCCACCGCAAGCGCGAGGGCCTGGGGCGGGAAGAGGGGGACGACCTGATCTCGGGGCTCATCCGCGCCTCCGACCACGGCGAGCACCTCACCGAGAACGAGGTCGCCGCCATGGCCTTCATCCTTCTCTTCGCGGGCTTCGAGACCACCGTGAACCTGATCGGGAACGGGCTCTACGCGCTGCTGCGCCACCCCGGGCAGCGGGAACGGCTGCAGGCGTCCCTCGCCGCCGGGGAGACCGGCCTCCTGGAGACCGGGATCGAGGAGCTGCTGCGGTACGACGGGCCCGTGGAGATGGCGACCTGGCGGTACGCGACGCGGGCGCTGACCATCGGCGGGCGGGAGATCCCGGCGGGGGACCCGGTGCTCGTGGTGCTCGCCGCCGCCGACCGGGACCCGGAGCGGTTCGACGGGCCCGACACGCTCGACCTCGCCCGGCGCGACAACCAGCACCTCGGGTACGGCCACGGCATCCACTACTGCCTGGGCGCGCCGCTCGCCCGCCTCGAAGGGCAGACGGCCCTGGCGACCCTGCTGACCCGTCTGCCGGACCTGGCGCTCGCCGTCGATCCGGCCGGACTGCGGTGGCGCGGGGGGCTCATCATGCGTGGTTTGCGCACGCTTCCGGTGGAGTTCTCCCCCTCCGTACCGGTCCTTCCGGCTGACGGCGTGTCAGAAATGTGATCTTCACGTGATCGGGGAGCCATCGACTTGTGACGGACGTTCGAATGCGGCTACGTTTCGCGGCAGTCTCAGCCGTCACGCGAAAGGCGCTTCTATGCGTTCCGGGAACGGACGACACCGTCGCCCCCGTCAGGCCCCCGCCCTCGTCGTCGCCGCCGGGGTGACCGGATCGGCCATGGCGCTGCCGCTGCTCGCCACCGGTTCCGCCTCCGCCGCCGACGCCGCCACCTGGGACCGGGTAGCCGAGTGCGAGTCCGGGGGGCAGTGGAGCGCCAACACCGGCAACGGGATGTACGGCGGACTCCAGTTCACCCAGGAGAGCTGGGAGCGCCACGGCGGCCTGGTGTACGCGCCCAGCCCCGACCTCGCCAGCCGGGCCCAGCAGATCGCGGTGGCCGAGAAGGCCCTCGCCAAGGGCGGTGTCGAGTGGGCCACCTGCGCGCCGATCGCGGGCCTGGCGAACGACGGGAAGGCCACCGGGGTGGACCCGGGCCCGGTCACCGTTCCCGGGTCCCCCGTGAAGCCCGTCCCCGAGTCGGGCTGGAACGCGGGCGGATCGGGTGCCCCCACCGCGACCCCGGAGACCGTGGCGCCCGAAGCGGCCGAGAGGCCCGCGCCCCCGGCCGTCACCGTCACGCCCGCGACGCCGGTGACGCCCGCCTCCCCGACCGCGCCGGCCACCCCGGTCGCTCCGGTGCCTCCCAGCACGCCGGGCGCGCCGACCGGAACGACAGCCCCGACCGCGCCGGTCACTCCGGCCGTGCCCGACACATCCGTTACGCCCGTTACGCCCGTTACGCCGGAGGGCGGCGAGGTGACGGTCATGCCCGGCACCGGCAAGCACCGGGGCGGGGCGGACCTGCAGGAAAGCATCAAGTCGGGCACTTCCGTCGAATCCGGCAGACATGCCTCGGGCGAGGACAAGCTCGCCGAAAACCCTGCGGGTACTCCGGTGACCGACGGGGTGGAGAATTCGGGCGTAACGGACGGTCAGGGCTCTTCGGGTGAATACGTCGTGCGTCCGGGTGACAGCCTGTCGGACATCGCGCGGGCGAACGAACTCCCCGGGGGGTGGACGGCCCTCTACGACGCCAACAAGCGGACCGTGGGGACCGATCCGGACCTCATCCTGCCTGGTCAGAACCTCGAACTGACGCCGGCTCCGAACCCGGCGGCGGGGTAGTTCGGGAGCTTCTGTCCGGATCCATGCGAGTGAGACATGGGTCTCTTTGTCCCAACTGGCGTGTCGTGCCCGGAAGCTCTGCTTCCGTCACCTCCCACCTGCGCAAACGGGCCCCACTGGAGTGCAAGGAGAGGCGAAATTAGTCATATGAGCCTCTTTGAACTTCGGGGGGGTCTGTGCGTACGGTCGTCATCGCTCGCCACCGCGGGCCCCTTCGACCGAAACGCCGAATCCTGCCGTCGGTCGTGGGGAACAGTCGTCGCGCAAGCGCCGAAGGCAGGAGCGGGGGACCCAAGGTAAGCGCCGGCCCCGGCCGTTGAGACAGACGGCCGACGATCGGCTTGGGGTGAAGCCGCGTGCTAGGACACGCGGCCGGGCAACTCATTGGCCCGAACCCGACAGCTCACCTCGCAGGCGTCGGTGAGGAGAAACTCCATGCTGTTTTCCGCCAAGGGCAAACACCGCCGTCCCTCCAGGGCCACCCAGGTCGCCGCGCTCGTCGGCGTCACCGGTGTCGCCGTCGCCGCCCCGCTGATGACCGCGGGCGCCGCCTCGGCCGCCACGGCCTCCGAGTGGGACCGCGTCGCCCAGTGCGAGTCCGGTGGCAACTGGTCCATCAACACCGGCAACGGCTTCTACGGCGGCCTCCAGTTCACGTCCTCCACCTGGGCCGCGTACGGGGGCACCGCCTACGCCCCGCGCGCCGACCAGGCGTCGAAGTCCCAGCAGATCGCCGTCGCCGAGAAGGTCCTCGCGGGCCAGGGCAAGGGCGCCTGGCCGCACTGCGGCGTCGGCCTCTCGGGCGCCTCGTACGGCGGCTCCGCCGAGAGCGCGACGGAGCAGGAGAAGCCCGCGAAGAAGCAGCGGACGCAGAAGCGCTCGGCCGAGCAGCCGACCACCCGCAGCGAGCAGCGCCAGGCCCCGAAGAAGGCCGAGAAGCGCCACGCCGCTCCGCAGTCCGCCCGGAAGACCGTCACCACCCCGACCGGCGAGACGGTCAAGAAGGGCGACGGCGAGTACAAGGTCGTCACCGGCGACACCCTCAGCAAGATCGCCGAGGCGCAGGGCGTCGAGGGCGGCTGGGCCCGGCTCTTCGAGCTGAACGACGACGTCGTCGAGAACGCCGACCTGATCTACCCGGGCCAGCAGCTCCACCTGAAGTGAGTCCGGCGGGTCGCGTGAGTCCGGCGGCTCACGCGGCCCCGACGGCCCTCCCGCGGTGACCACCCCGGTCCGGCGCGCCCTCCCCCGTGCGCGCCGGACCGGGGTTCCCCCTTTTCCCGGGCCGGGTCCGCTCGTACGGGAGTACGGGCCCCATGACGGTTACCATCCAGTAGATACGGGGTGATTCGCCCCCATGCGCGTGCCCTTGGGTCCTTTTTCGTCCCAGGGTGCGGGCGCCCGGCCGACCGGAGCCCCCGGGACGGTTAGGCTCTTGCCGCAAGGCCGAGCGACCCCGCACCGACCTTGCGTCACATCCAGCGTCACATCCCAGAAGGAGATGCTCGTGCCGTCCATCGACGTCGTCGTAGCCCGGGAAATCCTGGACTCCCGAGGCAACCCCACGGTCGAGGTCGAGGTCGGCCTCGACGACGGCAGCACCGGCCGTGCTGCCGTCCCGTCCGGCGCCTCCACCGGTGCGTTCGAGGCCCTGGAGCTCCGCGACGGCGACCCCGGCCGCTACCAGGGCAAGGGCGTCGAGAAGGCCGTCCTCGCCGTCATCGAGCAGATCGGCCCTGAGCTGGTCGGCTACGACGCCACCGAGCAGCGCCTGATCGACCAGGCCATGTTCGACCTGGACGCCACCCCGGACAAGTCCTCGCTCGGCGCCAACGCCATCCTCGGCGTCTCCCTCGCCGTCGCGCACGCCGCCTCCGAGGCCAGCGACCTCCCGCTCTTCCGCTACCTGGGCGGCCCGAACGCGCACCTGCTGCCCGTTCCGATGATGAACATCCTGAACGGCGGGTCGCACGCCGACTCCAACGTGGACATCCAGGAGTTCATGATCGCCCCGATCGGCGCGGAGTCCTTCTCCGAGGCCCTGCGCTGGGGCACCGAGGTCTACCACACCCTCAAGGCCGTCCTGAAGCGCAAGGGCCTCTCCACCGGCCTCGGCGACGAGGGCGGCTTCGCCCCGAACCTGGAGTCCAACCGCGCCGCCCTCGACCTCATCCTCGAGGCGATCAAGGAAGCCGGTTACGCCCCGGGCAAGGACATCGCGCTCGCCCTCGACTGCGCCGCCTCCGAGTTCTACAAGGACGGCGCGTACGAGTTCGAGGGCAAGTCCCGCTCGGCCGCCGAGATGACCGAGTACTACGAGGAGCTGGTCTCCGCGTACCCGCTGGTCTCCATCGAGGACCCGCTGTTCGAGGACGACTGGGAGGGCTGGAAGGCCATCACCGACAAGCTCGGCACCAAGGTGCAGCTCGTCGGCGACGACCTGTTCGTCACCAACCCGGAGCGCCTGGCCCGCGGCATCGAGGAGGGCAGCGCCAACGCCCTGCTCGTCAAGGTCAACCAGATCGGTTCGCTGACCGAGACCCTGGACGCCGTCGAGCTGGCCCAGCGCAGCGGCTTCAAGTGCATGATGTCCCACCGCTCCGGCGAGACCGAGGACGTCACCATCGCGGACCTGGCCGTCGCCACCAACTGCGGCCAGATCAAGACCGGCGCCCCGGCCCGCTCCGAGCGCGTCGCCAAGTACAACCAGCTCCTGCGCATCGAGGAGATCCTGGACGACGCCGCGGTCTACGCCGGCCGCAGCGCGTTCCCGCGGTTCCGCACCGCGAACTGATCGGCAGAGCAAGGGCTGACGTCCCCGCGGAGGGCCCGGGGCCCTTCCGCAGGGCGGCTTCCGTACGTCCCCGTACTCGGTCCCGTACCGTGTGCGGGGACGTCCGCGTGAACAGGGGAGGCGACACGACATGGCCGTGAAGGACCGGGACCGGTTCTCGACCGCGACCCGGATCAGACTGCTCGGCGAGCAGACCGCCGCCCGTGTCTACCGCTCCCAGACCCGCCGTCAGGCCCGCCGCTCCCGGCTCACCGGCCGCGCGGCCTTCCTCGCCCTCGTCGTCTGCTCCCTGGTCGTGGCGCTCGCCTACCCGATGCGCAGCTACGTCTCCCAGCAGGGCGAGATCGCCGAGCAGGAGCGCCGGGCCGCCGAGGCCGCCCGGCGGGTCCAGGACCTGAGGGACGAGAAGGCCCGCCTGCAGGACCCGGCCTACGTCCGCCGCCTCGCCCGCGAACACCTCCACTACGTGCTTCCCGGCGAGACCGGCTTCACCGTGGACGACCCCGGCGCGGAGCAGCGGCCCCGCGCCGACCGGGGAGCGGCGGACCGCCCCTGGTACGACAACCTCTGGGCCGGCGTGGACGACGCCGACCGCCGCTGACCCACCCGTACGACCCGACGACCAAGGCAGACATGGAAACGCCCCCTCCGCAGACCGAACGCACCGAGCCCACCGGGGCGGACATCGCCGCCTTCGAGCTCCAGCTCGGCCGGCCGCCCCGCGGCCTGCGCGCCATCGCGCACCGCTGCCCCTGCGGGCAGCCGGACGTCGTCGAGACCGCGCCCCGGCTCCCCGACGGCACGCCGTTCCCCACCACGTACTACCTGACCTGCCCCCGGGCGGCCTCGGCCATCGGCACCCTGGAGGCCAACGGGGTCATGAAGGAGATGCAGGCCCGGCTCGCCACCGACCCGGAGCTGGCCGCCGCCTACCGGGCCGCGCACGAGGACTACCTCGCCCGCCGCGACGCCATCGAGGTCCTGGAGGGCTTCCCGAGCGCCGGCGGCATGCCGGACCGCGTCAAGTGCCTGCACGTCCTCGTCGGCCACGCGCTGGTGGCCGGTCCCGGCGTGAACCCGTTCGGCGACGAGGCGATCGCCATGCTGCCGGAGTGGTGGGCCAAGGGCCCCTGCGTCACCCCGTGCGCGGCGCCGGAGGAGGACGGCCGGACGGTCGGGGGCGACGGGAACGGCCACGTCGCCCTCGAGCCGGCCGACGACGAGGAGGAGAAGTGACCAGGGTCGCCGGAATCGACTGCGGCACGAACTCCATCCGCCTCCTCGTCGCCGACGTCGACCCGGAGACGGGCGGGCTGACCGAGCTGGACCGGCGGATGAGGATCGTCCGGCTCGGCCAGGGCGTCGACCGGACCGGCCGGCTCGCCCCCGAGGCCCTGGAGCGGACCTTCGCCGCCTGCCGCGAGTACGCGGAGGTCATCCGGGAGCTGGGCGCCGAGAAGGTCCGCTTCGTCGCCACCTCCGCCTCCCGCGACGCCGAGAACCGCGACGACTTCGTGAACGGCGTCGTGGAGATCCTGGGCGTCGAGCCCGAGGTCGTCACCGGCGACCAGGAGGCCGGGCTGTCCTTCACCGGCGCCACCGCCGACCTGCCCGGCACGGAGAAGTACCTCGTCGTGGACATCGGCGGCGGCTCCACCGAGTTCGTCACCGGCAGCAGCCGGGTCGAGGCCGCCCGCTCGGTCGACATCGGCTGCGTTCGGCTCACCGAGCGGCACGTCCGCCACGACCCGCCGACCGCCGAGGAGGCCGAGGCGATCCGCGCCGACGTGCGGGCCGCGCTCGACCTGGCCGCCGAGACCGTGCCGATCGGCACCGCCGGCACCCTCGTCGGGCTCGCGGGCTCGGTGACCACCGTCGCCGCCCTCGCCCTCGGACTCCCGGAGTACGACTCCGAGCAGGTCCACCACTCCCGGATCTCCGCCGCGCAGGTCGCCGAGGTCGCCGACCGGCTCCTCGCCTCCACCCACGCCGAACGGGCCGCGCTGCCCGTGATCCACCCCGGGCGGATCGACGTGATCATCGCCGGGGCGCTCGTCCTGCGGGAGGTCGTGGAGCGCGTCGGAGCCGCCGAAGTGGTCGTCAGCGAGCACGACATCCTCGATGGGATCGCGCTATCCGCGGCATAGAGGGGCGCTATCGAGCCTCCTGACGGCGTTCCGCCGGGAAAGTTCGTGAAGTTCTTCACAAGGAAAAGGGCCCTGAGGGTGCCCGAGGAGGGCCTTCGGGCCCTCCGAGGGGCGCCCCAGGGCCCTTTCGCAGGCGCGGAGGCCGATCGGCCCGATGTTTCCATCGCGTGAACCGGGCCTCCGGTTCAGCGTTGACGGAGGCTCTCCTGTCCAGTTCACGAGGGGTGAACAACGTTCGCCACCGCACCTCGGTTCCTTTGCGGGACCATGACGTGGATCACGTGGGCGGCGGAGTGTAGCAGAGGTGCCCGCAGACCTTGTGAAGGGGCGCACGAGATCACCCCCCGAACGGGGTGGATACTCGGTCTCATGAGCACCACGGAGCGTCCCAGGATCCTCGTAGTAGGCGGCGGGTACGTAGGCCTGTACGCAGCTCGGCGCATCCTCAAGAAGATGCGCTACGCGGAGGCGACCGTCACGGTCGTCGACCCGCGGTCGTACATGACCTACCAGCCCTTCCTGCCCGAAGCCGCCGCCGGCAGCATCTCGCCGAGGCACGTCGTCGTCCCGCTGCGACGCGTCCTTCCCAAGGCCGAGGTGCTCACCGGTCGGGTCACCACCATCGACCAGGACCGCAAGGTCGCCACGATCGCGCCGCTCGTCGGCGAGGCGTACGACCTGCCGTTCGACTACCTGGTCATCGCGATGGGCGCGGTCTCCCGCACCTTCCCGATCCCCGGCCTCGCCGAGCAGGGCATCGGCATGAAGGGCATCGAGGAGGCCATCGGCCTGCGCAACCACGTCCTCGAGCAGCTCGACAAGGCCGACTCGACCACCGACGAGGAGGTCCGCCGCCGGGCGCTGACCTTCGTCTTCGTGGGCGGCGGCTTCGCCGGCGCGGAGACCATCGGCGAGGTCGAGGACCTGGCTCGCGACGCCGCGAAGTACTACCAGAACGTGTCCCGCGAGGACATGCGCTTCATCCTGGTCGACGCGGCCGACAAGATCCTCCCCGAGGTGGGCCCCAAGCTCGGCCAGTACGGCAAGGAGCACCTGGAGGGCCGGGGCGTCGAGATCTACCTGGAGACCTCCATGGACTCCTGCGTCGACGGCCACGTGGTGCTGAAGAACGGTCTGGAGGTCGACTCCAACACCATCGTGTGGACCGCCGGCGTGAAGCCGAACCCGGCGCTCTCCCGCTTCGGTCTGCCGCTCGGCCCCCGCGGCCACGTGGACTGCAACGAGAAGCTCCAGATCAACGGCCTCGACTACGCGTGGGCCGCGGGCGACAACGCCCAGGTCCCCGACATGGTGGGCCGCCGCGCGGGCAACCCGAACGCCTGGTGCCCGCCGAACGCCCAGCACGCGCTGCGCCAGGCCAAGGTCCTCGGCGACAACGTGGTGGCCGGCATGCGCGGCTTCCCGCAGAAGGAGTACAGCCACGCCAACAAGGGCGCCGTGGCCGGACTCGGTCTGCACAAGGGCGTCGCCATGATCGTCATGGGCAAGATGAAGATCAAGCTCAAGGGTCGCCTCGCCTGGTACATGCACCGCGGCTACCACGGCATGGCGATGCCGACCTGGAACCGCAAGATCCGCGTCTTCGCCGACTGGACCCTCGCGATGTTCCTCAAGCGCGAGGTCGTCTCCCTCGGCGCCATCGAGTCGCCGCGCGAGGAGTTCTACGAGGCGGCCAAGCCCGCCCCGGCGCCGGCCGCCCCGGTGCAGGAGAAGGCCAAGGCGTCCTGACGCTCCGACAGGGCTGAGCGGTACACGGCAGTACAGGGCAGTACAAAGCAGCACAGAGCGGTACGGCGGCAGCGCCGGGCAGTACCGCAGTGACCCGAAAGGGCCGTCCGCCATCCGTGGTGCGGGCGGCCCTTCGCGTGTTTTGCCGACTTGTTGCGCTGCGGCGGGAGTGAGAACGCGCACGGACGGTGTTCCCTTGGTGACGAACACGTCTGACGAACGTTTCCGGGGCACGAGATCACGGAGGTGCGCACCATGGCCGACGCCGCGCCGAGGCTGACGGCTCTCGCCGAGGAGCTGCTGGGAGGACCGCTCCCGGTCCGGTTGCGGACCTGGGACGGCAGCGAGGCCGGTCCCCCGGACGCCCCCGTCCTGGTCGTCCGCGACCGCCGCGCCCTGCGCAGGATGATCTGGAAGCCCGGCGAACTGGGCCTGGTCCGCGCCTGGGTGGCCGGGGAGATCGACATCGAGGGGGACCTGTACGAGGCCCTGGACCGCCTCTCCGGTCTGCTCTGGGAGCGCGGGGACACGGGCGGGGGCCTGCTCGCCGCCGCCCGCGACGCCCGGCTGCGGGCCGCCGCCGCCTCGCTGCTGCGGCTCGCCGGACCCCTGCCGCCGCCGAAGCCGCCGGCCGAGGAGATCCGCCGCCGCCGGGGCGGCCGGCACACCAGGCGCCGCGACCGGCGGGCGATCAGCCACCACTACGACGTGGGCAACGACTTCTACGCGCTGGTCCTCGGCCCCTCGATGGTCTACTCGTGCGCCTACTGGCCCGCCGGGGGTTCCGCCGGCTCCCTGGAGGAGGCCCAGAGCGACAAGCTCGACCTCGTCGCCCGCAAGCTGAACCTGAAGGAGGGCGACCGGCTCCTCGACGTCGGCTGCGGCTGGGGCTCCATGGCCCTGCACGCCGCCCGCGCGTACGGCGCCCGGGTCGTCGGCATCACCCTCTCCCGCGAACAGGCCGCCCACGCCCGCAAGCGGATCGCCGAGGAGGGCCTGACGGACCGGATCGAGATCCGCGTCCAGGACTACCGGGACGTCGCCGACGGCCCGTACGACGCGATCTCCTCGATCGGGATGGCCGAGCACGTCGGCGCCGTGAAGTACCGGGAGTACGCCGACGTCCTGTACGGGCTCCTCAAGCCCGGCGGACGGCTCCTCAACCACCAGATCTCCCGGCGCCCCGAACCCGACGAGGACGCCTACGAGATCGATCCCTTCATCGACGCGTACGTCTTCCCCGACGGCGAACTCGCCCCCGTGGGCCGCACCCTGACGACCCTGGAGGACGCCGGTTTCGAGGTCCGGGACGTCGAGGCCCTGCGCGAGCACTACGTGCTGACCCTGCGCCACTGGGTGGCCAACCTGGAACGGGAGTGGGACCGGGCCGTCCGGCTCGTCTCACCGGGCCGGGCCCGGATCTGGCGGCTCTACATGGCGGCCTCCGCCGTCTCCTTCGAACGCAACCGGATCGGCGTGAACCAGGTACTCGCCGTCAGGACGCCGGAGTCGGGGACGAGCGGACTGGGCCTGCGGACGCGGGTCTGGACCGAGGGCGCGGACTGACGCGCGTACGGCGGAGGGCCGCCCCCCGCGCGGGGGACGGCCCTCCTTTCCGTACGGGTGCCGCTACTCGGCCTTGATGGCGGCGAGCACGTTCAGCCGGGCCGCGCTGCGGGCCGGCCACAGGGAGGCGAGGACGCCGACCAGGGCGGCCAGGGCCAGGAAGATCCCGATCCGGTCCCAGGGCAGGACCAGCGCGTAGCCCGGCAGGCTGTTCCTGAACGTCTCGCCGATGGCCCAGCCGAGGAACGAGCCGAGCCCGATGCCGACGACCGCGCCGAAGACCGAGATGACCACGGCCTCCAGACGGACCATCCGCTTCACCCGGCGCCGGTCGAGACCGATCGCCCGCAGCATGCCGATCTCCTGCCTGCGCTCGAAGACGGACATCGCGAGGGTGTTGACGACGCCGAGGACGGCGATCACCAGGGCCATGCCGAGCAGGCCGTACATGATGTTCAGCATCATGTTGATCGGGCCGCCGAAGGCGTCGCGGACGTCCTTGTGGTCCATCACCGTGATCGCCGGGTTGTCGCCCATGGCCTTCGCCAGGGCCCGCTCGTTGGCGGCGCTCGCGCCGCCGGAGGCGGAGACGAAGATCTCGCGGATCCGCGCCTCCTCGTCGTGCGCGGCGAGCAGCGCGTGGTCGGCCAGGACCGGCGAGAGGAACTGGTTCTCCTCGTAGATCGCGCCGACGGTCAGCCGGCCCTTGCGCTTGTCGAGGAAGTCGACCGGAACGGTGTCGCCGACCTTCAGGTGCCGCTTCGCGGCGGTCTCCTCCTCGACGGCGATCGTGTCGCCGCCGAGGGAGGACAGCGACCCCTTCACGACGTCCAGCCTGAGGACCTTCCCGATCGCGTCCGGGGTGACGCCGGAGACCGGGACGTACTCGCCCTTCAGCTCGAAGGCGCCCGCCTCCTGCGGGGAGACCGCGAGGGCGCCGGGAGCCTTCTCCAGGGCGGTCAGCGCCTCCTCGCTCAGGGGGTCGCCGCCGGCCATGACGACCAGGTAGTCGGCCTTGAGGTCGTCCGTGGTCATCTTGTCGAGGGCCGCGCCGACGGTGGCGCCGAGCACGGAGAGGCCGGTGACGAGGGTCAGGCCGATGGCGAGCGCGGAGGCGGTGGCGCCGGTGCGGCGCGGGTTGCGGACCGCGTTCAGGCCCGCGAGCTTGCCGGAGACCGCGAAGAGCTTCACGAAGACCGGGCGGATCACGGCGATCACCGGCCGGGACAGGAACGGGATCAGCACGATGACGCCGATGAGGGTGAGGAACGCGCCGCCCGCGATGAGCATGCGGCCGTCGTCGCCGCCCTGGTTCGCGCCGAACACGATGAGCGTCGCGCCGAGGGCGGTGATCGCCGCGCCGAGGGAGTTCCGCACGACGAGCGACTTGGTGCCGGCGGCGGCGTGGACGCTGCTCATGGCCGCGACCGGCGGGATCTTCGAGGCGCGGCGGCCGGGCAGCCAGGCGGCGAGCATCGTGATGAGGACGCCGACGCCGAAGGCGCTGAGGGCCGGGGTGGCGGTGAGGACCAGTTCGCCGTCCGGGACCTTCATCTCGAAGGAGGCCATGGCCGAGCGGAGCCCGACGGCGAGACCGATGCCGAGGACGTAGCCGACGACCGAGGCGACCAGGCCGACCAGGCCGGCCTCGGCGAGGACGGAGCGGGTGATCTGCTTCCGGGAGGCGCCGATCGCCCGCATCAGGGCCAGTTCCCTGGTGCGCTGGGCGACCAGCATGGTGAAGGTGTTGGAGATCAGGAAGACCCCGACGAAGAGCGCGATGCCCGCGAAGCCCAGGAGGACCTGGTTGAGCGCGCCGAGACCGTCCTCGATCTCCTTGGCCTGCTTGTCGGCGAGCGCCTTGCCGGTCTGCGTGGTGGCCGTCTTCGGGAGGACCTCGCGGACCTCGGCGAGCAGCTTGCCGTCGTCGGTGCCGGGGGCGGCGGTGACGGTCATGTCGCGGTAGAAGCCGGGCTTCAGGTAGAGCTTCTGGGCGACGGCGGTGTCGAACAGGACCAGGCTGCCGCCCGCGTTGACGGCGCCGTCCTCGGTGGTGAAGACGCCGGAGAGGACGTACTCCTTCACGGGGCCGTTGGTGGCGACGCGGACGGTGTCGCCGACCTTGTAGCCGCCCTTGTCGGCGGTGTCCCTGTCGAGCGCGACCTGACCCGCCTCGACCGGCCCGGTGCCCGTGGTGAAGTCGTACGCGCGGTCCTTGCCGTCCTTGCCGGGGGCGAAGTTGGTGCCCTTGTTGGACCAGCCGACGCCGATCAGCTTCCCGTCCTTGTCGGGCACGCCGGCGAAGCCGTCGACGCGGGCGGCGACGGAGACGACCCCGCCGAGCCCGGCGACCGCGTCGACGTCGCGCTGGGAGAGGCCGGGGGTCTTCCGGGGGTCTTCGGGGTCCCCGTACATCGTGACGGCCACGGCGACGTCGTCGTAGCTCTTGGCCGACTGGTTGCGGAACGCCTGGGAGAGGGTGTCGGTGAAGACGAGGGTGCCGGAGACGAAGGCCACGCCGAGCATCACGGCGAGCACGGTCATCAGCAGTCTCGCCTTGTGCGCGAGCACGTTGCGCAGGGCGGTACGGAACATGGGTGTGTCCTGAACGAAGGGTGGGACGGACGGGGGTCGGGGCGGAGCGGGCGGGGCGGGCCGTACCGGTTCGGGTCCGGTTCCGGCGCCCCCGCGTCAGCTCGTGCGGCCCTTGGCGTCGAACGCCTTCATGCGGTCGAGCACGCCGTCCGCCGTGGGGCTGAGCATCTCGTCCACGATCCGGCCGTCCGCGAGGAAGATCACGCGGTCCGCGTAGGAGGCGGCCACCGGGTCGTGGGTGACCATGACCACGGTCTGTCCCAGCTCCCGCACCGAGTTGCGCAGGAAGCCGAGGACCTCGGCGCCCGAGCGGGAGTCGAGGTTTCCGGTCGGCTCGTCCCCGAAGATGATCTCGGGACGGGAGGCGAGGGCGCGGGCCACGGCCACGCGCTGCTGCTGGCCGCCGGAGAGCTCGGTCGGGCGGTGGCCGAGGCGGCCGGAGAGGCCGAGCATGTCGATGACCTGCTGGACCCACTGCTTGTCGGCCTTGCGGCCCGCGATGTCCATGGGGAGCGTGATGTTCTCCATGGCCGTCAGGGTGGGCAGGAGGTTGAACGCCTGGAAGATGAAGCCGATCTTGTCCCGGCGCAGCTGGGTGAGGTGCTTGTCCTTCAGGGCGGACAGCTCCGTGTCACCGATCCGCACCGAGCCGGAGGAGAAGGAGTCGAGTCCGGCGACGCAGTGCATGAGCGTCGACTTGCCGGAACCGGAGGGGCCCATGATCGCGGTGAACTCGCCCTGCCGGAAGTCCACGGTGACGTGGTCCAGCGCGACCACCTGGGTCTCGCCCTGTCCGTAGACCTTCGAGAGGTCCGTGGCGCGGGCCGCCACCGCGGTGGCGCGGGGCACGGTGGGGGTGGTGGTCACGAGGAGGACTCCTGTCGTCGCGGGGGTGCTGCGGGAACTCCCTCATCGTGTCGGGCGTTCCGCCTCCGTACGTCCGCCCACGTGCCCGTTCCCGGGGCAGCCTGGAGTCGGACCGGGGGCCGGGAACCTCCTCCTGAGGTATGACCGGCGTCCCTGAGGCCCGCCTCCGCGCGGAGGTGACAGAAAGGCGACGACTTTTCGTCATTCCGTGAGGTGCGGCTTTGCGCCCGCGGCGCTCGTCACGGTTCGGGAAGAACGCCCCCACCTGCACTGACGCACCCTCAGGCGTCAATAAAATAAGACAACATCGGTCTGACTCTTCCACTGAACGAGGGAAGTGTCCCGATAGGCTCCTGTGCCAACGCGGAGCTTCGCGACGCCCGGATGGTGGAACGCAGACACGGCGAGCTTAAACCTCGCTGGCCTTCGGGCCGTACCGGTTCGAGTCCGGTTCCGGGCACCACCGTGTCCAGGCGGACGCCTGCGGCCCGGCGGGGCTCCTCCGGCCCGGCGGGGCCTCTCCGGCCCGCCCGGGAGCCGGGAGGCCGGGGGGCGGGCCCCGGCCGCGCCGTCCCGGCGGGCGCTCCCCGCCGACTCCTCCGCGCGGAGTGGGAAGCTCCGGGTGGAACGAGACGTTCCAGGGGTAGGGGACCCCCGTCTCGCGGGAAAAAGATCCTCCCCGAGCACTAGAGAGTTTCTTTTGCCTACGCATTACCCTTGACGCATGGCCGCGCCGTGCGGTCTGCCATGGAGGAGTGAGATGAGGAGCAGCAACCCGGTCTTCTCGCGACGGGGGTTCAGCCGCGACAACGGCTACGCGGGCTTCAACGCGCAGCAGCCGCAGGCCGGGGGCCCCGCCGTCGGAACCGACCCGTACGCCACCGGCAACCCGTACGCCGGGGGCGCGGCGAACCCGTACGCGACCAACCCGTACGCCCCGCAGGACACGCAGCTCGGCGCCCCGCAGCAGGCCCGCGGCAACGTGATGACGATCGACGACGTCGTGAGCCGCACGGCCATGACGCTCGGCACGGTCGTGGTCACCGCCGTCCTGTCCTGGCTGCTGCTTCCGGTCGACCCGGCCAACCTGACCAAGTCCTACGGCATCGCCATCGGCGCCGCCCTGGTCGCCCTCGTGCTGTCGCTCGTGCAGTCCTTCAAGCGCAAGCCGTCACCCGCGCTCATCCTGAGCTACGCCGCCTTCGAGGGCGTCTTCCTCGGCGTGATCTCGGCCGCCGTCTCGACGTACATCGCCGACGGCGTCGTCACCCAGGCGGTCCTGGGCACCATGGCGGTCTTCGCCGGCGTGCTCGTGGCCTACAAGATGGGCTGGATCCGCGTCAACCGGCGCTTCTACGGCTTCGTGATGGCCGCCGCGATGGGCTTCATGCTCCTCATGGTCGTCAACCTGCTGTTCTCCGTCTTCGGCGGCGGCGACGGCCTCGGCTTCCGCAGCGGCGGCCTCGGCATCCTCTTCGGCGTCATCGGCATCATCCTGGGCGCCTGCTTCCTCGCCCTCGACTTCAAGCAGGTCGAGGACGGCGTGACCTACGGCGCGCCGCGCGAGGAGGCGTGGCTGGCCGCCTTCGGCCTCACCATGACGCTGGTGTGGATCTACCTGGAGATGCTGCGTCTGCTGTCGATCCTCCAGGGTGACGACTGACGCTCCCCGCCTTCGGCGTCCCCGGCGTCTTCGGGGCGAGGGCCCGTCCGGCTTCGTGCCGGGCGGGCCCTTCCGCGTTCCCGGCGTCCGTTGGCGGGGGCCCCGGCGCGGCGCGTAGGGTCGCGGGGTGCGTGATACGAGTGATCTGACCACCGCCGTGGCGCGGTTCGCCGACCGGCTGCGGGCCGCCCCGCACAGCCGCCTCCAGCGGGGCGCGGCGGCCGAGGGACTGGCCCTCGCCCGGGAGCTCGCGGTGCGCGCGCAGCGCGCCGAGGACCCGGGCCGGGAGCCGAGGACCATGCCGGACGCCGGGGTCTTCGCGGTGGCCGACCAACTGGTGGTGGCCGGCAACGACCTGGCCGAAGCACTGCGAACGGCCCCGGCCGGCTCCCGCGAGGGGGAACTGGACGAGGCCGTGGGGCTCGTACGGGAGGCGGCCGGGCGCTCGGGGCTCTGAGCCGCCCGCTCCGCGGCTCCGGCGGCTCCCCGGGTACCGGGGAGTTCCGGTGGCCCGGGTGGCTACAGCGAGGCGATCACGCGGTCCGCGAGGATGTAGACGTTCTCCTCGTCCATGTCGCCGTACGAGAAGGTCAGGGCGAAGGCGCCGGACACGCCCGAACCGCCCAGCAGGACGGGGGTGCGGCCCGCGCGCAGGGCCTCGGCCAGGCGCTCCGCCGTCTCCCGGTGCCCCGGGGTCATGCAGAGCGTGGTGCCGTCCGCGAAGACGTACACGTCCAGGGTGCCGAGGGGGCCCGGACGGACGTCGGTCAGCGCCGTGCGGGTGTCGGCCAGCTCCTCCAGGCGGGACACCGTCCGCTCGTGATCGGTGACGACCGGGGTCTGCACCGGTACGAAGTCCGGGTGCGAGGGGTGCCGGCGACGGGCCGCGGCCAGCTCCGGAGAGTCCTCCGGGAACTCCTCCAGCGGGTCCGGCACGCCGTCGAGCGCCTCCGCCTCCGCCTCCATGGCCTCCAGGGCCATCGCCTCCAGGCCCACGAAGTCGGTCTGGCGCGGCACGTAGAAGGCGCCGTCCTCGACCGGGCCGCCGAGCAGGGACGGGGCGTCGGCCGCGTCCCGGGCCTCCTGCGCGGCCCAGAAGGCCCGCGCCTCGGCCAGCTCGCGCTCGCGCTCCTCGGCCAGGGCCTCGGTGACCGCGGCCCGTATCTCGGCGGCGGGCGTGGCCCGTGCCGCGGGCACCGTGGCGCCGCGCCCGGCCGCCAGCTCGCTCCGCAGGGAGGTGATCTGCTTGCGGAGACCGTGGACGGCGTGCAGGGCGGCAGCGCCCACGGCCGTGGCGGCGGCCGTGGTCAGCAGCAGGGCAAGAGGCATGGCGCTCACTGACGTACTCCCGTTTCCGAGTCGATCCCCCGACTTCCTACCTCAGCTTGTCGCGGGGTGGCACACGCTGTCAGTGCATTACGTCACGAATTGGACAGGTATTTCTGCCTGGCTTTTGGTCCCGAAACCGCCCTGACCTGGGAAAACGAACTCCCCCGGGATGTAGGTCACATCCTGGGGGAGATTCGGTCACGACCGGGACGCGGGCGGAGGGCCCGGCGGGAGGACTCGGCTCGGCTCAGCCGCTCGTTCCCGTGGTCGCGCTGAGCTTCGCCACCGCTGCGGGCGGGTGCCGTCCTCGTTCCTCGGACGACCCCCACCCTCCGCTCCGGCTCAGCTCAGCCGCTCGATCACCATCGCCATGCCCTGGCCGCCGCCGACGCACATGGTCTCCAGGCCGAACTGCTTGTCGTGGAACTGGAGGCTGTTGATCAGCGTGCCGGTGATCCGGGCGCCGGTCATGCCGAAGGGGTGGCCGACGGCGATCGCGCCGCCGTTGACGTTCACCTTGTCCAGGTCCAGGCCCAGCTCCTGGTAGGACGGGATCACCTGGGCGGCGAACGCCTCGTTGATCTCGGCCAGGTCGATGTCGCCGATGGTGAGACCGGCGCGCCTCAGGGCCTGCTTCGACGCCTCGACCGGGCCGAGGCCCATGATCTCGGGGGAGAGGCCGGAGACGCCGGTGGAGACGATCCGGGCCAGCGGGGTCAGACCCAGCTCGCGGGCCTTGGTGTCGGACATGATCACCAGGGCGGCGGCGCCGTCGTTGAGCGGGCAGCAGTTGCCGGCCGTGACCAGGCCGTCGGGGCGGAAGACCGGCTTGAGGCCCTGCACGCCCTCCAGGGTGACGCCCGCGCGCGGGCCGTCGTCCGCCGAGACGACCGTGCCGTCCGGCAGCGTCACCGGAGTGATCTCGCGCTCCCAGAAGCCGTTCTTGATGGCCTGCTCGGCGAGGTTCTGCGACCGTACGCCGAACTCGTCCATCTCCCGGCGGCCGATGCCCTTGAGGCGGGCCAGGTTCTCGGCGGTCTGGCCCATCGCGATGTAGGCGTCCGGGACCAGGCCGTCCTCGCGCGGGTCGTGCCAGGTCGAGCCCTCGGAGGCGGCGACCTCGGCGGTGCGGGCCTCGGCCTCGGCGAAGAACGGGTTGTGCGTGTCGGGCAGGGAGTCCGAGTTGCCCTTCACGAAGCGGGACACCATCTCGACGCCGGCCGAGACGAAGACGTCGCCCTCGCCCGCCTTGATCGCGTGCAGCGCCATCCGGGAGGTCTGGAGCGAGGAGGAGCAGTACCGGGTGATCGTGCAGCCCGGCAGGTGGTCCATGCCCATCTGCACGGCCACGATCCGGCCCAGGTTGTTGCCCTGCTCGCCGCCGGGCAGACCGCAGCCCAGCATCAGGTCGTCGATGTCGCGCGGGTCCAGCTCGGGCACCTTCGCCAGGGCCGCCCGGACGATGGTCGCGGTGAGGTCGTCCGGCCGCAGGTCCTTCAGGGAGCCCTTGAAGGCCCGGCCGATGGGGGAACGGGCGGTCGAGACGATCACGGCTTCGGGCATCACGGCTCCATGGGGTGCGGAGTGGGCGGACTCAAAGGGAAGTTACCCGTACGTACCGCACGGGGTCACCGGCACGGGCGTGTGATGCGGGCCTCTTTTCTAAGCGGCCGCTCAGTTGGTGGGGGTGTCGGGCGAGGGGGAGGCGTCCACGGACGTCTGCGCGTCCCCCGTGGCCTTCCCGGCCCCTCCCGGCCTTCCGGCCTTCCCCGGTTTTCCGGCCGCCCCCGGCTTTCCGGCTTCCCTCCTCTCTCCCGTCTCCGCGGACTCCGCGGCCCCCGCGGCCTCCACGGATTCGGCCGCCTCTGTGGCCCCCGCGGCCCCTCCCGCTTCTCCCGCTTCTTCCGTCTCTCCCGTCGCGAGCGGCAGCCGCCGCCTGCGCCGGTGCTTGAGCAGGGCCCAGGGCGCCCGCGCGGCCGTGACCTCGGTACCGGCCTCCTTCGCCGCCTCGGCCGCCGCCTTCGCCACCGGCAGCACGTTCTCCCGCCGCGCGGGCTCCAGCAGGTCGGCCTCCGGCCACATGCCGAGCACCGCGCAGACCGTGGGCAGGACGGCCATCGCAGCCGTCGCGTACCCCTCGGCCGAGGGGTGGAAGCTGTCCACCGCGAACATCTCGCGCGGGTTCGCCTCGAACTCCGGCCCCAGGAGGTCGCCGAGCGACACCGTCCGCCCGCCCTGCTCCACCACCACGATCGTCTGCGCCGCCGCGAGCTGCCGCGACGCCCGCCGGGCCAGCCAGCGCAGCGGCTGGTAGACCGGCTCGATCGTGCCCAGGTCCGGGCAGGTCCCGACGACCACCTCCGCGCCCGCCGTCCGCAGCCTCCGCACCGCCTCCGCCAGGTACCGCACCGACTCGGTCGGCGGCATCCGGTGCGTCACGTCGTTCGCCCCGATCATGATCACGCACACGTCCGGCGGCCCCAGGGGCTGCGAGAGCAGCAGCGACACCTGCCGCTCCAGGTCGTCCGAGCGCGCTCCCGGCAGGGCCACGTTCCGCAGCACCACCGGCCGCTCCGCCACCGCCGCGAGCCCCGAGGCGAGCAGCGCGCCCGGCGTCTGGCCGGTGCGGCGCACCCCCTGACCCGCCGCCGTGGAATCACCCAGAAGGGCGAGCCGCAACGGTTCCTCCCCGCCGAAGGCCCGGCCGTACAGGCCGTCCGCCGCCGGGGGCAGCGGGGCCGCCCCGCCCCCCACCGTCCGCTTCGCGAGCTGCGCCTCGGCGAGGAGGAGCCCCACCGCCGCGACCCCGAGGAGCCCGATGCCCCCGCCGCCGTACGCCGCACCCGTCGCGATCCGCCGCGCCACCCTCGCCCTCGACATGGGGCCGTCACCTCCTTCGAGCCGTTCGGGCCTCCTGCCCGCCGGGCCTCGGACCGTTCAGGGTCTAACTGCCCCGTAACCCGCTCCGACTACGCATACGCTGGCCACACCATTACGGAGACCCCGGAGATTACGGTGCAATTCCACGACTCGATGATCAGCCTCGTCGGCAACACGCCGCTGGTGAAACTCAACAACGTCACAGCGGGCATCCAGGCGACCGTCCTGGCCAAGGTCGAGTACTTCAACCCCGGAGGATCGGTCAAGGACCGGATCGCCCTGCGGATGATCGAGGCGGCCGAGCGCAGCGGCGAGCTGAAGCCCGGCGGCACCATCGTCGAGCCCACGTCGGGCAACACCGGCGTCGGCCTGGCGATCGTGGCCCAGCAGAAGGGCTACAAGTGCGTCTTCGTCTGCCCCGACAAGGTGTCCCTCGACAAGATCAACGTGCTGCGGGCGTACGGCGCCGAGGTCGTGGTCTGCCCCACGGCCGTCGACCCGGAGCACCCGGACTCGTACTACAACGTCTCCGACCGGCTCGTCCGGGAGACGCCGGGCGCCTGGAAGCCCGACCAGTACTCCAACCCGAACAACCCGCGCTCGCACTACGAGACCACCGGTCCCGAGCTGTGGGAGCAGACGGAGGGGAAGATCACCCACTTCGTCGCGGGCGTCGGCACCGGCGGCACCATCTCCGGCACCGGCAACTACCTCAAGGAGGTCAGCGGCGGCTCCGTCAAGGTCGTCGGCGCCGACCCGGAGGGCTCCGTCTACTCGGGCGGCTCGGGCCGCCCGTACCTGGTCGAGGGCGTCGGCGAGGACTTCTGGCCCACCGCGTACGACCGGAAGGTCACCGACCGGATCGTGGCCGTGTCCGACAAGGACTCGTTCCAGATGACCCGCCGCCTCGCCAAGGAGGAGGGCCTGCTCGTCGGCGGCTCCTGCGGCATGGCCGTGGTCGCGGCCCTGGAGGTCGCCCGTGAGCTGGGCCCCGACGACGTCGTGGTCGTCCTCCTCCCGGACTCCGGGCGCGGCTACATGTCCAAGATCTTCAGCGACGAGTGGATGGCCGACTACGGCTTCCTGGAGGACACCTCCTCCGCGAACGTCGCCGACGTCCTGCGCCACAAGGAGGGCGGCCTGCCCTCCCTCGTCCACATGCACCCGGACGAGACCGTCGGACAGGCCATCGAGGTGCTGCGCGAGTACGGCGTCTCCCAGATGCCGATCGTGAAGCCCGGCGCCGGCCACCCCGACGTCATGGCCGCCGAGGTCGTCGGCTCGGTCGTCGAGCGCGAACTGCTCGACGCCCTCTTCACGCAGCGCGCCTCCCTGGAGGACCCGCTGGAGCGGCACATGAGCGCGCCGCTGCCGCAGGTCGGCTCCGGCGAGCCCGTCGCGGACCTCATGGCCGTCCTGGGCGAGTCCGCCGACGCGGCGATCGTCCTGGTCGAGGGCAAGCCGACCGGCGTCGTCAGCCGCCAGGACCTGCTGGCCTTCCTGGCGGGCGGCGGCGCGAAGTAGCCCGCGGCGGGGGCGCGGCCCACCGGTCGTGGCGCCGTTCGCGCGATCGGTACGAGCACGACACGTGCGCGCAGCACCCGCTTAACATGCCTCTGGCACGTTGTTCCTTGTCGGCGTCACGGACTTCCGGAGCGGCTCCCGGGCCTCCGAAGACGCCGCCGGACGCGGAGACCGGCCCGACCCGGGCCCGTGTCCCCGCGGGGACCGCCGTCGTCCCGCCCCCCGGTCACGGGGGTGCGGCGGTCCCCGCGTCAGGCTCCTCGGAAGGGCCCCCGCTCTCGCGGGGGCCCTTTCCCGTGCGGCGGCGCGGCCGTACGGTGGGCGCCGGCCGGTCCCGGGCGCGCGGTCCGGGTACGGAGACCCGCGGGGCCGCCGGGGGCGTCCTCCCGGGTTCGTGCATATCCTTATGCAGAGTGATGTGCGCGTGAATAGGTGAAAGGGGAGGGCGGCGTGAGCGACAGCCCGGCCGGTCGGCTCCAGGCCCTCTTCGAGGGGCACCGGCTGACGCCGACCCAGCGGCGGATCGCGCACTGCATGGTGCGGCGCGCCGGTGACGTGGCGTTCCTGTCCAGCGTGGAGCTGGCCGAACTCGCCGGGGTCAGCCAGCCCTCCGTCACCCGCTTCGCCGTCGCCCTCGGCTTCGACGGGTACCCGGCGCTCCGCCGCCACCTGCGCGAGGTGACGCCCTCCGGTGCCGGCGAGGACGGGGGCGAGGTGTTCAACGAGTACCAGCAGGCCGTCCTCGCCGAGATCGAGAACCTCAGGCACCTCGCCGGGCTGCTCGCGGACCCCGGGCCGGCCGAGCGGGCCGGCCGGCTCCTCGCCCGCTCCCGCCCGCTGCCCGTGCTCGGGCTGCGGGCCGCCTCCTCGCAGGCGCGGGGCTTCGCCTACTTCGCCGCCAAGGTGCACCCCGACGTACGGCTCCTCGACGAGGGCGGCTCGATGCTCACGGACCGCGTGGACGCGGCCGTACGGGCCGGGGCCACGGCCCTGCTCTGCTTCGCCCTGCCCCGGCACCCCCGCGAGACCGTCGAGGCCCTGGCGTACGCGCGGACGGCCGGGCTCACGGTCGTGACCGTCGCCGACTCGGCGTTCGCGCCCGTCGCCGCCCACAGCGACCTGCTGATCCCGGCCGCCGTGGGCACCGGGCTCGCCTTCGACACCGCCTGCGCGCCCATGATGCTCGGCCGGGTCCTCCTGGAGGCCATGGCCGACGAACTCCCCGACGCGCAGGCGCGCCTGGAGGAGTTCGACGCGAAGGCGGCGGCGCGGGGCCTGTTCGTCGAGTAGGCCGGGGCCGGCGTGCCGGGCGGCGCGGCCTGGCTCCGTCAGACCTCCAGTTCGGCCTCGATCTTCTTCAGCTGGTGGCGGGCCATCGCCAGGTTGGCCCGGCTCTTGTCCAGGGCCAGGTAGAGGAAGAGGCCGTTGGTGTTGCGCCCCTTGAGCAGCCGGATCAGGTGGTAGTGGGTGCCGAGCGTGATCAGGATGTCCTCGATCTCGTCGTTCAGCCCCAGCATCTCCATCGCCCGGACCTTGGCGCGGACGACGTCGGTGTTGCCGGCCGCGGCCACGTTCAGGTCGAGCTCCTTGCCGCCGCCGATCGTGCCGAGCGCCATGCCGCTGGTGTAGTCGACGAGGGCCGCGCCGATCGCGCCGTCGATGGAGGCCGCTTCCTTGAGGGAGGTCTCGGTGTTCGCCATGGTGTCGTACTTCTTTCTTACTCGGGTTGCGGCCTTCTCGGGTGAGGGCCTTCTCGGGTCACGGACTTCTGGGTCGCCGGCTTCCGGGGGACGGGCTTCCGGAGCCGTGGAGCGGGGGCTTCCGGGTTCACGGGCTCCCGGGGCCGCGGACGTCCCGGGTCGGGAGCCCCCCGGAGTACGGGGGCCCCTCCGGGTACGGGGGCGGGAGCTGTCCGAGACGGGGCGGCTCCCTGCGCTCCAGCGCGCCGTCGACCAGCTCCCCTATCCGGACGCTGGAGCGGCGGGCCTCCAGGTGGAGCCGCCCCACGTTGATCCGGGGCCCCGCGAGCAGCGTCAGGACGACCGAGTCGCCCGCCGCGTACGTCGCCACGTAGCCGTTCTCGCCGCGTACGAGCAGTTCGCGGAAGCGGCCCTGTCCCGTGGCGTCGGTCAGCCGCCGGCCGACGCCGAGCGCCGCCGCCGTCAGCGCGGCCACGCTCCCCGCCTCGCCGTCCACGGTGTCGTGGGCCAGGACGAGGCCGTCGGCGCTGGCCGCCAGGGCTCCGGTGAGCTGGGGCAGCCGCGCCCGGAGCCGTCTCAGCTCGCCCAGGACCTCGGCTTCTGCCGTCATGAGCTGTCTCCTCTCGGCGCGCATGCGCAGGGCACGCCTCATCACAGGTGTGCCTCCAGGGCGTCACGGAGCCGGCGCAGCAGGGCGATGTCGGGGTGGGACACCGGCGGGACCGGCGGGAAGGACGGCGACCGCGGTGCGGGGACGGATTCCGGATCGGGGGCGAGCGGGGTCTCGACCAGCCCGGCGGCGGCGAGCCGCCGCACGTCGAGAAGGGTGTGGAAGGCGGGGCGGCCGAGCAGCCGGGCCAGCTCCGCCGGGGTCCGCTCCCCGTCGGCCAGCGCGAGCAGCGCGCGCTGGCGCGCTCCCACGGTCTGGCCCGGGGCGGCGGGGCGGGGGACGACCGGGGCGGTGTCCACGGCGGCGTACGGCCAGACGGCGTCGAGGAGTTCGCGGCGGCGTACCGTCTCGCGCTCCACCGCCTCGGCCGAGACCGGCCGCACCGTCCCGAACCAGTGGCCCACCCCGTACCGGAAGCGGGTCGGCCCGCCGGTGGGGGAGAGGGCGAAGAAGGCCGCGTCGAAGACGGCGCCGAGGTGGCATATCTCCAGCTCGCCGTCCTGGAGCCGGCCGCTGTCCACGAGGAAGCGGCCCACCGCGCGGTGGGCGCCGGCCCGGTCGACGGCCTCGTCCCAGTTCTCCCGGGGCAGCCGGCCGCCGGTGGTGAGGAGGACGTCGACGCCGGGGGCGGCGGGGCTCTCGGCGTGCACCACCCGGCCGTCGACCAGGTAGAGCGTGCCGTGGTCGCGGAGCAGGGCGCCGGTGGCCTTCTCGGCGGCGAGCCGGACCAGCATCGGGGAGACGGGGGTGGCGACGGCGCTCATCCGAGGACCAGCCTCTCGGCGATGTCGCGGAGCCGCATGCGGGCGAGGGCGAGGTTGCCGGTGTCGCGGTCGAGCCAGAGGTGGAGGAAGACGCTGCTGTCGAAGGAGGTCTCCACGAAGCGGAGGACGTGGTAGCCGGCCCGGGTGGTGACGATCAGGTCCTCGACGGGCGGGCCTCCGGCGCCGGGACCGTCGTCCGCCGTCGTGAACGTGTCGAACTCCGCTGCCGAACGGGCGAGTTCGGCGGTCTCGGCGGCCGTCGTCTCGTGGTCCCCGACGGGCGAGTCCCCCGCCGTCCCCAGAGCGAGCCCGCTGGTCCAGTCGACCAGGGAGGCACCCCGGGCGCCCGGCAGGGTCATGGCCTCCGTCAGGCACTCGTCGATTCCGGGCACGCGGATTCCCCTCCCGATGCGGTGTGCGAACGTGCGGCAGTGACGGCGACGCTACTGAACGTTCCCGTCCGGAGGGGGAGTTCTGGCATTTTCCATCGGAACATGCCATGGAGTGGCGAGAATTCGTCTGCCGCCCGCCGCCCGCCGCCCGCCGCCCGCCGCCCGCCGCCCGCCGCCCGCCGCCCGCCGTCCGTCCCGTTCCGTCGGCGGGCCGGTCCCGCGTCCGCCGCCCGGCCGGCGGCGTGCCCGTGCCCGTACCCGCCCGGTCAGCCCACCAGCGCGTCCGCCAGGTCCCCGCCCGATTCGGCCACGATCTCGTCCGTCGTCTGGGCCCTCCGTACGGTCGCGAACGCCACCGTCCCGTCACCGGCCACCGTGAAACCGTGGACCGCGGGCCGGGGCAGGCTGTTGTACGCGTAGTGGTGGGCGAAGCAGTACGCGCCGGTGTCCGGAACCGCCACCACGTCCCCGGGGCGGAGCGGCGGCAGCGCGCGGCCGGTGGCGATCAGGTCCCCGGCGAAGCAGGCGGGGCCCGCCACGTCCTGGACGGTGGTCTCCCCGGTGCGCGGCCGGCCCCCGGAGTCGTACGCGAGGACGCGCAGCGGCCAGGAGGCGGGGGCGTAGACCGTCCGGGTGACGAGCTGCACGCCCGCGTGGGTGACGGCGATCGGGCGGCCCCCGGAGGTCTTGGTGTACTCCACCCGGGTCAGGACCGTGCCGTGCTTGGCGAGCAGCGAACGGCCGAACTCGGTGACCAGGCGGTAGCGGCCGTCGAAGAGGCCGGGGACGGTGGCGGCGAGCAGCCGGGCGTACTCCGCGTACGTCGGCGTCTCCTCGTCGGAGGCGAAGTTCACCGGCAGCCCGCCGCCGATGTCGAGGGTGTCGATCCGCCGCCCGCCCGCCGCCCGGTTGATCTCCTCGGCGAGCGCGTACGCCTCCCCGACGCCCCGCGCCATCAGGGCGAGCGGGACGCCCTGGGAGCCGGTGTGGACGTGCAGGCGGGTCAGCCAGGGGCGGTCGAGGAAGGCCCGCACGACGGCCTCGCGGGCGCCCTCGTCACGGAGCGCCACGCCGAACTTGGAGGTGGCGGTCGCGGTGGAGAGCGCGTCGATGGAACCGGCGCCGACCTGCGGGTTCACCCGGAGTCCGAGGGGCGGGAGCGGCGCGGTGGTGGCGGCGGCGAGCGCGTCGAGCCGGGCCAGCTCCTGGAAGTTGTCGGCGTTGACCGCGATCCCGAGCGCGAGGGCCCCGCGCAGCTCCTCCGGCGTCTTGGCGGGGGAGTCGAGCACGGTCCTGCCGGGCGGGATCCCGGCGGCGCGGGCGAGGGCCAGCTCGCCGGGGCTCGCCGCCTCGGCGCCGATCCCGGCCGCGTGCAGCAGGCGCAGGACGGGGACGAGCGGGGCGGCCTTCACGGCGAAGGCGTGCAGCACGGGGGCGTCGGTGACGGCGGCGAAAGCGCTGGTCAGGGCGGCGGCGGAGGCGCGGATGCCGGCCGTGTCGAGGAGGGCGACGACCGGTTCGGCGGGGGAGAGGAGACCCTGTTCGACGGCGGCGCGGACGGCGGGATCGCGACGGGAGGAGGCCATGCGTTCCATCGTCGCCCTTCCGGCGCGGGGGCGGGAAGGGGGCGGGAGCGGGAAGGGGCGGGGACAGGAGGGTGCGGAGGGGTGGAAGGAGTGGGGCGGAAGAGGTGGCGTGCCCCGTCCGCCGCCCCACCCTGTTGACTACAACTATTCATGACGCCAGGATGTGAATATCTGAACGACATTCGAGGAGGCACCGCCATGTCAGGACCCCGCCCCGTACGGGCCCCGCGCGGTACGGAACTGAGCGCCCTGGGATGGCAGCAGGAGGCCGCCCTCCGGATGCTCCAGAACAACCTCGACCCCGAGGTCGCCGAGCACCCCGACAAGCTCGTCGTCTACGGCGGCACCGGCAAGGCCGCCCGCGACTGGCGCTCCTTCGACGCCATGGTCCGCACCCTGCGCACCCTCAAGCAGGACGAGACGATGCTCGTCCAGTCCGGCCGCCCGGTCGGCGTCATGCAGACCCACGAGTGGGCCCCGCGCGTCCTCATCGCCAACTCCAACCTGGTCGGCGACTGGGCGAACTGGGAGGAGTTCCGGCGCCTGGAGCAGCTCGGCCTCACCATGTACGGCCAGATGACCGCCGGTTCCTGGATCTACATCGGCACCCAGGGCATCCTCCAGGGCACGTACGAGACCTTCGCCGCCGTCGCCGCCAAGAAGTTCGGCGGCACCCTCGCCGGGACCATCACCCTGACCGCCGGGCTCGGCGGCATGGGCGGCGCCCAGCCGCTCGCCGTGACGATGAACGACGGCGTCGCGATCTGCGTCGACGTCGACCCGCGCGCCATCGAGCGCCGCATCGAGCACCGCTACCTGGACGTCAAGGCCGACAGCCCGGCCCACGCCCTCCAGCTCGCCACCGAGGCCCGCGACGCCCGCCGCCCGCTGTCCATCGGCCTCCTCGGCAACGCCGCCGAGCTGCTCCCGCAGCTGCTCGCCGAGGGCGCGCCCATCGACATCGTGACGGACCAGACCTCCGCCCACGACCCGCTGTCCTACCTGCCCGTGGGCATCGCCTTCGAGGACATGGCCGACGCGGCGGCGAAGGACCCGGCCGGGTTCACCACCCGCGCCCGCGAGTCGATGGCCCGGCACGTCGAGGCCATGGTCGGCTTCATGGACGCGGGCGCCGAGGTCTTCGACTACGGCAACTCGATCCGGGGCGAGGCCCGGCTGGCCGGCTACGACCGCGCCTTCGCCTTCCCGGGCTTCGTCCCGGCGTACATCCGCCCGCTGTTCTGCGAGGGCAAGGGCCCGTTCCGCTGGGCCGCGCTGTCCGGCGAGGCGTCGGACATCCACAAGACGGACAAGGCGATCCTCGACCTCTTCCCCGAGAACGAGTCCCTGCACCGCTGGATCAGGATGGCCGGCGAGCGGGTCCACTTCCAGGGCCTGCCCGCCCGCATCTGCTGGCTCGGCCAGGGCGAGCGCGACAAGGCGGGCGACATGTTCAACGACATGGTCGCCGACGGCACCCTCGCCGCGCCCCTCGCGATCGGCCGCGACCACCTGGACTGCGGCTCGGTGGCCTCCCCGTACCGCGAGACCGAGGCCATGCTCGACGGCTCCGACGCCATCGCGGACTGGCCGCTGCTCAACGCCATGGTCAACGTCGCCTCCGGCGCCTCCTGGGTCTCCCTCCACCACGGCGGCGGCGTCGGCATGGGCCGTTCGATCCACGCGGGCCAGGTCACGGTCGCCGACGGCACCCCGCTGGCGGGCGAGAAGATCCGCCGCGTGCTCACCAACGACCCGGGCATGGGCGTCATCCGCCACGTCGACGCGGGCTACGACATCGCGGAGCGGGTCGCGGACGAGAAGGGCGTCCGGGTCCCGATGCGCGAGGGCGCCGAGAACGAGGCGTCCGCGTGAGCGAGAGCTTCCACGCCATGTGGCGGTCGCTGCGGCCCCTCGGCCGCAGCGCCGCCTCCGGCGGCTACCGCCGCTACGCCTGGACGGACGCCGACGCCGACTGCCGCCTCTGGTTCCGGATGCAGGCCGAGGCCCGCCGCCTGGACGTCGAGACCGACCGCAACGGCAACCAGTGGGCCTGGCTCGGCGACCCGACGGCCGGCGACGCCGTCGTCACCGGCTCCCACCTGGACTCCGTCCCCGACGGCGGTGCCTTCGACGGCCCCCTCGGCGTCGTCTCCTCCTTCGCCGCCCTCGACGAACTGCGCTCCCGCGGCGTCTCGTTCAGGCGTCCCCTCGCCATCGTCAACTTCGGCGACGAGGAGGGCGCCCGCTTCGGCCTCGCCTGCGTCGGCTCCCGCCTCACCGCAGGACGGCTGACGAAGGAGCAGGCGTACGAACTGCGCGACGCCGACGGGATCAGCCTCCCGCGGGCCATGGAGGCCGCCGGGTACGACCCCGACGCCATCGGCCCCGACCCGGAGCGGCTCGCCCGCGTGGGCGCCTTCGTGGAACTGCACGTCGAGCAGGGCCGGGCCCTGGACCTGTCCGGCGACGCCGTCGGCATCGCCTCCGCCATCTGGCCGCACGGCCGCTGGCGGTACGACTTCGCCGGCGAGGCCAACCACGCCGGCACCACCCGGCTCGTGGACCGCCGCGACCCGATGCTCACCTACGCCGAGACCGTCCTCGCCGCCCGCCGCGAGGCCGAACTCGCGGGCGCCGTCGCCACCTTCGGCAAGGTCGCGGTCGAGCCGAACGGCGTCAACGCCATCCCCTCCCTGGTCCGGGGCTGGCTCGACGCGCGCGCCGCCGACCAGGACTCCCTGGACGCGGTGGTCAGGGGCGTCGAGACGGCGGCCCGCGACCACGCCGACCGGCACGGCATCGACCTCACGGTCGTCCGCGAGTCCTTCACCCCCGTCGTGGACTTCTCGCACGCCCTGCGCGACGAACTGTCCCGCATCCTGGGCGACTCGGCCTCCGGCACCACGGGCACCTCGGGCAAGGTGCCGGTCCTCGGCACCGGAGCGGGCCACGACGCGGGTATTTTGTCCGAATCGATCCCGACCGCCATGCTGTTCGTACGGAACCCCACCGGCGTCTCCCACTCCCCGGCCGAGTTCGCGGCCGAGGACGACTGCCTGGCCGGGGTCCGCGCACTCGCCGACGTACTGGAGGAGCTGGCGTGCCGCTGACGACGACGTACTGGCTGGAACACGCCTGGCTCGACCCGTACGTCGAGCCGGGCGTGGCCCTGGACGTGGCGGACGGCCGGATCACGGCGGTCCGGACGGGCGCGGCGACGCCCCCGCCGGGCGCCGAGGTCCTGCGCGGCCTGACGGTCCCGGGCCTGGCCAACGCCCACTCGCACGCCTTCCACCGTGCCCTGCGCGGCACCGTCCAGGTCGGCTCCGGGACCTTCTGGACCTGGCGCGAGACCATGTACAAGATCGCCCAGCGCCTCACCCCCGACAGCTACTTCGCGCTCGCCCGCGCGGTGTACGCGGAGATGGCGCTCGCCGGCATCACCTCCGTCGGCGAGTTCCACTACCTCCACCACGCCCCCGGCGGCACCCCGTACGCCGACCCCAACGCCATGGGCGAGGCCCTGATCGCCGCCGCCGCGGAGGCGGGCGTCCGCATCACCCTCCTCGACACCGCGTACCTCTCCTCCGGCTTCGGCGCCGCCCCGGAGCACCACCAGCTCCGCTTCACCGACGGCACGGCGCACGCCTGGGCCGAACGGGCGTCGGCGCTCCGGGAACGGGACGGCGTCCGGATCGGGGCGGCGATCCACTCCGTCCGGGCCGTCCCGGCGGACCAGCTCGCCACGGTGGCCGACTGGGCCCGGCGGCGGGAGGCCCCCCTCCACGTCCACCTCTCGGAGCAGACCGCCGAGAACGACGCCTGCCTCGCGGCCCACGGCCTCACCCCCACCGGACTCCTGGCCGAACACGGCGTGCTGGGGCCCCGGACCACCGGCGTCCACAACACCCACCTCACGGACGGGGACATCGGCCTCATCGGCTCCTCGTCCACCGGCACCTGCATGTGCCCGACGACCGAACGCGACCTCGCGGACGGCATCGGCCCGGCCACCGCCCTCCAGAAGGCCGGCTCCCCCCTCTCCCTGGGCAGCGACAGCCACGCGGTCGTCGACCTCCTCGAAGAGGCACGGGCCATGGAGCTGAACGAGCGCCTGCGCACCCACGTCCGGGGCCACTGGACCGCCGCCGCGCTCCTGCGCGCCGCCACCGCCGGCGGTCACGCGGCCCTGGGCTGGGACGAGGCGGGCGCCCTGGAGGCGGGCGCCCTCGCCGACTTCACGACGATCGCCCTGGACTCCGTCAGGACAGCGGGACCGGTGCCGCGTCTGGCAGCCGAGACGGCGGTATTCGCAGCGTCGGCAGCGGACGTGCGCCACACGGTCGTGGGCGGCCGCCACGTCGTACGGGACGGGGCCCACCGGTCCGTGCCGGACGTGCCGCGGGCCCTCGCCGACTCGATCGCCGCCCTGCGCGGCTGAAGGAGACACCCCCCACCATGAACACCGGTCCCGAGACGAGGAACAGCGCGGCGGCGACCTCCGCCCCCACGAGCGCGAACAGCGCGGTGGCGACGCCCGCCACCGCCATCGTCAACATCGCCAGCCTGGTCACGAACGATCCCTCCCTCGGATGGGGGTCCCCCCGCTCGAGCAAGTCCGAGAGCGGGGGAGGAGGTCCTCTGGGCCTGATCCGGGACGCGGCCGTCGTCATCGAGGGCGACCGGGTCGTCTGGATCGGTGAAACCAGCAAAGCACCCGCCACTGACAACCGGGTCGACGCCGGCGGCCGGGCCGTGCTCCCCGGTTTCGTCGACTCCCACTCGCACCTCGTCTTCGCGGGCGACCGCACGGCCGAGTTCAACGCCCGCATGTCGGGGCAGCCGTACGGGGCGGGCGGCATCCGCACGACGGTCGCGGCGACGCGCGCGGCGTCCGACGCCGACCTGGAGCGCAACCTGACGCGCCACCTCCACGAGGCCCTGCGCCAGGGCACGACCACCTTCGAGACCAAGTCCGGCTACGGTCTGACGGTCGAGGACGAGGTCCGGGCGCTGCGCATCGCCGCCGCGCACACCGACGAGGTCACCTACCTCGGCGCGCACGTCGTCCCCCCGGAGCACGCCGACGACCCGGCGGCGTACGTGGAGCTGGTCACCGGCCCGATGCTGGACGCCTGCGCCCCGTACGCCCGCTGGGTGGACGTCTTCTGCGAGGAGGGCGCCTTCGACGGCGACCAGGCCCGCGCGATCCTCACCGCCGGAAGGGCGAAGGGCCTCCACCCCCGCATCCACGCCAACCAGCTCACGTACGGCCCCGGCGTGCGGCTGGCGGTGGAGCTGGACGCGGCGAGCGCGGACCACTGCACCCACCTGACGGACGCGGACGTGGACGCCCTGGCCTCGGGCAACACGGTCGCCACCCTCCTCCCGGGGGCGGAGTTCTCCACCCGCGCCGCGTGGCCGGACGCCCGCCGCCTCCTGGACGCGGGCGTCACGGTGGCCCTCTCCACGGACTGCAACCCGGGCTCCTCCTACACCTCCTCCGTCCCCTTCTGCGTCGCCCTGGCGGTCCGGGACATGGGCATGACCCCCGACGAGGCGGTGTGGTCGGCCACGGCGGGCGGCGCGGCGGCCCTCCGCCGCACGGACATCGGGCGCCTGGTCCCCGGCGCCCGCGCGGACCTGACGCTCCTGGACGCCCCCTCCCACGTCCACCTGGCCTACCGGCCGGGGGTGCCGCTGGTGGCGGGGGTGTGGCGGAGGGGCGAGCGGGTGGTCTGAGGGAAGGAGCCCCGCCGGTCGGCGGGGCTCCTCTCAGGCGCGGTGGCCGAGCACGTTGACGACCCGGCCGTCGGGGTCCCGCACGAAGAAGCGCCGGACGCCCCACTCCTCGTCCGTCAGCGGGTGCACGACCTCCGCGCCCGCCGCCCGCACCGCCGCGTACACCGCGTCCACGTCCTCCACCTCCACGCTCAGATCGGGGGAGACGGGAGCGGTCGGGTCCGTGCCCATCAGGCTGACCTGGGCGGCGGGGACGGCCGGCGAGGCGAGGGTCGCGATCCAGCCGTGGTCCATGACCTGCTCGAAGCCGAGGAGTCCGTAGAACTCCCGGTTCTCGCCGGGGGACCCGGTCCGCAGGTTGGGGACGACGCGACGCACGCTCATCGGGGGCTCCTCGGCACGGGAACGTTCGGCGGAACTCGTGGACCACCTGGACCTCCCCCACGATATGCGCGTGGAACTCCTCCGGCTCCTCGGCCGGGACCCACGGTTCGGGGATCGTCCGCCCGTCCCTCCCGGGGCCGGTCACGGAAAGACCGGGTATCCCTGTCTCCGGGCGTTGCGGACCGGTACCGTCCTGTCCTGGCAGTACTCAGGGGGTTGGACCGGGGGGTCGGCAGGGTGAGTGCCTTTCGTGTGCGGATCGCGCGGCCGGGGGAGCTGGGCGCGCGCGAGATCGAGGCGTGGCGGGCGCTACGGGCCGGGTCCGGCGCGCCCGGGAACCCCTTCATGGAACCGGAGTTCGCCCTCGCCGTCGCCCGGGTGCGGCCCCGTTCCCGCGTCGCCGTCTGGTGGGAGGGGGACGAACCGGTCGGCTTCTTCCCCTACGAGAAGGGCCCGTTGGGGCGGGGACGCGCCCTCGGGTACGGCGTCTCCGACAGCCAGGGGGCCGTCCTCCGGCCCGGCCTGCGGCCCGACGCCCGCGCCCTGCTGCGCCACTGCGGCCTCGCCTCCTGGGAGTTCGACAACCTGGAGGCCGGCCAGCCGGTCTTCGCGCCCGCCGCCGCCGACTCCTTCGCCTCCCCCGTGATCGACGTCCGCGAGGGGTACGCCGCCTACGAGGCGCTGTTGCGCGTCCGGTCGCCCACGTTCCTCCGGACCACCCTCGCCAAGGAGCGGCGGCTCGCCCGCCGGGCCGACGGCGGGACGCGGTTCGTGTTCGACGAACGCGACCCGGCGGCCCTGCGCACCCTCATGGAGTGGAAGTCCGCCCAGTACCGCAGGACCGGCCGCCGCGACCGCTTCGCCCAGGAGTGGATCACCACCCTCGTCCGCCGCCTCCACGAGCGGCGCACGCCCGGCTGCTCCGGCGTCCTCTCCGTCCTGTACGCGGGGGAACGGCCGGTCGCCGCGCACTTCGGGCTGCGGTCCGCGACCGTGCTGTCCTGCTGGTTCCCGTCGTACGACCCCGAGTTCGCGAAGTACTCGCCCGGCCTCGTCCTGCACCTGCGGATGGCCGAGGCGGCGGCGGAGGCCGGGATCGGGACGCTCGACCTGGGGCGCGGCGACGCCGAGTACAAGGACGCCCTGAAGACGGGGGAGCTGACGGTGTACGAGGGGGCCGTCTTCGTCCCCGGCGCGCGGGCCGCCCTGCACTGGCTGGGGCGCGAACCCGCCCGGCGCGTCCACGGCTTCGTCCGCGGCCGGCCCGCCCTCGCGGCCCGCGCGCGCGCCGCGCTCAACGGGGCCGCCCGGCTGCGGGGCGGACGGTGACCGCGCCCGGAGGACCCGCCTCCCCGCCGGACGGCCCCGCTCCGCACGCCCCCGGTCCGGCGCGCTCCCGCGTCCCCGGGGCGCCGCGCCCCCGCCCGTACGCCTCCGGCCCGCCCCGCCCCCGTCCGTCCGGCCCTCGCCCGCGCGTCCTCCGGGAGCCTCCCCGTTGAACCGTTCCGTCCCCCGTCCCCTCTCCGTCGCCGAGATCGACCTCGCCGCACCCGAAGGGCCCGTCCTGTCGTTCCGGCCCGCACCCGGCGGGCCGCCGGTCGTGCCCGGGGACGTCTACGCGCTCGTACGGCTCCGGGGGCGGCCCGCCGCCACCGTCGTCGGGACCGTCGCGGACGGCGAGGACCCCGCCGGCGTGCTGGCCGCCCTCGCCCGCGAACGGCTCGCCCGGCGGGTCCCCCTCTCCGACGCCGAACGGCTCGCCGGGACGGAGGCCAGGAGGGGGCCGGGGGCCGGAGCGGGGCCGGAGGCCGGAGCGGGACCGGGGGCCGGTACGGGCGAAGGGCCCGTCCCGCCCCGCGCCTCCGTCGTCGTCGCCACCCGCGAGCGCCCCGCGCGGCTCGCCCGCGCCCTCGACTCGCTCCTCGCCCAGGACCACCCCGGCTTCGAACTGGTCGTCGTCGACAACGCGCCCCGGACCGCGGCCACGTACGACCTCGTGACCCGGGAGTACGCCGGCCGCGTCCGGTACGTCCGCGAGGACGTCCCCGGGCTCGCCGCCGCCCACAACACCGGCCTCGCCGCCTCCCGGAGCGGGATCGTCGCCTTCACCGACGACGACGTGATCGCCGACCCGCGCTGGCTGACCGCGCTCACCGGCCCCTTCGCCGCCGACCCCGGCCTCGGCTGCGTCACCGGCCTGATCCTGCCCGCCCGGCTCGCCACCCCCGCCCAGGTCCTCCTCGAATCGCACGGCGGGTTCGCCAAGGGCTTCGCCCCGCGCCTGTACGACCCGGCCCGGCCGCCCGCCGACGAGCCGCTGTTCCCGTTCGCCGCCGGCGGCTTCGGCTCCGGCGCCAACATGGCCTTCCGCGCCGAGGCCCTGCGCCGCGCCGGGGGCTTCGACCCCGCCACCGGCACCGGGACCGCCGCGAGGGGCGGCGACGACCTGTACGCCTTTGTCGCCGTCCTCTCCGCCGGCTTCCGCCTCCGCTACACCGCCGAGGCCCTCGTCTGGCACCACCACCGCGACACCTGGCAGGACCTGCGGAACCAGGCGTACGGCTACGGCGCGGGCCTCACCGCGTACCTCACCGCGACCCTGGTCCACCGGCCCCGCCTGCTGCCCGCGCTCCTCGCCCGCCTCCCGCGCGGCCTCGCGCACGCCCGTGCCGTGACCGCCCGGCGGGGAGAGGCCGGGGGCGGCGTCCCCGGCGAGCACGGCACCCACCACCCCTGGCCCCGAAGCCTCTCCCGACTGGAGCGACGCGGCATGCTCTACGGCCCGATCGGATACGCCACGGCCCGGCTGCGGAAGGCGGGACCGCGATGACGCGCGCCACCGGCGGCCTCCGCGCCCTCCTGCCCGGCGGTCCCCCCGTCCCCGTCCACGCCCGGATACCCGTCCTCCTCTACCACGCCGTCATGGAGGACCCGCCGGACTGGATCGCCGAATTCACCGTCTCCCCGGCGGAGTTCGCCTCCCATCTCGACGCGGTCGTCGCCTGCGGCCGTACCGCCGTCACCGCCGGCGCCCTCGCCCGCCACCTCGCCCACGGCGCCCCGCTGCCGCCCCGGCCCGTCGTCCTCACCTTCGACGACGGCTTCGCCGACCTCGCCGGGCCCACGGCCGAGGCGCTCGCCGCGCGCGGCCTGCCCGCCACCGCCTACCTGACCACGGGCGCCCTCGTCCCGGGCCGTCCCTGCCTGCTGCCGCCCGCGCCGATGATGACCCTCGACCGGGCGCCGCGCCTGGAGGAGTACGGGATGGAGGTCGGCGGCCACACCGTCACCCACCCGCAGCTCGACACCCTCGCGCCGGGCGCCCTGCGGCGCGAACTGCGCGACTCGAAGGCGGAGCTGGAGGACGTCCTCGGGCACGAGGTGGCGCACCTCGCCTATCCGCACGGCTACAACAGCCCGGCCGTCCGGCGGGCCGCCGCGGCGGCCGGGTACGCCTCGGCGGTCGCCGTGCGGCACGCGCTGAGCTCCGGGAGCGACGAGGTCTACCGCGTCGCCCGGCTCATCGTGCGCCGCACCCACACCACCGCCGACGTGGAGCGGTGGATGGAGGGGCGGGGCGCGAGGACCGCTCCGTACCCGGACTCGCCGGCCACGATCGGCTGGCGCGTGTACCGCCGGGGCCGGGCCCTGGTGAAGGGACCCGAGTTCGCCGGCTGAGCCACGGGGCCGGCGGGGACCAGCGATTCCCTTGCCGATCAAGGGTGTCGAATGCGTGTACGTAACCGAAGTGGGTTCCTCTGCTTCACCGAGGGGACCGTGAGGAGAGAGCCGCCGTGCAGCACCATGTGCCATCAACACCGGTGACCGGGAGCGACGGTATGCCGTCGCGGCCTTCCGCGCGGGGCCGGGAGGCCACGGAGCGCGGAACCGGGGAACAGGGCGGCGGAGCCCCCCCGGACCACCGCCGCCGGGCCGGCGCCCTCACCGCGCTCCGTTCCCCCGCCGCCCTCAACCCGGCGCTCCTCGTCCTCGCCGCCGCGCTCTGGTGGTGGGCGCTGCCCCGCATCGACTTCCGGAACATCGAGGAGTTCGGCCTCCTCGACCGCTTCCCTCTCGCCTTCTACGCCGCCCTCGCCGTCCTGACCTGCGGATTCGTCATCACTCTGCGGCGTGCCGGCACCGCGCCCCTGTGGCCCGCCACCTACGGCGCGGCGATGCTCGTCGCCCTCAAGGCGCCGCCCGCGATCCTCTACGACACCGTCCGCTACGCCTGGGCGTCCAAGCACGACGCGATCATCAGCAGGCTCCTCGCCGAGGGCACCGTCCCTTCCGGGCGTGAGCCCTCCGGCGGCATGGCGGCCTACGACCAGTGGCCCGGCTTCTTCTCCCTCGACGCGGCCCTCGTCCGTGCCTTCGGCGTCGATGCCGCCGCCTCGTTCATCAACTGGGCCCCGGTCGTGCTCGGTCTGCTCACCATGCCCGTCCTCGTCCTCGTCTACCGCACCTTCAGCGACGACTGGCGGCTCGTGTGGACCGGCGTGTGGATCTTCCAGTTGGCGAACTGGGTCGGCCAGGACTACCTCTCGCCGCAGGGCTTCTCCTACCTGCTGTACCTCGCCGTCCTCGCCGTCGTCGTCCGGCACTTCGTCCTGCCCGGTTCCGCCGGCGTGCTCCGCGACCGCTCCGCCCTGGACCCGGCCGCCGCGTCCGTGCCGCCGCCCACGACCACCCGGCAGCGGGCGGTCGCCGTCCTCTTCCTCGTCCCGGTCGTCGCCGCCATCAACGTCTCGCATCAGCTCACCCCCGTGATGCTGTGCGCGAGCCTCTTCGCCCTCTGCCTCACCCGCCGCTACCGCAACCTCGGGCTCCTCGCCACCACCGGCCTGATCATGCTGGTCTGGGACCTGACCATGGGCCGGGAACTCTTCCTCGACACCCTCGGCACCCTGCGGGAGAAGGCCGGCGACCTCCTCGGCAACTCCCGCCCCGGGTTCGCCGGCGACCCCACGGGCCCCGGCTCGGAGCTGGTCGGCAGCGCCAACGTCCTGATGGTCCTCGTCCTCGCCGGGCTCGCCGGCACGGCCGTACTGCTCCGCCGCGCACTGGTCCGCAGCGCCCTGCCGCTGCTGCTCGCCACCGCGGCGCCCCTCCCGATGTTCGCCGTCAACGACTACGGCGGCGAAATGGTCTTCCGCGTCTACCTCTTCGGCCTGCCCGGCGCGGCCTTCTTCGCCGCCGCCGCGCTCGTCCCCGCCGCCGGTGCCGCGAGCCGCGCCGCCGTGCTCGCCCGCCGCACGGCCGCCGTCGCGCTGCCCGTCACCCTCGTCGCCATGCTCGCCGGCTTCCTTCCCTCGTACTACGGCAAGGAAGGCATGCACTACGCGCCGCCCGGCGAGGTCGCGCTCACCCGCCGTGCCTTCGACCGGGCGCCCGAGGGAGCGCTGATCCTCGCCGCGACCGGCGCCTTCACCGACTCGTACTACCGGTACGACCGCTACGAACGCTGGTTCTTCACCGAGCAGGAGGTCGACGAGAACCTCCGCATGCTGAAGGACCCGGCCGGCTACCTCGCCGGCGGCATCCCCGGGGGCCGCCCGGCCTACGTGATCCTCACCCCCACCCAGGGGAAGGCCGTCCTTGGCGAGGGCTACCTCCCGGAGGGCGGTTACGACATCCTCCGGAAGGCGCTCAAGAGTTCCCCGCTGTTCGGGGTCGTGGAGGAGAGCCGGTACGGGCTCGTCCTCCGCTACCGCCCCACGACCGGCGGCTGAACACCCCTCCGGGCACGACCCGTCGCAGACCACACGCACGAGGAGCGGATACGCCATGAGCCACCCACGTCCGACCCCGGGCCTCCAGCGCAGAGCCGCCCTCGCGGCTTCCGGCTGGATCGCCCTCGCCGCGACCGCGTTCCCCGGCGGCTCCCCGCTGCGCTGGATACCCGTCCTCGCCTTCGTCGTCCTCGCGCCGGGCCTCGCGCTGATGCTCCCGCAACCCCTCGGGCTGCGGCCCGGAGCCCGTCTGGAGGCACTGGCCCTCGCCGCGCCCGTCAGCCTCTCCGTGGCCACCCTCACCGCGACCACCCTGTTCCTGACGAAGTCCTTCTCCCCGACGCTCTTCCTCGTCGTCCTCGCCCTCTTCGTGAGCGTCACCGCCGCTCTGCCCGGCGTTCCGCTGCCGGCCGCCACGCGCGGCGCCGTCGAACGGGACGGGGCCGGGGCCGGCGGCGCGCGGGGGTTTCCCCGGCCCCGTCGCCGAAGGGCCGGCGGGGGACGGTGAACGGGCGTCCTTCCGGGGCGGCCCGCGCCGCCGTCAGCCCGCTGCCCCCCGGAAGGCGCACGCCGCCATCGTGCACCCGGCCAGGCCGAGGAAGAGCGGGAGCGGGACGGAGGCGAAGGCGTGCTGTCCCGCCCAGCCCGCCCAGACCAGCACCCACACCGTTCCGGCCGTGACCCGCGCGCCCGCCCCGGAGACCCGCAGCAGCACGGCCGCGAGCAGCAGGCACAGCGCCTGGAGCGCGACCGGGGCGACGGCCCGCGCCGTTCCCTCGCCCAGGAGCACGGCGCCGGGACCCCGCGCGTCGGCCGGACGCAGGCCGAGCAGGGGCGGGGCGGTGTGCAGGGCGAGGAAGGTGGCGAGCAGGACCGCCGAGGCGAAGGCCGGCCGGAAGGCGCGCAGGCCCACGGCGACGCCCTGGAGGACGACGAACAGCAGCCCGGCGGCGAGCGTGACGGGCGGCAGCGCGGCGAGCAGCCCGGTGCCGGAGAGTTCCTCGACCTCCAGCTCGCGGGAGCGGGCGAGCGGGTACCAGAAGAGCCCGGCCGCCAGGCCGAGCAGCGGCCACGGCCAGGCCGTCCACCACTCCGGGCCCTCCGTCCCCGCCCTCGCCCCCGTTCCCGTGGCCGGGGCCGTCCGTGGCGTCCGTGGCGTCCGGGTCTCCGCCGCACGGTCCGGGGGCCCGGGGACGGGGCCGGGGCCGGGACCGGGGTCGAGGACGGGAATGCCGAACGCGGGCGTCACCGCGTCGTGCGCCCCGCGCAGATAGGCGCTCTCGCGCGCCCAGCGCGTGCCGTACCCGTCTCCGTGGCCGCCCCCGTACCCGTCCCCGGCCTTCGTCCGGGCCGCCGTCCGGGGCGGCCGGGCCGGCGCGCGGTCCTTCAGGACGGCCCGCAGCCCCGGCACGCACACCGCCGCCATCAGCGTCATCGAGCCGAGCACGGCGTATCCGGCGCCGTCGATGCCGTACGGGCCGAGGAGGAGGGTCGCGCTGCCGAGGACCAGGACGCACATCGAGCCCTGGATCACGGCGAGCATGCCCGTGCGTCCCTGGACGCGCAGCACGCCGATGTACAGCTCGACGGCGACCCGGGGCAGCGCCCCCGCGGCGAGCAGCCGCAGCACCGTGGAGCCGTTGTCGGCGTAGCCCCGGCCGAAGGGGGTGAGGATCAGGGGGGCGAGGAGGACGAGGACGAGGACGACCGGGACGAGCAGCAGCGTCATGCGGCGCAGGGCGCCCCCGACCCCTTCGGCGAGGGAGTCCGGGCTGTGCGAGGCGTGCGCGGTGAGCGAGGAGGCCATGTTGATGGCCATGAACTCCATCGTGCCGCCGACCGTGTAGGCCGTGTAGAAGAAGGCGTTGTGGGCGGCGTCGAAGCGGACGGCGACCATCATCGGCAGCAGGCTGATCATGACGAGGCTGAAGAACGCCCCCACGGCGTCCCCGGCCACGAAGCGGCCGATCTCGCGCGGGCTCGGCGGTTCGCGGTCCCGGTCGGCGCGGGCCTGCCGGGGGATGAGCCGGCGGAAGATGAGCCAGCCGAGCGGCACCACGGAGAGCGCGATCGCCGCCGCCCAGGAGACGAAGACGCCGAGCACCGGCACGGCGGAGGCCAGGAGGACGAGCAGGACCAGCTTGCCGAGCGAGAAGGCCGCGTTGCCGACGGGCACCCAGATCGCGCGCCTGAGCCCGGTGAGCACGCCGTCCTGGAGGGAGAGCAGCGCCCAGCCGATGGAGGAGGCGGTGAAGAAGACCCCGGCGGAGACGGTGCCGAGCGGGGCGTACGAGGGGCCCCACCAGTCCAGGGTGAGCAGGAAGAGCGCGCAGGCGAGGCCGACGACGACGGTGCTGGTCAGGTAGAGGCGCAGCACCAGCGGCCCGGTGGCCCGGCCGGCCCGGGGGACGTACCGGACGACCGCGCCGGCCAGGGTGGTCGCCGCGATCGAGGCGAGCATCCGCTGCGCGGCGATGGCGGCGGAGCCCTGGCCGACGGCCTCCTCGGAGTAGTGGCGGGCCGCGACCAGCCAGAAGCCGAGGCCGAGGGCGGCGGAGACGCCGGTGGAGAGCATCAGGGCGTACGCGTTGCGGAACAGGGAGCTCTCGCCGGAGCCGGGGTCCCCGTCGTCCTTCGCCGCGCGGGCGTCCGCCGGGGCCCCGCCGTCCGCGTCCCGTCCCGCCCCGCGCAGCCGTACGGACCCGGTCACCGGGCGCCGCCGAGGGCGGCCGACGGGTGGACGGGCCGCAGGCCGGCGGCCCGCAGGGCGGCGAGGGCGTCGTCGGCGCGGCGCGGGTCCACCGGCAGGGCGTGCCGGGCGAACCACGCGGCCCGTTCGGGCGCGGGGGAGGGGTCGGTGAACGGTTCGCCCGCGTAGGCGTCGAGCGGCGGGTCGTAGAGGTAGCCGGTGGTGATCCGGCGCCGGGCGAGGGCGGCGGCGGCCGCGTCCCGGTCCTCGACGAGCAGGGGCACCCGGAAGAGGGGCTGGGCCTCCGCGTCGGCGGCGCGGCCGTACTCGCTGGCCAGGAGGCGGGCGGTGCCCGCCCGGTGGGCGTCGAGGACGGCGTCGAGCCCGGCGAGCCTGCGGGCGGTGCGGCGGAGCCTGCCGGGGCCCGGCCGGAGCCGGTAGTCGTGCAGGTCGACGCGGACCCAGGAGTGGAAGGGATCGAGCGCGGGCGCGGCGGGAAGGGCCCGCGCGAGCGCGTCGGCGCGGAGCGGCATCCGGATCTCCTCCCGCTCCTCCAGGCCGCACGCCCGCAGCGTCGCGCGCGCGGCCCCGGTCAGGCGCAGTCCGCGCACGGCGGCCTCCGCGTACGGCCGCACCAGGTGGGCGAGTTCGGCGGTGGTGCGGGTCGGGTGCAGCAACGCGTCGCGGGCGGCGGCCAGTTCGTCGCGCAGGTCCGGGTCGGCGAGGGTCAGGAAGCCGCCCGTCCCGGCGCGGGCGTGCTTGGAGAGGCTGAAGACGGACGCCTCGCCGTACGTGCCGACCGGGCGCCCGCCGACGGTGGAGCCGATCGCGTGGGCCGCGTCCTCGATCAGCGGGACGCCGAGCAGGTCGCACCGCTCGCGCAGCTCCGGCGCCGGGTCGGGGTTCCCGTACAGGTTGGTCGTGAGGACGGCGGACAGGCCGCGCCAGACGGACTCGGGCACGGCCGGGACGTCGAGGGAGCCGTTCCCCGGGTCGAGCGGGGCCTGGACCGGGCGGAGGCCGGCGGCGAGGACGACGAAGAAGATCACGTCGTCGTTGACCGGCGACATCAGCACCCGTCCGCCGGGCTCGCACCAGTGGCGCAGCGCCAGGTAGAGACCGAAGCGGCACGACGGCACGTAGAGGCACTCCCTGCCGCCGAGTCTGCCGCGCATGCGTTCTTCCAGGTCCGCGTACGCAGAAACCATGTGATTCCCCCCTGAGACCCCGGCTCAATGTGGCCCAGCCCGGACGGCGCGTCAACAAGGCCCCGGTCACGGGCCGGATCGCGCGCCCCGGTCACGCGGAAGGGCCCGCCCAGGGTCGTCAGACCGTGAACGGGCCCTTCCGGAAGCCATTTTGGCGCCCCGGGCGGGGGAGTGGGGCTCATTCCTCCAGAGTGAGGCCCTGGCGCAGCCGGGCGAGGGTGCGGGTGAGCAGCCGGGAGACGTGCATCTGCGAGATGCCCAGCTCCTCGCCGATCTCCGACTGGGTCATGCCCGAGACGAAGCGGAGGGAGAGGATGCGCCGCTCGCGGGCGGGCAGCGAGGCGATCATCGGCTTGAGGGAGGCGATGTACTCGATGCCGGCCAGGCCGTTGTCCTCGTAGCCGAGCCGGTCCGCGAGCGCGGCCTCGCCACCGCCGCCGTCCTCCTCGGACGGCTGGGCGTCGAGCGAGCTGGCGGTGTACGCGTTGCTCGCGGTCATGCCCTCGACGACCTCCTCCGGCGGGATGCCCAGCTCCTCGGCGAGCTCGGCGACCGTGGGGGAGCGGTCGAGGCGCTGGGACAGCGCGTCCGTGGCCCGCGCCAGGTCGAGGCGGAGCTCCTGGAGCCTGCGCGGGACGTGCACGGACCAGGAGGTGTCCCGGAAGAAGCGCTTGATCTCGCCGATGATCGTCGGCATCGCGAAGGTGGGGAACTCGACGCCCCGGGAGAGCTCGAAGCGGTCGATCGCCTTGATGAGCCCGATGGTGCCGACCTGGACGATGTCCTCCATCGGCTCGCTGCGGGTGCCGAACCGGGCGGCGGCGAAGCGGACCAGGGCGAGGTTCAGCTCGACGAGGGTGTTGCGGACGTACGCGTGCGCGTGGGTGCCCTCCTCGAGCTCCGCGAGCCGGGCGAAGAGCTGCTTCGACAGGGCGCGCGCGTCGACCGCCCCGATGCGGTCGAGGGGCCGGTCGAGCAGGTGCTCGGCGAGGCCGTCGGGAAGAAGGGCGGTGTGGTCGGGGGACAGTGCGGTCGACGGCGCGCCGGGGGTGCGCAGTGCGCCGAGGCGGGGTGACATGGGTCTCCTTCGGGTACTTCTCGCAGCGGTTTGCGGCGCCTCCAAGCCGGCCGTGTCGGGTGTCTTCTCCACACCTACCTGCTCGACGGGGGACGTTGCAAGTGTCAATAATCCCGTTTGCCCCGCTATGAGATGGGCCGCATGTGCATCGGAGGCCACCCCGCTTGTAGTGTTCGACGGACGTCAGTCGGCATCCGCGAGAGCGAGAAGAGGCACGGCCATGGACCGCGAAAACATCGGCGGCGCACTGCCCGCGCGGTTGCGGGTCGAAGTGCGGGCCGTGGGAGAGAGCGAACTCCTCACCCCGGTGGGCGAACTCGACCACCACACCGCCGAACTCCTGCGCGCCCCCTTGGACGGGGCGCTGGACGCGGGCCGCTCACGGCTCGTCGTCGACTGCTCGGGCCTGGAGTTCTGCGACTCCACCGGACTCAACGTGCTGCTCGGCGCCCGGCTGCGGGCGGACGCCGTCGGCGGCGAGGTCCACCTGGTGGGGATGCGGCCCGCGGTGGCCCGGGTGTTCCACATCACGGGCGCGGACACCGTCTTCACGGTGCACGACACCCTGGAGACGGCGCTCCCGGAATGAGGTCCGGCCGTGCGCCGTACCGCCCCGCGGAGCCCGGTCCGGCGCGCCCCTCCACCCCCGGCTCCGCCCGCGCCCCCCGTACTTCCTGCCCCTGCCCCGTCGATCGGTGAGGTGAAGCGCTGATGGACCCAGCTTCCGACGTCCGTACGCTCGCCCTCGGCGGGACCAGCGGAACGGTGCCGCTCGCCCGTGACTTCACGCGCACGGCGCTCCAGGAGTGGGGCTGGCTGCCCGCCGCCACCGCGGACCGGAGGGCCGCCGCCGAGGACGTCCTCCTGGTCGTCTCGGAGCTCGTCACCAACGCCTGCCTGCACGCCGAGGGGCCCGAGCAGCTGCGCGTCCTGCGCCTGCCCGAGGTGCTCCGCCTCGAAGTCACCGACCTGGGCGCCGGACAGCCCGCCCCGCGCACCCCGCACCGGGCCGGCCGGCCGGGCGGGCACGGCATGTTCATCGTGCAGCGGCTCTGCCGGGACTGGGGCATCGACCGCACGCCGGGCACCCCCGGCAAGACGGTCTGGGCCGAACTGACGGCCCCGGCCCAGGACGCCTGAGGAACCCCCGGGTCCCCGGCCGGTCGGCCGGACACGACCACACGACGGAGGCCGCCGCACCGATCAGGTGCGGCGGCCTCCGTCGTGTGCGGCGGGTGACGTCAGTGGACGTCGCCCATGAGGGTCTGGACCTTCCTGCGGTACATCCAGATCGCGAATCCGGCGACGACGGCCATCGCCGCCTCCATCGCGATGATCCCGGTGCCGTTGAGGTCGGCGCCCGCGATCGACAGCAGTCCGGTGGTGCAGTCGCCGGCGGTGACGGCGAGGAACCACACGCCCATCATCTGGGAGGCGTACTTCTGCGGCGCCATCTTCGTGGTGACGGAGAGGCCGACCGGGGAGAGGCACAGCTCGCCGATGGTCTGGATCATGTAGATCGAGACGAGCCACATCGGGGAGACCTTGGTGCCGTCGCCCGCCATGTTCATCGGGACGATGAAGACGAAGAAGGACGCGCCGACCAGGACGAGGCCCATCGCGAACTTCACGATGGTGTTCGGCTCCTGGTTCTTGCGGGCCAGCCACAGCCACAGCCAGGCGAAGACCGGGGCCAGCGCCATGACGAACAGCGGGTTCAGCGACTGGTACCAGGTGGCGGGGAAGCCGAGGCCGAAGATGGTGTCGGCGGTCTTGTCGTCGGCGAACAGCGACAGCGTCGAGCCGCCCTGGTCGTAGATCATCCAGAAGATGGCCGCGGCGACGAAGAACCAGATGTAGCCGGTCACCCGGGACTGCTCGCCGGCGCTCAGGTCCTTGTCGCGCTTGATGCGCGCCAGGACGGCGACCGGGATGATCAGGCCCGCGAGGGTGATCGGGACCATCGCCCAGTTCAGGGTGTACATGCCGAGGGCGACCACGGCGCCGTAGAACACGGCGGCCACGGCGACGACGGCGGCGGCCTTGGTGAGGACGGCCTTGCGCTCCTCGGCGGACAGCGGGTTCGGGACCTCGCTGCTCTTCGGGTTCAGCGTCCTGCCGAAGGAGAGGAAGACGGCCAGGCCGAGACCCATGCCGACGGCGGCGAGGGCGAAGCCCAGGTGCCAGTTGACCTTCTCGCCGACGGTGCCGATGACCAGCGGGGCGAAGAAGGCGCCCAGGTTGATGCCGACGTAGAAGAGCGTGAAGCCGCCGTCGCGACGCGGGTCGTCCGCGTCCTTGTAGAGGTGGCCGACCATCGTCGAGATGTTGGCCTTCAGCAGGCCGGAGCCGACCGCGACGAGCGCGAGGCCGACGAAGAACATCGCCTGGCCGGGCAAGGCCAGCGAGAGGTGGCCGAGCATGATCACGGAGGCCGCGATCGTGACCGTCTTCCGGGCGCCCCAGACGCGGTCGCCGAACCAGCCGCCGGGCATGGCCATGAGGTAGACCATCGAGACGTAGACGGAGTAGATGGCCGTCGCCGTCGCCGCGGTCATCGCGAGGCCGCCGCCCTGGCTGCCCGTGGCGGCGTCCACGCCGCCGGAGACCAGGTACAGGACCAGGAGGGCCCTCATGCCGTAGTAGGAGAAGCGCTCCCACATCTCGGTCATGAAGAGGGTGGCCAGGCCCCGGGGGTGGCCGAGGAACGTCTTCTCGTAGCCGGGAGCACCGGTGGAAGACGTCGTCAGGCTGGACGCCATGTCGATCCTTGCTCTGTCGGGACGCTCGCCTTGTGAGCGGGGTGCGCCCGGTGGGGGAGGCCGGCACCGGCGGAGTCGTGGGACCCCGCCGGGATCCACGCCCCGGGGGGCGCGTCGTCGCGCCCCGGGACCCGGCCCACAGGTCGTTCGCCGTCGTCGAGACCGGCGGGCCGGCCTCACGCAGAAAGAGGACCCGGCCCGCCAACCCGGCCAAAGGTCCCCGTATACCGCTACAGACGTCTCGCCACCATACGACACGACAGTGCCGGATATGGAAGGACTTGAGAGATGGATCACAGGCAGAAGTGCAACCGTACGTGGTCTTTCGAAGGTCTCGCGCGAGATGCCCACAAGATCCCCAGGGCCCCTCCGGGCCGTACGGATCGCCCCCCGGCCCGGCCCCGGCGCGGACTACCATCACCCCATGACCCGTGTACTGCTCGCCGAGGACGACGCATCCATCTCGGAGCCGCTGGCCCGCGCCCTGCGGAGAGAGGGGTACGAGGTCGAGGTCCGCGAGGACGGTCCGGCCGCCCTCGGGGCCGGACTCCAGGGCGGTGTGGACCTGGTCGTGCTCGACCTCGGGCTGCCGGGCATGGACGGCCTGGAGGTCGCCCGGCGGCTGCGCGCCGAGGGGCACACGGTCCCCATCCTGGTCCTCACCGCGCGCGCCGACGAGGTGGACACCGTCGTCGGGCTCGACGCGGGCGCCGACGACTACGTCACCAAGCCCTTCCGGCTCGCCGAGCTCCTGGCCCGGGTCCGGGCCCTGCTGCGGCGCGGCGCCACCGAGCCGGCCCCCGTCCCCTCCACCCACGGCGTGCGGATCGACGTCGAGTCCCACCGGGCCTGGATGGGCGAGGAGGAGCTCCAGCTCACCGCCAAGGAGTTCGACCTGCTCCGGGTCCTGGTCCGGGACGCCGGCCGGGTCGTCACCCGCGACCAGCTCATGCGCGAGGTCTGGGACACCACCTGGTGGTCCTCCACCAAGACCCTCGACATGCACATCTCGTGGCTGCGCAAGAAGCTCGGCGACGACGCGGCGAACCCGCGCTACATCGCCACCGTGCGCGGCGTCGGCTTCCGCTTCGAGAAGAGCTGAGGGAGAGAACCGGAGAAGCCGCCGTGCGCCGCCGCCTGATCAACTCCACGCTCGCCGTGGTGCTCGTCGTCATCGCCGTCTTCGGCGTCTCCCTCGTCATCGTGGAGACCCGCACGATCGCCGGCAGCGCCCAGGAGAGCGTGGACTCGGAGGCGCTGCGGATCGTCTCCATCGTGGACAGCCGCCTCATCGAGGGCGAGCCGGTCAACCCGGACATCCTGGCCGAGCAGAGCGGAGCCAAGCGGTACGCCCGGATCGGCATCCCCGGCCGTGCCCCGATCGAGATCGGGGAGCGGCCCGGGGGCGAGGTCATCCGGGGCACGGCCGAGGGCGAGCGCGGCGAGACCGTGACCGTCGAGGAGTCCCGCTCGGCCGTCACCGCCGAGGTCGGCCGCACCCTCCTGATCATCGGCGCGGTGGCCCTGCTCGCCGTCGTCGCCGCCGTCCTCCTCGCCGTGCGGCAGGCGAACCGGCTGGCCTCGCCGCTCACCGACCTCGCGGAGACCGCCGAACGCCTGGGCTCCGGCGACCAGCGCCCCCGGCACAAGCGGTACGGGGTGCCCGAACTGGACCGGGTCGCGGACGTCCTCGACGCCTCCGCCGAACGGATCGCCCGGATGCTCACCGCCGAGCGCCGGCTCGCCGCCGACGCCTCCCACCAGCTCCGCACGCCCCTCACCGCGCTCTCCATGCGCCTGGAGGAGGTCGCCCTCGCCGACGACCTCGACACGGTCAAGGAGGAGGCGACGATCGCGCTCACCCAGGTCGAGCGGCTCACCGACGTCGTGGAGCGGCTGCTCACCAACTCCCGCGACCCCCGGACCGGCTCCGCCGTCGCCTTCGACCTGGACGAGGTCGTCAAGCAGCAGATCGAGGAGTGGCGGCCGGCCTACCGCAGCGCCGGACGGGCCATCGTGCGCTCCGGCAAGCAGGGGATGCGGGCCGTGGGCACCCCGGGCGCGGTCGCCCAGGTCCTCGCGGCCCTGATCGAGAACTCGCTCATGCACGGCGGCGGCACGGTCGCCCTGCGGACCCGGGTCACGGGCAACCAGTCGGTGATCGAGGTCACCGACGAGGGACCGGGCGTCCCGGCCGACCTCGGCGCGCGGATCTTCGAGCGGGCGGTCAGCGGCCGCAGCTCCACCGGCATCGGCCTGGCGGTCGCCCGCGACCTCGCGGAGGCGGACGGCGGGCGCCTGGAGCTCCTCCAGCAGCAGCCGCCGGTCTTCGCGCTCTTCCTGGGCCGGGAGGTCAGGGGCGTCTCGGAGCCGCAGGAGCCGCCGGAGCGCCCCGTACGGTGAAGGGCCGGGGCGCGCCCCACCCGGCCGCCGGGCGGCCCGGCCGCTCAGACGCGGTCGGGCTGGCGGCGGGTCGCCTGGCGCGGAGTCTGCTCCAGGAACGATTCGGCGGTCTGGACCGCCTCCTTCGCGGGCAGGGCGCGGAAGACCCACGTGCGGTACGACCAGAAGCGGAACAGGGTCGCGACCGCGATCCCGAAGAACTTGAAGAAGTTGCTCTGCAGGGGCGAGTCCCAGCCGAAGCCGTACGTCGCCGTGTACAGCAGGCCGTTCTGGATCACCAGGCCGACCAGGCTGAAGACGAGGAAGAGCGTCATCTCCTTGGTGCGGCGGCTCTTGTCCCGGTCCTTGTAGGTGAAGTACCGGAAGCCGACGTAGTTGAACGCGATCGCGACGACGGTGGCGACGACGCTCGCCCGTACGACCTGCAGGTCCGAGAAGTGGCGCACGAGGTTGAACACCCCGAGGTCGACCAGGACCCCGATCGCCCCCACGGCCCCGAACTTGGCGACCTCGCGGAAGAGCCGGTCGAGTCGCGTGCGCAGCGCGCCGGGTTCACTCATGGTGATGGCTCTGTCCCGTCCGTCCGGATGACGTCCGGGTGACGTCAACCAGTCCATGCTAACCAGGGCCCCCGGCACATGCCGGTGCGCCTCGGGAACCCCGGCCGGACCCGGACCCGGCCGGGCCTCCCGCCCCCGGGCCCCTCCGGCCGCTCCGTACGGGCTCCCGTACGGTCCGGAAGGGGCCTTCTTGTGCCAAACCACAGCCGGACGCGTGCTCCGCGGTGGTGCGGATACCCTAAGAGGGTGACGTTTCCGGTAGTCGGCATGGTCGGTGGCGGTCAGCTCGCCCGTATGACCCACGAGGCGGGCATCCCCCTCGGCATCAGGTTCAAGCTCCTCAGCGACACCCCGCAGGACTCGGCGGCCCAGGTGGTGAGCGAGGTCGTCGTCGGCGACCACCGCGACCTGGACACGCTGCGTGACTTCGCGCGTGGATGCGACGTGATCACCTTCGATCACGAACACGTCCCCACCGAACACCTGCGGGCCCTGGAGGCGGACGGCATCCCCGTTCGGCCGGGGCCCGACGCGCTGGTGCACGCCCAGGACAAGGGGGTGATGCGCGCCCGGCTCGACGCGATCGGCGTGCCGAGCCCGCGCCACCGCATCGTCGCGGACGCGGCGGACGCGGCGGCGTTCGCGGCCGAGGTCGGGGGCTTCCCGATCATCCTCAAGACCGTGCGCGGCGGCTACGACGGCAAGGGCGTCTGGTTCGTGCGTTCGCCCGAGGACGCCCGCGACCCGTTCCTCGCGGGCGTCCCGGTCCTCGCGGAGGAGAAGGTCGACTTCGCGCGCGAGCTGGCGGCGAACATCGTCCGCTCCCCGCACGGCCAGGCCGTCGCCTACCCGGTGGTCGAGTCCCGCCAGGTCGACGGCGTCTGCGACACCGTGATCGCGCCCGCCCCCGGCCTGTCCGAGGAGCTGTCCGGGCAGGCGCAGGAGCTGGCGCTGCGGATCGCCCGGGAGCTGGGGGTCGTCGGCCACCTCGCCGTGGAGCTGTTCGAGACCACGGACGGCCGGATCCTCGTCAACGAGCTGGCGATGCGCCCGCACAACTCCGGCCACTGGACCCAGGACGGCGCGATCACCTCGCAGTTCGCCAACCACGTCCGGGCGGTCCTCGACCTGCCCCTCGGCGACCCGCGCCCCCGCGCGCGGTGGACCGTGATGTGCAACGTGTTGGGCGGCGACTACCCGGACATGTACTCCGCGTACCTGCACTGCATGGCCCGGGACCCGCAGCTCAAGATCCACATGTACGGCAAGGACGTGAAGCCCGGCCGCAAGGTGGGCCACGTCAACACCTACGGCGACGACCTGGAGGACGTGCTGGAGCGCGCCCGCCACGCCGCCGGCTACCTGCGAGGAACGATCACCGAATGAGCACCAGTCCCGTCGTCGGCATCGTCATGGGCTCGGACTCCGACTGGCCCGTCATGGAGGCCGCCGCCCAGGCCCTGGACGAGTTCGAGATCCCCTACGAGGTCGACGTCGTCTCCGCGCACCGCATGCCGCGCGAGATGATCGCGTACGGCGAGGAGGCCGCCGGGCGCGGGCTCAAGGCGATCGTCGCGGGCGCGGGCGGCGCCGCCCACCTGCCCGGCATGCTCGCCTCCGTCACCCCGCTGCCCGTCATCGGCGTGCCGGTGCCGCTGAAGTACCTCGACGGCATGGACTCGCTCCTCTCCATCGTGCAGATGCCGGCCGGCGTCCCGGTCGCCACGGTCTCCGTCGGCGGCGCCCGCAACGCGGGCCTGCTCGCGGCCCGGATCCTCGCCGCCCACGACCCGGCCCTGCTCGACCGGATGCGCGGCTTCCAGCGGGAGCTGAACGACCAGGCCACCGAGAAGGGCAAGCGGCTGCGCGCCAGGGTCGAGGGCGCCGAGTCCTTCGGCTTCGCCCGGTGACCGCCGCCGACCGCCTCGCGGAGGCCCGGGAGCTGCTGGCGGCCCACCCGGTCGTGGACGGCCACAACGACCTGCCGTGGGCCCTGCGGAAGCACGTGCGCTACGACCTGGACCGCATGGACATCGCGGCCGACCAGAGCGCCTCGCTCCACACCGACCTCGCCCGGCTGCGGGCGGGCGGCGTCGGCGCCCAGTTCTGGTCGGTGTACGTGCCCTGCGAGCTGGCCGGGGACGACGCGGTCAGCGCCACCCTGGAGCAGATCGACGTGGTCGACCAGCTGCTGGAGCGGTACGCGGCGGACCTCGCGCCCGCCCTGACCGCCGACGACATGGAGGCGGCCCGGAAGCAGGGCCGCATCGCCTCCCTCAAGGGCGCCGAGGGCGGCCACTCGATCAACGACTCCCTCGCCACCCTGCGCGCGCTGTACGCCCTGGGCGTGCGCTACATGACGCTCACGCACAACGACAACAACGCCTGGGCGGACTCGGCGACCGACGAGCCGGGCGTCGGCGGCCTCTCCGCCTTCGGCCGGCAGGTCGTCCGCGAGATGAACCGTTCCGGCATGCTGGTGGACCTCTCGCACGTGGCCGCGACGACCATGCGGGACGCCCTCGACGCCACGGCCGCGCCGGTGATCTTCTCGCACTCCTCGGCCCGCGCGGTCTGCGACCACCCGCGCAACGTCCCGGACGACGTCCTGGAGCGGCTGCCCGCCAACGGCGGCGTCGCGATGGCCACCTTCGTGCCCAAGTTCATCCTCCCCGCCGCCGTCGAGTGGACGGCGCGGGCGGACGAGAACCTGCGGGCGCACGGCCTCCACCACCTCGACACCACGACGGAGGCGATGAGGCTGCACCGCGCCTTCGAGGAGGCGAACCCGCGGCCGGTCGCCACCGCCGCCACGGTCGCCGACCACCTCGACCACATGCGCGAGGCAGCCGGGATCGACCACATCGGCATCGGCGGCGACTACGACGGCACGGCCTTCACCCCGTCCGGCCTGGACGACGTCGCCGGCTACCCGAACCTGATCGCGGAACTCCTCCACCGGGGCTGGTCGCACGGGGACCTGGCGAAGCTGACCTGGTCCAACGCGGTCCGCGTCCTGCGCGACGCGGAGGACGTCTCCCGCGACCTGAGGAACCGTACGGCCCCGTCGAACGCGACGATCGAGTCGCTGGACGGCACGGCGGCCTGACGCGAGGACGCCCGTGGCCCCCCTTCCCGGCCGGGAAGGGGGGCCACGGGCGTCCTCGCGGGGTCCTCAGTCGACGCAGAGGCAGAACGGGTGGCCGACCGGGTCGGCGTACACGCGGAAGTCGCGGCCGGGCCCGCCCGCGTCCAGGAGCTTGGCGCCGAGCGCGAGCACCCGCTCCTCGCCCCGGTCGAGGTCGTCCACGGTCAGGTCGAGGTGGAACTGCTGCCCGCCCTCCTCCTCGGGCCAGCGGGGCGCGACGTACCCGGCGACCTCCTGGAAGGCGAGCCGGGTGCCGTCGTGCCCGGAGAGCACCACCCAGGAGTCGCCCTCCTCCGAGTCCTCGGAGAGGCGCGGGGAGCCGCCCAGGATTCCGGCGTAGAAGGTCGCGAGGGACATCGGGTCGGGACAGTCCAGGACGACGGACCGCAGGGTGGCGACGGGCATGGCACTCCTCTTTCGCGTGGACTCCTCCGCGGGGACGGGACGCCCCCGCCGTCCCCTCCTACCCGCGACGCGGCGCGGCAAGGCGGTTCCGTGCCTGGGCGCCGCCCGCGCGGCCCCGTCCGACCCTCCCGGCCTTCCGGGTGCCGCTCCGGGGCCCTACGCCCGCGGCCGCCCCATCGCCCGGTACGTCCACCCGGCCGCCCGCCAGCGCTCCGCGTCCAGCGCGTTGCGGCCGTCCAGGACGGTCGGGGTCGAGACCGCCGCGGCCAGCTCCGCCGGGTCGAGGTCGCGGAACTCGCGCCACTCCGTCAGGTGCAGCACCACGTCGGCGCCGCGCACGGCCTCCAGGGCCGAGTCCGCGTACCCCAGGGTCGGGAAGAGGCGGCGGGCGTTCTCCATGCCCTTCGGGTCGTAGACGGTGACCTGGCCGCCCTGGAGGTGTATCTGCCCGGCGACGTTGAGGGCGGGGGAGTCGCGCACGTCGTCCGAGTCCGGCTTGAAGGTGGCGCCGAGGACGGCCACCCGGCGGCCCAGGAAGGAGTTCCCGCCCAGGGCCTCGCGGGCCATCTCCACCATCTGGCCGCGCCGCCGCATGTTGATCGAGTCGATCTCGCGCAGGAAGGTCAGCGCCTGGTCGGCGCCCAGCTCGCCCGCGCGCGCCATGAACGCCCGGATGTCCTTCGGCAGGCAGCCGCCGCCGAAGCCGATGCCGGCCCGCAGGAACTTCGCGCCGATCCGGTCGTCGTGGCCCAGCGCCTCCGCCAGCTTGGCGACGTCGCCGCCCGCCGCCTCGCAGACCTCCGCCATCGCGTTGATGAAGGAGATCTTCGTCGCGAGGAAGGAGTTCGCGGCCGTCTTCACCAGCTCGGCCGTCGGGAAGTCGGTCACCACGAACGGCGAGCCCTCCCCGACCGGCACCGCGTACACCTCGCGCAGCAGCTTCTCGGCCCGGCCGGTCTCCCCGCCGCGCACGCCGATCACGATCCGGTCCGGGTGCAGGGTGTCGTCGACGGCGAAGCCCTCCCGCAGGAACTCCGGGTTCCAGGCCAGCTCCACGCCCTCCGGGAGCAGGGTCGCGAGCCGCTCGGCCGAACCCACCGGCACGGTCGACTTGCCGACCACCAGGGCCCCTTCGCGCACGACCCCGGCGAGGGAGGCGAAGGCGGCGTCCACGTAGCTCATGTCGCAGGCGTACTCGCCGTGCTTCTGCGGGGTGTTCACGCAGACGAAGTGCACGTCGCCGAAGGCGCCGACCTCCTCCCAGGAGGTGGTGAACCGCAGCCGCCCGCTCGACCCCTCGACCCCGGCCACGTGCCTGGCCAGCAGGTCCTCGAGCCCCGGTTCGTACATCGGGACCCGTCCGGAGGACAGCATCTCGATCTTCTCGGGCACGACGTCGAGCCCGAGCACCTCGAAGCCCAGCTCCGCCATGGCCGCGGCATGGGTGGCGCCGAGGTAGCCGGTGCCGATCACGGTGATCCTGAGGGCCATGCGGTACTCCAGTGGTGTCGGGCGGAATGCCTGCCCGAGCATAGTCCCGCCCTGGCCGGAGGCTCCGGCACGGCCTCCCCTTCGGGTTGCCCGACGGCAGTGGGAGAGCCCGGGAGCGAGTGGACGCGGCGGGTTCCGGCGATTTCGATCTGTACCGGCCTCCGGAGGAGCACGAGATGCTCCGGGAGCCGGTGCGCGCGCCGGCGGAGGCGAGAAGGAGGCCCCGACCTCCTCCGGCGCCGCCGCCGAGTGCTTCGCCCCCGGCGTCGCCATGGAGGTCGCCACCGGCGCCGTCCAGCTCCTGGACGGCCACGGCCGCACCCGCGAGCACCCCGTCGAGCGCATGATGCGCGACGCCGGGATCACCCGGATCTGCGAAGGCGCCCACCGGGTCCGGCGCACCGTCATGGCCCGCGACCTCCCGTAGGCACGGGGAAGGGCGCCCCTCGCGAGGAGAGGGCGCCCTTTCCGTACGTCCGGCGGGGTCAGTGGTTCGACTCGACCGTGACCTTCTCGTCGTTCCTGATCTGCTCGACCAGCTGCTTCACCTTCGGCATGTCCCACCGCAGGGAGTTCTGCGGCGCGGAGCCCGCGATCGGCATGTTCATGGACTTGCCGTCGCCGCCGCTGATGCCCTTCATCGCGAAGAACATCTTGCCGAGGTCGTACAGCGACATGTCCTTGTCCACGATCAGCGTGTCCAGACCGGCGCCCAGCGTCGGGTACAGCGCGAACGGGTTGAGGATCGTGCCCGGCGTGGCCGCCTGGTTGGCCAGGGCGGAGAGGAACTTCTGCTGGTTCTTCGTCCGCGCCAGGTCCGACTCGGCGAACGCGTACCGGGTCCGGACGAAGGCGAGGGCCTGCTCGCCGTCGAGGGTCTGCGTCCCGGCCTGGAAGTCGGCGCCGGACTTCTTGTCCTTGAACGCCTTGTCGATGGTCAGCTCGACGCCGCCGAGGGCGTCCACGATGTTCGCGAAGCCGGCGAAGCCGATCTCCGCGTAGTGGTCGATGCGCAGCCCGGTGTTGAACTCCACGGTCCGCACGAGCAGTTCCGGTCCGTCCATCGCGTAGGCCGCGTTCAGCTTGGAGCCGCCCCGGCGGGCCTCGTACTTCTTGCCCGACGTCGAGCCGACGAACGACGGGATCGTCACCCAGGAGTCGCGCGGCAGGGAGACCATCGTGTTCCCGCTGGAGCAGGCCGCGAGGATCATCATCGAGTCGGTCCGCTTGCCCTCGGCGGAGCCGGTGTGCAGCTTCTTCTTCTCCTCGGCCGACATGCCCTCGCGGCTGTCGGAGCCGACGATCAGGTACGTGGTGCAGTCGCCCTCGGACGGCCGCTCGATGACCTTGGAGAGGTCGACCTCGTTGCGCATCCGCGAGCTCGCCCAGGCGTACGTGCCGATGCCCCAGGCGAGGAGGGCGACGACCAGGACGATCGAGCCGACCTTGAGGCGCTTGCGCCAGTCCGGGGCGGGGCCGCCGGGGCCCCGCGGGTCGTGCTGCGGGGGGACGGTGCCGCGTCCGCCGCCCTGGGGGCCGCCGTACACCTGGCCCGTGTTGTAGCCGGAGTCGTACCCCGTGCCCCGGGCCTGGGTGAAGCCCTGGTCGTACCCCTGGTCGTACCCCTCCTGGTCACGACGGGGCGGCTGCTGCGGGACCTGCGGGCGCCGCACATGGCTCATCCTGCGGGGACCCTCGGGCCGGGGGTTCGCGGGGCCGCGGCCGTATCCGCCCTCATCGGGCCAGTCATTCATACGGACCAGTGTGCCGGGCGGGCCTCCGCGTACGACAGGGCGGGTGGAGGATCGGGGCGGGGCTGTTGCCAAGCTGATGCAAAGCGGGCCGAACGGGGACGGCGGAAGGGCCCGGCATAAGGTGGAGGGCATGACAGATCAGGGCGATATTCCGGGCAAGCCCGTCTCGGCCTCCCGCACCACCCTCAGCCACATCATGACCAGCCACGACACCAACCTGCTCGGTACGGTGCACGGCGGCGTGATCATGAAGCTGGTGGACGACGCGGCGGGCGCCGTCGCGGGCCGCCACTCGGGCGGCCCGGCCGTGACCGCCTCCATGGACGAGATGGTCTTCCTGGAGCCGGTCAGGGTCGGCGACCTGGTGCACGTGAAGGCCCAGGTCAACTGGACCGGCCGGTCCTCCATGGAGGTCGGCGTACGGGTCATGGCCGAGCGCTGGAACGAGTCCACGCCCGCCACCCAGGTCGGCTCCGCCTACCTGGTCTTCGCCGCCGTCGACGCCGAGGGCAAACCCCGCCCCGTCCCGCAGGTCCTCCCGGAGACCGAACAGGACAAGCGCCGCAACCAGGAGGCCCAGATCCGCCGCACCCACCGCCTGGCCCGCCGCCGCGCGATCAAGGAACTGCGCGAGCGCCGGGCGGCGGAGGGGTACGAGGACTAGCGAGCCGGTCCTCGAAGCCGTCCGGGTGCCCAGGCCCGGCGGTGGGCGCTCCGGACGCGAACCGCCGCGGGTGCGGGGAGGCAAGGTGTGTTCCTCGCGTGCCAACCGCGCCTGCCTGCGCAGACGGGGGATCCGGTGCACGCTCCCGGAGCCGGCCGACCGGACCCGCACGCGCCGCAGATCCTCCGGTGGTCGCCCGCCGGCTTTCGACCGGCAGGACTGCAAGGCGCGTGACGCGGTGGAGCGAGGGATCGGCCGCCTCGGGCGGCACCGGGCTGTTGCGACCGGATACGACAAGCTCGCCGTGCGTTTCGAGGCGGCCGTTCACGTCGCGGCGATCAGCCGGTGGGTGTGAACCCCGGCCGCCGGGCCGTGCCACCCCGGCCGCCGGGAACGAGCAGCAGACCCAAGGGGAGGTCCCGCGGTCGCCGACTGGCCCGGCTACGGGCGGGTGGCCCCCGGGCCAGGACCGCCTGTCTCCCCGCATCCGTCCGATAATCGGTTGCCTTGTCGGAGGCGCTCCCCAAAGGTGAGGCAGTGACCAAGACCGACGACATGCCTCCCATCGACGCGGCCCGCTGGCTGTACCTCTACGAGAACGACTGCCCCGCCCCGGCGGCGGCCGAACTTCCGGCCCTCGTCGCGGAACTGGCCGAGGCCCTCCGCCACCCGGACCCGGACATCCGCGACGGTGCCCCCTACGTGGTGTTGCGCACCTGGATCCGGCGGGACGTCATCGACAAGCCGATGCGCACCCGGCTGGGCGCTGTGATGGCCGGCCGGTTCGACGACCCCGACATCCAGGCACGTACCTTCGCCCCGCTCGTGCTCGACATGATCGTCGGTCGCGGCGACTTCGACCCGACGTGGCTCGCCGCCTTCCGGCGTTGGTTCCCCGCCGAGACGGACCTGCGCGGGTACGACCGCGAACTCGGCTGGCTCCACGCCGTCGCACACGGCGCCGACCTGCTGGGCGCCTTCGGGCTCCACCCGGAGGTCGACCCGAAGGAGATGCTGGACCTGGCGGCGGAGCGGCTCGTGGCCCCGACCGACGAGATCTTCGCCCAGCAGGAAGACGACCGTCTCGCCCAAGGCATCGCCCGCACGCTGACCCGCCCGGAACTCTCCGAGGCCGAGGCCACCGGCTGGCTGGACGCGATCGAGACGGACTTCGCCGCCGGCCGGCGCGGCGTTCCCACCGTGGCCGCGCACACCTCCAACGCCATGCGCACGCTCAGGATGCTGTACCTCCTCGCCGACACCGGCGTCCGGATCGACGGCGCCCCCGCCCCCGTGCACCCCCCGCACGCGGAAGGACTGAAGCGGCGCCTGACGGAGGTACTGGCCCCGGTCTTCCAGGGGGCATGACCGCGGGTGCCGCCGAGGGGTGCCCCTCTCCCGGAGAGGTGAGGCGTTCCGGTCGACGGGCACCCGACACCAACCGGACCAGCCGGCCCGATGGTTCCTCACACGCGGCCCAGGACGTACGGGGGCCGTACGCGGGGGAGGGACGTGCGCGGGCCGGGCCCGGCTACGACGGGCACGTCACCTCGTTCCCGGTGACCGCCTCGAACGGCGTCTCCGCCTCCTCGGCCCGCACCGCCCGCACGCCCCGGTAGTCCGTCCCCACCGTCACCCGCAGCGTCGCGCCCCTGCCCTCCACCGCCCGCAGCTCCGCGCCGGGCAGGGCCGCGCCCAGGGTCTTCGCCGAACGGTCCCAGCGCGGGTCGTACTCCACGACCGTGCGCTCCCGGACCGCTCCGGGCGCCGTCCTCGGGGACCCGGTGGTGGCGAAACCGGCCCCGCGCAGCGCGGTGTCCACCTTCCGGCCGAGCCCGTCCTTCCGGGTCCCGTTCCGGACCTGGACCCGGACCTCGGACGGCGGCACGTCCACCACGGCACCGGACGGGGCCTTCGACGGGGCCGCCGTCCTCCGCGGGGCCAGCGGCCGGTCCTCGCGCAGCGCCCGGAAGAGGTCCATCGCCTTCGCCGCGTCCCACTTCACCGTCGAGCCGATGCCCTTCACCGGGAAGCTCATGTCCCCGACCGGCACGGACACGAACTCCGACGACGCCGGGGTGAGGCCCCGCATCGCCCTGGCCAGGGACAGCAACCGGTCCGTGCCGAAGCCCTCGTCGGCCCGTACGGAGTCCAGCATGCTCGTGGCCACCGCGCGGAACCGCACCGGGTTGAGCAGCACCCCGCCGCTCGTCATCCGCTCGACGAGGGCCGCGAGGAACCGCTGCTGCCGCTGCATCCGGCCGATGTCGGCGGCTCCGTCGACGTGCCGGGAGCGCACGTACTGGAGGGCCCGGCCGCCGTCCAGCTCGTGGGTGCCGGGGGCCAGGTCGAGCCCGGTGTACGCGTCCTTCAGCGGCTTCGTCGTGCAGATCTCCACCCCGCCGACCGCGTCCACGGTCCGCATGAAGCTGGTGAAGTCGACCTCCAGGTAGTGGTCGATCTTGACGCCGGTCATCGACTCGACGGTCCGCACGGTCAGCGCGGGACCGCCCTCCGCGTAGGCCGCGTTCAGCTTCACCGGGTGCGCGTGGTGCTTCTCGCCGGTGGTGAGGTCGGTGTGCTCGGGCATCTCGGCGTACGAGTCGCGCGGCAGGCTCACCACGCTCGCCCGCTCCCGGTCCTGCGAGAGGTGCACCAGCATCACGGTGTCGGTGCAGTGGCAGGGCTCGCCGCCGAGGCGGTACCGCTCCTTCTCCTCCGGGGTGATCCGGTCCCGGCCGTCCGTGCCGACGACCAGCACGTTCATCCCGTGCCCCGCCTGCGGCCGGTTCTTCATGTCCTTGAAGGGATCGACGCGGGTGAGCCCGGTGTCGAGCCCGGTCACCAGGGCGTGCCCGACGCCGCCGGCCGCGAGGACCGCCACGGAGAGCGCCGTCGCCGTCCGCACCCCCCACCGGGGCCGCCGGCGGCGCGCCGGTACGCGGCGGGCGGCGGGCCGGGGACGGGGCGTGCGGGACGGTGCGGGCACGGACGGACACCTCCGCGGGCGCGGGACGAGGGAACCATGAGCACCGTAGGCCCATACGATCAGCGCAAAGGCGCACCACCCGTCCGGCGCGCACCGGTGTCCCCCGTTCGCGGTAACGTGGCGGGCGATACCGCCGTCTCGCCGGGGACGATCCCCGTACCGCCGAGGAACCATGCTGCCCCCCGTCTCCGTGATCATGCCGGTCCTCAACGAGGAACGGCACCTGCGCAATTCCGTCCGCCACATCCTGGAGCAGGAGTACGACGGCGAGATGGAGGTGGTGATCGCGCTCGGCCCGTCCACGGACCGCACCGACGAGATCGCCGCCGAACTCGTCCGCGAGGACCCCCGCGTCCACACCGTGCCGAACCCCACGGGCCGTACGCCCGCCGCCCTCAACGCGGCGATCAACGCCTCCCGCCACCCGATCGTGGTGCGCGTCGACGGCCACGGCATGCTCTCCCCGGACTACATCGCCACCGCCGTACGGCTCCTGGAGGAGACCGGCGCGCAGAACGTCGGCGGCATCATGCACGCCGAGGGCGAGAACGCCTGGGAGGACGCGGTCGCCGCCGCGATGACCTCGAAGATCGGCGTCGGCAACGCCGCCTTCCACACGGGCGGCGCGGCGGGCCCCGCCGAGACGGTCTACCTGGGCGTCTTCCGGCGCGAGGCCCTGGAGCAACAGGGCGGCTACAACGAGGAGTTCATCCGCGCCCAGGACTGGGAGCTGAACTTCCGCATCCGCGAGGCGGGCGGCCTGATCTGGTTCTCGCCGGAGCTGCGCGTCCAGTACCGCCCCCGGCCCACGGTGAGGGCCCTCGCCAAGCAGTACAAGGACTACGGGCGTTGGCGCCACGTGGTGGCCCGTTACCACCGGGGTTCCATCAACCTCCGCTACCTGGCCCCGCCGGCCGCCGTCTGCGCCATCGCCGCCGGCGTGGTCGTGGGCGCCACCCTCACCCCGCTCGGCTTCGTGGTCCCGGCGGGCTACCTCGCCGCCGTCACCGCCGGTTCGGTCCCGGCGGGCAGGGGCCTCCCGCTCAAGGCCCGCCTCCGGATCCCCGTCGCCCTCGCCACGATGCACATGTCGTGGGGGTACGGCTTCCTCACCAGCCCCCGCTCCCTCGCGAAGAAGGTCGTCGCGAGCCGCCGCCCGGCGGTGAGGGCGGGCGAGAACGAGACGGTCTGACGACCGCGTCCGTACGCACGGCGAAGGCCGGGTCCCGGTGGGGGACCCGGCCTTCGCCGTGGGCGGGGGAGCGCGGTCAGCTCTTCCCGTCCCACTTGTAGACGGAGTAGATGTCCATGCAGTCCGCCTTGTCGTCGGCGCCCGCGGGCAGGTCGCCCGCGGCGTGCGTCGGCGTCTTGTAGACGGCGCCCTCCCGCCAGTCCGAGCCCACCACGACGGTGATGCCCCCGGCCTTGGCGTCGGCCCGGACCTTGGCGTCGGGCAGGCCGAGGACCTTCGCCACGGACAGGGCGTTCGCCTTGCCCCGCTCGCCGTCCGCCGTCGGGTACCAGACGACCGTGTCCTTGCGCGGCTGGGCCTCCTTGGAGGAGTCGGCCTGGGTGAAGCCCTTGCCCCGGAGGGTCTCCTTCACCTTGCCGGCCCTGCCCTCGACCGGCGGTTCACCGTCGCCCGCCGTGCCGTTGACGACCGTCACGGCGAAGGAACCGGGGGCGTCGGCGGGCGTCTTCGGCTTCGCGGGGGCCCCCGGCTTCGGCTTGGCGCCGGCCTTGGCCCCGTTCTTGTCGAAGGCGATGTCGTCACGCAGCATCGACCACATCTTGTCGGCGGCGGACGGGATCACCTCCAGCCACTCGTCGGGCTTCGGCGGGTACGGCTTGGTGGGGACCGTGGCCGTCGTGAGGCGGTCGATCTTGACGTTCTTCAGCTGCATCGAGAGGTCGAAGAGGCCCTTGACGGTGCTGATCTCGTCGGAGACGTGGAGGGCCTTCGTGGCGGTGTCCGCCAGCCCCATCAGACGGCCGGTGTCGTTCCAGGCGTTCTGGCCCTGGAGCTTCTTCATCATGCCGCTCATGTACATGTGCTGGGCCTTGGCGCGGTTCGGGTCGCTGCCGAACGCGTGCCGGGTGCGCAGCCACTGGAGGGCCTGCTCGCCCTGGATCTCGGTGGTGCCCCTCTTCAGCTTCAGGCCGGAGCCGCCCTTCACCAGTCTGGTCGGCTTGTCGTAGACACCGGTCTTCACGCAGACCGGGACGCCGCCGACCTCGTCGGCCATCGCCACGACACCGGCGAAGTCGACCATGATCCAGTGGTCGATGTAGACCCCGGTGAGGTTCTCCCAGGTGGTGAGGGTGCAGCCGGGACCACCGCGCTGCAGGCTCTCGTTGATCGGCCGGTTGCTCGTGCCCGGGTAGGTCTTGCCGGCCTTGTCCTTGCACTCGGGGATCTTGACGACCGTGTCGCGCGGTATGGAGACGATCGAGGCGTTCTGCCGGTCGGCCGAGACGTGCAGCAGCATCTGCACGTCGGCGAGCGGTGCGCGGTTCTTGTCGTCGCGGCCGCCGCCCAGGGCGATGTTCTTCTCGTCCTCCCGGCTGTCCGAGCCGATGAGGAGGATGTTCAGCGGGGTGTCGCCGAGCGCGTTCGGCGCGGCCTTCTTCACGCCGCTCTCGCCGCCCGCGCGGCTGTCGCTGCGGATGTTGCCGTTCAGGTGCTCGTAGTACAGGTATCCGGCGCCGGCCGTGCCGAGTATCAGCACCGCCAGGGTGACCGCCACCCAGCGCAGGGCCTTGCGTTTGCCCGCCTTCCTGGAACGCCGTCGCGCGCCGGCGCGGCGGTGGCCGCTACGCGCGTCACCCCCCGCCGTGCCGCGCCGCCGCTCCGCGCGGGTCGACGCGTCCGGGGCCCCGGCGGAGGACTCCTCCTCGCCGGGGGCGCCGGTGTCGGCGCCGGTCGCCTCGCCCGCGCCGTGCAGATCGTCGTCCCAGCCCAGTTCACGGGCGTGCGGAACGCTTTTCCGCGTTCCCTCCCCGCGCACGCTGCTCTGTCCCACCCCAGGTCCCCTCATGGATCAGGAGTACGCCGGCGCCCGGTGTTCCCGGGTCACTTGGCGCACACCTTCTTGTCAGCTTCTACCTTCTCGACGTCCGGCGCCTTCACCGGTCCGCCGACGGGCACCCCCGCGCCCTTGAAGTCGGCGCCGAGGACGAGCGTCATGGGCTCGCGCTCCCCGGCGTTCTGCGTGCCCGGCTTGAGCGCCGTGGCGGGCAGGCCCATCATGTCCGCGAGTTTGCGGGCCTGATCGGCCTGGTTCGGTGCGTAGGTGAGCGTGGTCCGCGCCGCCTTCTCGGGAGCGTTGCTCCTGTTGGCGGAGCGGGTCACGCCCTGCTCGTTCTGCAGCCAGTTGATGGTCGACTGCGCCGCGCCCCGGATGCCGCTGCCGTTGTAGACGTCGACGCGCACCTGGGCGGCGGTGGACCGCGCGCCCTTGAGGAGCGCGGCCTGCGCCTGCGCCTGGGCGTTCTTGGCGTCCTGTTCCTTCTTCTTCACCTCGGTGAAGGAGACGTCGTTCTTGATCATCTCGAACACCGGGGAAGCCTTGGTGGGGTGGAGGACGACCGTCGCCCTCCTGTTGGGCGGCTCGTCCGGGTTGTCGATGACGGGGACGGTCATGAAGCTGATGTTCTTCAGGTCGACCTTCCCGATCTCCTTGGCCAGGGTGGTCAGCTTCAGCGCGCTGCCTATCCCCTTGTCCACCGTCAGCGCCTCGGTCGCCGCGTTCGCGACCGAGAGCAGCCGCGTCGGGCTGCCCAGGGTGTCTTCCTTGAGCTGGCGCAGCATCGACGCGAGGAACTGCTGCTGCATCTTGATGCGGTCCAGGTCGCTCTGGTTGCCGAGGCCGTGGCGGTTGCGCAGGAACGCGAGGGCCTGCTCGCCCTGGATGCGGTGGTCGCCCGCCGCCAGGTCGAGTTTGGAGTACTTCTTGTCCCGGAGGGGCTTGGTCAGGCAGACCTTCACGCCGCCGACCGCCGTCGAGAGCGTCTTGACGGCGTTGAAGTCGACCATCATGAAGTGGTTGATCCCCACCCCGGTCATCTGCGTGACGGTGCGCATCGTGCAGCCCGGGTCGCGGCCGTTCACGCCGAACGACTCGTTGAACTTGGTCTTCCCGACCGAACCGGGGATGACCTTGGTCGAGCCGTCGGGCTGCTTCGTGGGGCAGTCCGGGATCTCGGTCTTGAGGTCCCGGGGGATGCTCAGCGCCGTCGCGTTGGTCCGGTCGTCGGAGAGGTGGATGAGGAACGTGGTGTCGGCGTGGCCGGTCACGTTGCTCTTGTTGCCGTAGCTCTCGTTGCCCGCGCCGGTCCGGACGTCGTTGCCGATGATCAGGATGTTGAGCGGCCCGTCCATCGTGGGCGTCCGGACCGCCGCGTCACCGACGTCCACCGTGCCGATGTTGCCGTTGAGCTTCTCGTAGACCAGGTACGCCCCGGTCGCCCCGCCCACCAGGACGAAGGCCATCGTGCCGCCGGTCCACAGCAGGACCTTCTTCTTGCGGGAGGCGGCCTGCCGGGGCCTGCGGCGGCTCGCGGGCGGCTGCGGGCCCCCGCGGCTCTGCTCGGGGACCCGGCGCCGGCGCTGGCCGGGGACGGCCGCCTCGGTGGCGGTGGCGGTGCCGCCCTCGGGGGCGGCGGCCGGGACGGCGGCGGTGTCGCGGGCCCGGGAGGAAGGCCCCGGGTGCTCAGCGGAGTGGTCCAGTCGCAGTTCGTAGTTGCCCGTCTGCGGGTTGAGTACCCACTGGTCGGCGGGGTCGATCTCGTCCGCCCGTCCACGGCTGTGCGCGTCCACGGTTACTCGAATCCTCCGTCGGTGCCACGCGAGGCGCCTTCCCCAGGGGGCGCCGCTCTCTCGGTCGTTCGATCCTTGGTGAGTGCGACGACCACGAGGTCGGAGTGCACCGGATCGCGTCACAGTATCCGCCCCGTTCGGCGTGGGGCGACGACCGTGACAAATTCCACGCCCCTTATATCCGGGCAATTGACTCAAACGTCATCTCGCCCCGCCCTCCCCTTGGTTCGCCCTTTACTCATCCTTCTCACGAGGTTCTCGCGACCCCCGTTCACGAGCAGATCCCCTCCGCCGCGTTCCGCCCGGTGTAGGTCGGAGTGGCGGAGGGGCTCGTGGAGGGGGACGGCGTGCCCGCGCCGGCGGACGGCGGGCTCTCCGTTCCCGTCCCCTCCTTCTCCTTCTCGCCGGGCTCCACCGCCACGGGCTCGTCCTTCCGCAGCTGTTCGAAGAGCCGGCTCGCCGCCGGCTGCACCAGTTCGTCCCGGTTCGCGTTGTACGCGTACGGGCGGCGGGGGACCGTGAGGAACTGCACCCGCTCCGTCGGGACGGCCCGCATCGAACGCGCCAGGTCGTACAGGTCCCGCATCGAGTCGAGCCCCTCGTCGGTGGTGATCGACTTCGTGGCCGCGTCCAGGACCGGGTAGAGCTTGGCCGGGTTCAGCAGGACCCCGTTGCTCTGCACCTTGTTGACGAGGGCGCCGAGGAACTGCTGCTGGCGGTCCATGCGGTCGGTGTCGCTGCCGTTGCCGATCGACTTCCGGGCCCGTACGAAACCGAGGGCCTGTTCCCCGTGGAGCGTCCGGCGCCCCGCGGGCAGCTTCAGGTGCGCGTCGGCGTCGTCCACGGGCTCCTTGAGGCAGACCTCCACCCCGTCCACGGCGTCCACCATCTTCTTGAAGCCCTGGAAGTCGATCACCATGTGGTGGTCGATCCGGACGCCGGTCAGCCTCTCGACGGTGCGGATCGTGCACGCCGCCCCGCCGGCCTCGAAGGACTGGTTGAACTGCGCGAACCGCTCCCGGGTGCGGTTCCCGTCGGCCTCGCGGCAGCTCGGGACGGTGACCATCAGGTCGCGGGGGAGGGAGACGGCGGTGGCGCTCCCCTTCCCCGCCGCCAGGTGCAGCAGGATCACCGTGTCGGAGCGCTGTGTCCCCCTGTCCCTGCCGTACTTGCCGTTCTCCTCGCCGGACCGGCTGTCCGAGCCGATGAGCAGGATGTTCCGCGCGGCCGAGGAGCTCGCAGGGGGGCGCTCCTTCTCGTACTTCCGCAGTTCGTCGGCGGCGCCGGTGTCCGTGGTGATGTTGCCGTCGAGCTTGCGGTAGAACCACCAGCCGGCCCCGGCCCCGGCCAGCACGGCCACCGAGACGCCGAGCGCGGTCCAGCGCAGCCAGCGGTGCCGGCGCGGCTTCTCCGGGGGTCCGGCCGCCGCGTCCCCGGAGGTGCCGGCCGCCGTGTCCTCCGGGGCACCGGCGGTCCCGCCCTCGGGGGCGCCGGTCGCGCTCTCCCCGGGCGCCGGTGGATCCGGTTCGGCGGGCGTGCCCGCGCGGTCCGTCACGTCTGCGTCCGTCCTTCGTGGCATCGGCGGCACGTCGGGCGGCCACCGGTCGCGGAGGAAGACGGCCGAATCCGACGCTTGGTTGTGCGGAAGGAGCCGACTCCCCCCGGCCGATCATCCACCGGAGCGGGCGCGTGAACCCGGGGACTCGGCGCGTCGATGGGCCGAATGGGGGTGAAGGGGGGCCCGGACCGGGCGGTTCGGAGCGCCGAGTGGTTCGGGGTGCCGGGCGGTTCGGAGCGCCGAGTGGTTCAGGGCGCCGGGCGGTTCGGAGTACCGAGTGGTTCGGGGTGCCGAGCCGTTCGAAGCCCCGAGCGGTTCAGAGCACCGAGTGCGTGACCCGCTCGCTCTCCATCCGCCGGTCGAGCGCCCCGGCCGCGAGCAGGTCCGGACGGCGGCACAGCACCGCGGAACCTCCGGCGGCGAGGGGCGCGTACAAGCCGGTCGAGAGACCTCGCCAGTCCTCGTAACCGAGCGCGGACAGCACCCGGGAGCCGGGGGCCAGGCCGAGCGCCGCCGCGTCCACGCGGGCCTGCTCGACGAGCTGGGCGCCACTGCGTTCCGTACCGTCGACGACGAGGGCGGGAGCTTCCGGATCGACCGGTACGAACGGGGCGAACCGGTCGCCCTGGCCCGGCACCTCGACCGCGTAGTCCGCGTAACCGGCGGGCGGGGCGGGGAACCGGCGGCCCAGCGGCGCCAGGGAGAGCGCGATCCGCTCCCCCGGGCAGGCCAGGCCGGCCTCCAGCGCGTCCGGCCCCGCGACCACGACGTCCGCCCCGGCCGGGTCGCCGCCGACCTCGGCCGTCACGCCGACGGAGGAACACGCGAGGAGCCAGACGGCGGTCTGCCAGTGCGCGGGCAGCAGCAGCGCGAGCCGGTCGCCGGGTGCGGCGGACAGTTCGCCCTGGAGCAGGTTCGCCGTCTTGGCCACCCAATTGGCGAAGGTGGCGACGGACAATTCCACGCGCTCACCGGTGGCGTCGTCGTAGAAGGTGACCAAGGGACGGGCGGGATCCGCGGCGAGCGCGGATCGCAGCAGGTCGGCGGGGGTGCGGTCGCTGGCGTTCACGCCGGACAGCGTACGCGGGAGGGCCCGCCGGGGTCCGCCGTACCGGTGACGCGGTCCACCGGTCGGACCGACCGGCCGCCGCTTTCCGGGCGGTTTCCCGGCGCGCGCAACGGTCCGGCGATACGCACGATCGGCCTATGCGTGCCTCACTCACCTCCTCGCTCGCCGTCACCTGTGCGGCGGCCCTCGCCCTGCCGGTCTCCTCCGCCGCGCCCGCGGCGGCCGGGGTGACCGGGCAGCCACCGGCGGTCTCCGCACCGCCGCCCTCGCCCGACATGCCGGGCTCCACCCAGTCCCTGCCGCTGTCCCCGCCGGGCCCCTCCTCCCGGGCCGGCGGCGGCTCCGGCGAGCAGGGGGTCGTCCGGCGCGACGTCCGGCCCTTCTCGCTCGTCGGCGTGGTTTGGGACGACCCGTCGGTCCCGCTGCGCGGCACCGTGCAGGTCCGCACCCGGGCCACCGGCGGCGGAGCCTGGTCGGAGTGGCAGGACGTGGAGACCCACAACGACGAGCACGGGGCCGACCCGGGCACCCGGGAGGGGGCCGCCCGGGGGCTCCGGGGCTCCACGGCACCGCTGTGGGTGGGCGACTCGGACGGCGTCGAGCTCCGCGTACGGGCGGAGGCGGACGGCACGGGCCGCGCGGCCCCGCTCCCGGACGGCCTGCGCCTCGAACTGGTGGACCCGGGCGAGGACCCGGAGCCGGAGACGCGGTCCGCCCTGGCCACCGAGGCCGACACCGAACCGGTCGTCTTCCCGGGGGAGGAAGAGACGCCGGGGACGCCGGGTACGGGTACGGGCGTGGAGGCGAGCCGTCCCGGTGGGGCGTCCGTGGAGCCGGGGGCCGTCCGGCCCGGGGTCCGCACCGCCGAGGTCCCGGCGGACGGCACGGCCCGGAAGACCCCCGGGAACGCCACGGCCCCCCTGGCCCCCGAGGGCCCCGGGAGCCCCGTGGCGGCCCGGGTCTCCACGGTCCCCGAGGCCCCGCCGCCTCCCGTCTCCGTCCCGTCCGCTCCGGCCGTCGGGACCGTTCCCGCACGCCCGTCCCTCCTGCCCGCTCCCGCCCTCCCGTCCCTCCCCGGGGCCTCCGCCCTCCCCTCCTTCCCGGGCCTCCTGGCCGGGCTGAGCGCGGCGGAGACGGCCGTCGGGGCGGCCAACGCCAAGCTCGCCGCGTACGGCGCGAACTGGATTCCGGCGCTGACGAAGGAGGCGACCGAGGCCGCCGCCGCCGCGCTCCCGCCCCGCGTGCAGGAGGCACAGGTCCAGGCCCAGACACAGGCCGCGAAGCCGTACATCGGCCCCCAGCCCAAGATCATCACCCGTAAGGGATGGGGAGCGGACGAGAGCATCCGCGAGAAGGGCTTCGTCTACACGAAGACGATCAAGGCGGCCTTCGTGCACCACAGCGCCACCGGCAACAACTACACCTGCGCCCAGGCCCCCTCCGTCCTGCGCGGCATCTACCGCTACCACGTCAAGAGCAGCGGCTGGCGGGACTTCGGCTACAACTTCGCCGTCGACAAGTGCGGGAACATCTACGAGGGCCGGGCGGGCGGCGTGGCGAAGCCGGTGCTCGGCGCCCACACCCTCGGGTTCAACACCAACACCATGGGCATCGCCGTCCTCGGCAGCTACGGCACGACGGCCCCGCCGGCCGCCGCCGTGACCGCCGTGGCCCGTCTGACGGCCTGGAAGCTGGGACTCCACGGGATCAACCCCAAGGGGACGGTGACCCTGGTCTCGGGGGGCGGGAACCTGTACAAGAAGGGCACGAGCGTCCGGTTCCACGCCATCGCCGGACACCGCGACGGGTTCGCCACGGAATGCCCCGGGGCGAAGCTGTACGGCAAGCTCGGCACGGCCCGTACGAGCTCGGCGTCGTACCAGGGAAGGAGCTGATGGGGTCCCCGGGGCGACCATCTGCATAAACTGACCGGTCATATCGCAGGGACGACCGAGACGGGCGTGCCGACGGGCCCCGAACAGGAAGCAGAGACGACAAGGTGACAGAAGCGATCCTCCTGGTCGGTGGCAAGGGGACACGGCTGCGGCCCCTCACGGTCAACACCCCCAAGCCCATGGTCCCGGCGGCCGGCGTCCCCTTCCTGACGCACCAGCTGGCCCGCGCCCGCGCCGCCGGGGTCGAGCACATCGTGCTCGCCACCTCCTACCTGGCCGAGGTCTTCGAGCCGCACTTCGGCGACGGCTCCTCGCTCGGCCTGAGCCTGGAGTACGTCACCGAGGAGGAGCCGCTGGGCACCGGCGGCGCGATACGCAACGTGGCCTCCCGGCTGCGTTCGGGGCCCGACGAGCCCGTCCTCATCTTCAACGGGGACATCCTCACCGGCCTCGACATCCGCGCCCTGGTCGCCACCCACGCCGCGTCCGGCGCGGACGTCTCCCTGCACCTCACCCGGGTCGAGGACCCGCGCGCCTTCGGCCTCGTCCCCACGGACGGCACCGGCCGCGTCACGGCCTTCCTGGAGAAGCCGCAGACGCCCGAGGAGATCGTCACCGACCAGATCAACGCGGGCGCGTACGTCTTCCGCCGCTCGGTCATCGACACCATCCCCACCGGCCGGCCCGTCTCGGTCGAGCGCGAGACCTTCCCGGAGCTGCTCGCCTCCGGAGCCCACCTCCAGGGCATGGTCGACTCCACGTACTGGCTGGACCTCGGCACCCCGCAGGCGTTCGTGCGCGGCTCCGCCGACCTGGTCCTCGGCCGCGCGCCCTCCCCGGCCGTCCCGGGCCGCTGCGGCGACCGCCTGGTGCTGCCGTCGGCGCGCGTCGCCCCGGACGCCAAGCTGACCGGCGGCACGGTCGTCGGCGCGGACGCGGTGGTCGGCGAGGGCGCCCGCGTCACGGGCTCCACGCTCCTCGCCGGAGCGGTCGTCGAACAGGGCGCGGTGATCACCGACTCCCTGATCGGCGCGGGTGCCCGCATCGGCGCGCGCACGGTCCTCACCGGCGCGGTCATCGGCGACGGCGCCCGGATCGGCGCCGACAACGAACTCCGCGACGGCGCCCGCGTCTGGTGCGACACGACCCTCCCGGCGGGCGCGATCCGCTTCTCGTCGGACCAGTAGGGACCGGGGCCCGTAGGGGCCGAGGCGGACCCGTACGGGCCGGGCGGACTCCTACGGGCCGAGGCGAACCCGTACGGGTACAGCGAACCCCTACGGGTGGAGTGAACCCCCGCGGGCCGAGGCGGAACCCGTGCGGGCGTCGAGCCGGTACGCGGCCGAGTCCGTACGGGGACGGCACCGGACCGGCCCCCGTTACCCTCGTCCCCATGGCCGGCCGCTTCCCCCAGAGACCCACCCCCGCCCCCGTACGGGCGGTCGGCCGCGTCCCCGCGTCCCGCGCCCGCTGCCTCCCCCTTGAGGAGCCGCTCGACCCGGCCCTCACCCTCGGCCCCCTCCGCCGGGGACCCGCCGACCCCACCTACCGGGCGACCCCGGACGGCTCGTACTGGCGGGCCACCCGCACCCCCGAGGGCCCGGGGACCCTCCGCGTCGCCGTACGGAACGGCGTGGCGGAGGCCGAGGCGTGGGGACCGGGCGCCCCCTGGCTCCTGGACCGCCTCCCGGCCCTCCTCGGCGCCGAGGACGACCCGGCCGCCTTCGTCCCCCGTCACAAGCTGCTCGCCGCGGTCCACCGTCGCCGTCCCGGCCTGCGCCTCGTCCGCACCGGCCTGGTCCTGGAGTCGCTGATCCCCTCGGTCCTGGAGCAGAAGGTCACGACGGACGAGGCGTTCCGGGCCTGGCGGCTGCTCGTACGGAAGTACGGCGAGCCCGCTCCCGGCCCGGCGCCGGACGGCATGCGCGTCATGCCGGACGCGCGCGCGTGGAGCCTGATCCCGTCCTGGGAGTGGCACCGCGCGGGCGTGGACGACAAACGGGCCTCGACGATCCTGCGCGTGTGCCGGGTGGCCCGCCGCATGGAGGAGGCCGCGGACATGGCCCCGGCCGAGGCCCGCGGACGCCTGGAGCTGGTCCCGGGCGTCGGCCCCTGGACGAGCGCCGAGGTGGTCCAGCGCACCCACGGCGCCCCCGACGAGGTCACCACCGGCGACTGCCACCTGCCCGGCATCATCGGCTGGGCCCTCGCGGGCGACCGCACGGCCGACGACACCGCCATGCTCGGCCTCCTGGCCCCCTACGCCGGCCAGCGCCACCGCGCGGCCCGCCTGATCCTCCTCGGCGGCCGCGTCCCGCCCCGCCGGGCGCCCCGCATGACCCCGGGGAACATCGCGGCGCTCTGAACCCGGAATCCGGGGTACCCGGAAATCCAGGGAAGATCAGGGAGAGGGACGAGGGGAAGAGGGGAAACAGCCATGGGCCTGACGCTGACGCGGATGTCCGAGGACGCCGTACGCGAGGGAACCGACACCGTCCTGCGCCGCTTCGAGGACATCGAGAGCGCCCTCCTGAGGGCGGCGGGCGACGACGCCGGCGGCTCCCCGGCCGGCACCTACTGCGCCCTCGACGAGGAGGACCGGTCGCTGCGGGCCGTGCTGACCCCGGCCCTGGGGGCCGAGGCCGCGGAGAACGCCACCAGCGGCGCCCAGTACCTGGGGGAGGACGGGCACGGCACCACGTACGGGTACCTCGACCTCGCCGACGTCGCCGCCACCGCCGAGGCGCTGGCGGCCGTCGACTTCCGGGCCCTGCTCGCGTCCACCGACGCCTCGGTGCTCGGTTTCCGGCACGGCCTCGCCCACGGCTACCTGGAGGACCTGCGGGAACGGGCCGAGGCCCTCACGGAACTCTTCGCGCTGGCGGCGAAGGAGGGGGAGTACGTGGTGAAGAAGCGCGAGGGCTGACAACCCCCGCGCACGCGGACGGGGCACCCCGGGAAGCGCGCCGCCGGCTACCGCACCTCGACGAAGTCCGAGGCGTCCCGCGCCGGCCGTTCCCCCGGCGGCGCCGCCGGGTGGCCGATCGCCACCGCGCCCAGCGGGTCCCAGTCGTCCGGCAGGCCGAGGACCTCCCGTACGACGTCCCGGCAGAACATGGTCGAGGAGACCCACGCCGAGCCGAGCCGTTCGCCCGCGAGCGCCACCAGGAAGTTCTGCACGCCCGCGCCCGCCGCCACCAGGAACATCTCGCGCTCGGCGGTGTCCCGGCGCGGGTCGCCGTAGTGGTGGGAGCCGTCCATGACGAGGCAGGGCACGGCCAGGTGGGGCGCGTCGCGCAGGACGTCCCCGCGCCGGACCCGCTTCGCGATCGACTCCTCGGACTTCCCGTCCCGGCGCAGATCCGCGATCCACGCCTCCCGCATCGCGTCGAGCAGCCGCGTCCGCGACTCCGCCGACTCCAGGAGGACGAACCGCCACGGCGTCGTGTGGTGCGGGGCGGGGGCGGTCACGGCGGCGGCGACCGCGCGCCGCACCGCGCCCGGGTCGACCGGCTCGGCGGTGAACTTCCGTACGGTCCGCCGCAGCGTCACCGCCTCGCGCACGGCCTCGGAGGTGCCGAGCCGGAACATGTCGTCGGCGGCCCCGCGCACGAGCGCGCGTGCGCCCGGCTCCCCGTCCCCGCCCACCACGTGCGGCAGGCCCCGCAGGACGGCCACCGGGAGTCCGGCCGCCTTGCCCTTCACCAGGTCTCCGGCGGCGGCGAGTTCGTCGGCGGTGGCGACCACGGTCGCGCCCAGCGGGTTGCCGTGCGCGTCGGTCCCGCCGCGCAGGTCGTCCAGGACCCGCACCCCGGCCGCCCCGATCGCCACGTCCGTGAGCCCGTCGCGCCAGGGCCGCCCGAAGGTGTCCGTGACCACGACCCCCACGTCCACCCCGAGGGCGTCCCGCAGTCCCGCCCGGATGCGCCGGGCCGAGGCGTCGGGGTCCTCGGGCAGCAACAGCACGGTGCCGGAAGGGGTGTTGGAGGCGTCCACCCCGGCGGCGGCCATGACGAGCCCCTGCCGGTTCTCCACGATCCGCAGCGTGCCGCGCCGTGCCACCACCCGCACCGTCTCGGCGTCGATGGCCGCCTCGCGGTCGGCGGCGGCGACCCTCCGGCCCTCCGCCTTGCTCACGATCTTGGAGGTGACGAGCAGCACGTCCCCGTCGGCCAGGTCCGGCGCGGCGGCGGCGATCATCCCGGCGAGGTCGTCCCCGGCCGTCACCTCCGGCAGCCCGGACAGGGCCCAGACCCGGTACGAGGGACCGGAGCCGGTCCTGTCCGGGGGGACGGGAGCGGTCCCGTACGGGGAGGCCCCGCCCGGGGAAGGGGCCCCGGTTCCGACCGGGAAGACGGCGCCCGTCACCCCCGCACCTCCTCGGCCAGCGCCAGCGCCTCGCGCGCCATCGCGGCCGTCGCGTCCACGTCCGTCATCATCAGCGGCACCGCACGGCAGGCGATGCCCGCCGCCCTGACGTCCGCGACCGCGTCGGCGTCCACGGTGTCCACGAGCCAGCCGTCGAGCAGTTCGGAGCCGTAGTGCCGGGCCACCGCCGCCGCCGTGGACTCCACGCCCACCGCCGCGAGGACCTTGTCGGCCATGCCGCGCACGGGCGCGTCGCCGACGATGGGGGAGAGGCCCACGACCGGAGCCCCGGCCGCGACGACCGCCTCGCGGATGCCGGGCACGGCCAGGATCGTGCCGACGGACACGACCGGGTTGGACGGCGGGAAGAGGATCACGTCCGCCTCGCCGACGGCCTCCAGGACACCCGGCGCCGGCTTCGCGGTCTCCGCGCCGACCGGCACGACGGCCTTCGCGTCCACGGAGGCGCGCAGCTTCACCCAGTACTCCTGGAAGTGCACCGCCCGCCGCTCGCCGTCCACCTCGATCGCCACGTGCGTCTCCACGCGGTCGTCCGACATGGGGAGCAGGCGCACCCCGGGCCGCCAGCGGGCGCACAGCGCCTCGGTGACGGCGCTCAGCGGGTAGCCCGCGCCGAGCATCTGGGTGCGGACGATGTGGGTCGCGAAGTCCCGGTCGCCGAGGCCGAACCACTCGGGTCCGACGCCGTACGCCGCGAGTTCCTCCTTGACGGTGAAGGACTCGTCCGCGCGGCCCCAGCCCTGCTCCTCGTCGATCCCGCCGCCGAGGGTGTACATCACCGTGTCCAGGTCGGGACAGACCTTCAGGCCGAAGAGGTGGATGTCGTCACCGGTGTTGCCGACGACCGTGATCTCCGCGTCCGGCTCGGCCCGCCTGAGGCCGCGAAGGAAACGGGCACCGCCGATACCGCCTGCCAGAACCACAATGCGCATGCACAGCAGTGTCTCAGGCGACGATCATCTCCGTGGCGCCGGGAGCCGGGGCGCACCGCTCCCGGAACGACTCGTGGACGGGCATCTCGGTCAGGCCCGGGAAGTAGACGTGCAGGCTGACGGCCGGTTCGAGGGAGTCGTTGACGACCTCGTGGACGTACCCCGGCGCGAACACGCGCTGCGCGCCGGCGGCGAGGGCCCGCGCGCCGCGTTCCGTACGCTCCGTCAGCCCGCCCTCCAGGACGGTGAGGACGCCGGAGGAGAGGCCGTGGTCGTGGAGCCCGCTGCCCTGGCCGGGCAGCCAGGAGAGCAGCCACACCTCGTAGCCGGGACCGGTGCGCAGCCGGTGGTACCAGCGGGCGGTGGCGTCGTACGCGACGTACGGGGCCCAGAGGGAGCGGTCGTCCGCGAGGGAGCGGGCGAGGCCGGCGAACTCGGCCACGGTGACGGGGTGGGCGCGCTCGGGCTGGAGGAGGTGGGGGACCTCCAGGATGTCGCCGGCGATCTGAAGGTCGCTGTCCATGTTCATGGGTGCGGTGGTTCCTCGGCAGAAACGGGAGCGGTGGGGGCCGCGCGGGAGCCGTGACGCGGCCTGCGCGGGGGTGACACGGGGGTGACGCGAGGGGGGAGGGGGCCGGAGCGCGGGGGCATCGACGGCCGGGCGGCATCAACAGCCGGGGCGACAACAGCGACAGCGGACCCCGACAGCGCGACGGAACCCACGGGCGTGGGTCACGGAGGGCGCTGCGGTCGCTGGCATGCCACCAAAGGTGGGCGGACGGGCACCCGACTGTCAACCCAATGCCCGATTTGTGGGTAATGTTTCACCTCATCCGGTCGTCCTCTCCGGAGAAAGGTTTGCTCATGCCCGGACCAGGAGAGATGGCGCTTCGACCGTGCCCGCGAACGCGGCGGCGCCCGCGTGTCGCTCCCGCGCGCGGAGGGCGTTCCGTGACCGGAATGTGATCAGGGTCGCTTCCCCGAGGGGATCGCAACAGGATCCGGGCCCCGGGCGTCTTCCTCCAGGGAGGAGGCGCGCGCGGTCACGCCAGAGGCATGTGTCATGGTTTTTGGTGATTTGAACACTTACCGCATACGCTTGGTTCCGCAGAGTGAATACGGGGCCCAATAGCAGATCTCGGCTTGACTCGCACAGAGCACGAACTTGTAATTTCACTCGTGTCGTTCGGCCGTGCTCGCACGGCACCACCACGGGGACGCACAGAACAGACGAGGGGCGCACATGACCGAGTTGTTCCAGGAACTGCTGCTGGTCGAGGACGCGGACGAGGAACTCGGCTGGCAGGAGCGCGCGCTGTGCGCCCAGACCGACCCCGAGTCCTTCTTCCCGGAGAAGGGCGGCTCGACCCGCGAGGCCAAGAAGGTCTGCCTCGCGTGCGAGGTCCGCTCCGAATGCCTCGAATACGCGCTGCAGAACGACGAACGCTTCGGCATCTGGGGCGGTCTCTCCGAGCGCGAGCGACGCCGCCTGAAGAAGGCCGCCGTCTGAACCGCCGCCGGCCCCCGACCGCGTCCGGACCCCCGAGCCGGGACGCGCCCACCGGGACCGCGCGCCAGGACGCGCACCAGGACGGTGCGAACGGTCCGCCCCCTGTGATCCACCCACAGGCGGCGGACCGTTCGCGTCGTCCCGCCCCGCGCCGCTCCGCACGATCGCCCCGCCCCGCCCCGCCCCGCTCCGCACGACCGGCCCGGACCCGTCCCGCCGGAACCGCCCCGGCGGAACCGCTCCGGCCGCGCGGACCGGAGTCCCGCCGCCGGACGCTCGTCCCGGCCTCCTCCCCGCGCTCCTCCCCGTGACCGTTCCGTCCGCTCTGTCCACAGGCGTCCGTCCACAGGGCGGTCGGCCGCTCCGCGTGAGCCGTTAGTGTGGGCCTCCGTCCGAGACGCTCCCCACGCCCCCCGCGGGCGACCCCGGCCGGAGGGCCCGTAGCTCGATGTCCTCAACTCCTGAGTTTCCGCGACACGTCGTCACCGCCGTGCTCGTCACCCACGACGGCGCCCGCTGGCTGCCGGACGCCCTGGCCGGTCTGCTCGCCCAGGAACGCCCCGCGCAGAACGTGATCGCGGCCGACACCGGCAGCGCCGACGACTCGGCACGGCTCGTCGCCGAGGCGATCGGCGACGACCGCGTCCTGCACCTCGCGCGCCGCACCGGCTTCGGCGCCGCCGTCGAAGAGGCCGCCCGCACCGCGCCCGTGCTCGGACCCGAGGACCTGCCCTACCTGAAGCGCCCCAGCGGCTGGGACCCCGTCAGCCACACCTGGAACGACGAGGCGTACGACCTCCCCGAACTCCCGCACGGCGAACCGGTCCAGTGGCTCTGGCTCCTCCACGACGACTGCGCGCCCGAGCCCGGCGCCCTCGCCGCCCTCCTGCGCGTCGCCGACTCCGACGCGCACGCCGCCGTCGTCGGCCCCAAACTGCGCGGCTGGTACGACCGGAAGCAGCTCCTGGAGACCGGCGTCTCCATCGCCCGCAGCGGCCGCCGCTGGACCGGCCTCGACCGCCGCGAGCAGGACCAGGGCCAGCACGACCAGGTCCGCTCCGTCCTCTCCGTCTCCACCGCCGGCATGCTGATCCGCCGTGACGTCTTCGAGGAGCTGGGCGGCTTCGACCGCCGGCTGCCCCTCATGCGCGACGACGTCGACCTGTGCTGGCGCGTCCACGCCGCCGGCCACCGCGTCCTCGTCGCCCCCGACGCCGTCCTGCGCCACGCCGAGGCCGCCGCCCGCGAGCGCCGCACCGTCGACTGCGCCGGCCGCACCGCCGCCAACCCGCACCGCGTCGACAAGGCCGGAGCCGTCTACACGCTCCTCGCCAACACCCGCGGCGCCGCCCTCCCCTACGTCTTCGTACGGCTCGTCCTCGGCACCCTGCTCCGCACCCTCGCCTACCTCGTCGGCAAGGTCCCCGTCCAGGCCGTCGACGAGGTCATGGGCCTCTTCGCCGTCCTGCTGCGCCCCGAGAAGATCCTCGCCGCCCGCGGACGGCGCAAGAACCCCGCCGTCGCCGCGAGCGAACTCCGCCCGCTCTTCCCGCCGCCCGGCGCCACCGTCCGCGCCGCCCTCGAACAGCTCACCGCCAACGTCGGCGGCGGCGAGGCCGAATCCGGCGGCTCCCGGCGCGGCGTCGTCGAGTCGGGCCCCGGCGGCGACGACGCCGACTACCTGGAGATCGAGCAGTTCGCCCGGCTCAAGAAGATCGCCCGCAAACCCGGGCCCGTCCTCTTCGCCCTCCTCCTCGCCGTCTCCCTCGTCGCCTGCCGCGACCTCTTCGCCGGCGGCTCGCTGGCCGGCGGCGCCCTGCTGCCCGCCCCCGACACCGTCTCCGGCCTCTGGTCCCGGTACGCCGACGCCTGGCACGCCCTCGGCACCGGCGGCACCCAGGCCGCCCCGCCGTACCTCGCCGTCCTGGCCGTGCTCTCCGCGCTGTTCCTCGGCTCCACCTCCACCGCGCTGACCCTGCTGCTCGTCTGCTCGGTCCCGCTCGCCGGCCTCACCGCGTACTTCGCCTCCCGGGGCATCGTCGAGTCCCGGCTCCTGCGCGCCTGGGGCTCCGTCGCGTACGCCTTCCTGCCCGCCGTCACCGGCGCCCTCGCCACCGGCCGCCTCGGCACCGCCGTCCTCGCGATCCTGCTCCCGCCGGCCGCCCGCGCCGCCGTCGCCGCCCACGGCTTCAACCGGCCCGACCGGGGCAGCTGGCGCGCCACCTGGGCCTACGCCTTCCTGCTCACCCTCACGACGGCCTTCACCCCGGTCGTCTGGCCGCTCGCCGTCCTCCTCGGCCTCGGCGTCCTCGCCGTGCGCCGCTCCGACATCACCGCGTACGGACTCCGGTTCCTCGCCGCCACCGGCACCCCGCTGCTCGTCCTCGCCCCCTGGTCGCTCACCCTCCTGACCAGCCCCTCCGCGTTCCTGCGCGAGGCGGGCGTCGATCTGCGCACGGGCACCGCCACCGCCCTCGACCTGCTCGGCACCAGCCCCGGCGGCCCCGGCACCACCGGTGGCCTGCTCCTGGCCGGCCTCGTCCTCGCGGGCCTCGCCGGGCTGCTGCGCGAGGAGCGCCGGCTCGCCGTCCACGCCGCCTGGGCCGCCGCCCTCGCCGGACTCCTCCTCGCCGCCCTCTCCAACGGCGCGGGCGGCACCGGCTGGGCCGGACCCGCCACCCTCGTCTACGGAGCCGCCCTCATCGCCGCCGGCATGATCGGCGCCGAGGGGGGCCGCACCCGCGTCGCCGCCCACGGCTTCGGCTGGCGCCAGCCCGTCGCCGCGCTCATCGCCCTCGCCTGCGCCGTCGGCCCCGCCGTCGCCGCCGTGAGCTGGATGATCGGCGGCGCCGACGGCCCGCTGACCCGCCGCGACCCGGTCCAGGTCCCCGCCTTCGTCGCGGAGGAGAGCGGCACCCGCGACCAGCCCCGCACCCTCGTCCTCGGCGGTTCCACGCCCGGCGAGGTCGCCTACACGCTGGTCCGCGGCTCCGGCGCCCGCCTCGGCGACGCCGAACTCGCCGCCGCCGCGGGGGACGACTCCTCCCTCGACCGGGTCGTCGCCCGCCTCGTCGCCGGGTCCGGCGCCGACCAGACCCGGGAGCTCAGCGGCTACGCCGTCCGCTACGTCCTCGTGCGCGACGGGGCACCGCGCCAGGTGAGCCGCGTCCTGGACTCCACCCCCGGCCTCAGCCGCCTCAGCCAGCTCGACGGCAGCGCCCTGTGGCGCGTGGACCGCGAGATCGCCCGGATCATGATCGTCCCGCCCGCCGCCGGGGACGGGGCCGCCGCCGGCGGGGAGACCGCCAAGGCCGTTCCCGTCGCCGCCGGACCCGTCGAGGCGCACACCGAGATCCCGGCGGGCCCCGCGGGCCGCGTCCTGCGCCTCGCCGACCGCGCCGCCGAGGGCTGGACCGCCACCCTCGACGGCAAGGAGCTGACGAGGACCACCGTCGACGGCTGGGCCCAGGGCTTCGAACTCCCCACCGGGGGCGGCCGTCTCGACGTCACGTACGACGAGCCGTTCACCCACACCGCGTGGGTCTGGACCCAGGTCGCCCTCTCCGTCGTCCTGCTCGTCCTCGCGCTGCCCGGCCGACGCCGTGAGATCGACGACGACCTGCCCGACGAAGAGCCCGCGATCCCGGCACAGGCGGCCGAGGGCGACGGCCGCCGGGCCCGCCGTCTGCGCGCCGCCGCCGAGGCGGAGGCGGCCGGGGCACCGGAGGACGAAGCGTCCCCGGTCCCGGTCCCGGTACCGATCCCGGAACAGCAGTCCCACGAGCCGCAGCTCCACGACCAGCAGTCCCACGAGCCGCAGTCCCACGACCAGGGGTTCCGGGAACAGGGCCAGGAGCAGCAGGGCCAGGAGTGGCAGGGCGGATACGACCCCGCCTACGCCCAGGCCCAGCCCTACGCGGACCAGGGCTACTACCAGGAGTACGCGGCCGACCCGCAGCAGCAGCCGTACGCGTACCCCCCGCAGGGGCAGGGCCACGACCAGCAGGGTTACGACCAGCAGCAGTACGGCGGCCCGCAGTACGGCGGGCAGGGGTACGACCCGCAGCAGCCGTACGAGCAGCCGCAGCAGTACGACCCCTACGGGTACGGCTACGGGCACCCGCAGGCCCACGAGACCGAGCAGCGTCCCGACGGGAGCAGCAACCAGTGAAGCGCACGACCCTCTCCCTGATCGCGGGCGCCACGGCCCTCGCCGCCGTCACCGGCTTCGCCGCCCTCACCGCCCCCGGCGGCACCGCCGCCCCCGCCGCGTCGAAGACCACCACCCGGCTGCCGGTCGAACGCGCGAGCCTGGCCTGCCCGGTGCCCAGCGGCTCCGAGGTGGCCGAGACCGTCTACACCTCGTACACCCCGGCGGGCGCGGACGCGGGCAAGGACGCGGGCTCCGGCGGGGCCGGACGGCCCGTGGCCCTCCTGAAGCCCGCCGCGTCGGCCGCCGGCGGGGCCGCCAAGAAGCCCCAGGCGCCCGCCACCGTCACCGCCCCCGGCAAGCCCGTCACCGCCGGGGCCGACGGCGCGGCCGTGCCCGCCCTCACCGGCTCGGCGACCGGCGCCCTGGCCCCGGGCTGGACCGTCCAGCAGACCACCGCCGTCCCGGCGGGCGGTGCGCGCGGCCTCCTCGGCCTCGCCTGCGGCGCCCCCGACACCGACTTCTGGTTCCCGGCGGCCTCCACCGCCAAGGAGCGCCAGGACTACGTCCACCTCACCAACCCGGACGACACGGCGGCCGTCGCCGACATCGAGCTGTACGGCCCCGAGGGCGTCCTCAAGTCCCAGTTCACCGAGGGCGTCCCGGTCCCCGCCCGCTCCACGGTCCCGGTCCTCCTCCCCACCCTCACCGGCGCGACCGCCCAGCGGGACGTCACCGTCCACGTCACCACCCGCAGCGGGCGCGTCGCCGCGGCCGTCGCCGCCGCCGACGGCAGGCTCGGCAGCGACTGGCTCGCCGCCTCGGCCGACCCGGCGAGCAGCGTGGTCCTGCCCGGCATCCCGGGCGACGCCACCTCCGTACGGCTCGTGGCCTTCGCCCCCGGCGAGGACGACGCCGACCTGAAGATCCAGCTCGCCACCGCGACCGGCTCGATCGTCCCGGCGAGCGCCGGCTCCCTGCACGTGAAGTCCGGCATGACGGCCTCGGTCGACCTGCCGGACCTCACCCGGGGCGAGGCGGGTTCGCTGCTCCTCACCCCGAGCGACCCGAAGAAGGCCACCCCGGTCGTGGCGGGCCTCCAGGTGGTCCGGGGCAAGGGCGCGAACACCGAGATGGCCTTCGTCCCGGCGGCGGCGGCGATCTCCGCCCGCGCGACGGCCGCCGACAACCGGGCCCGGTCGTCGACGCTCTTCCTGACCGCCCCCGGCGCCGCCGCGCAGGTCAAGGTCACGGCCTCGGCCGGTTCGGAGGCGGGCACGCCGGTGTCGAGGACGGTCACCGTCAAGGCGGGCACGACGACGACCCTCACCGACCTCGTCCCCCAGGGGCTCAAGGGCTCCTACGCGCTGACCGTCGAGCCGGTCTCCGGCGGCACGGTGCACGCGGCCCGGATGCTCGCGGTGCCCCGGGACGGCGTCCCGATGTTCACCGTCCAGACCCTCGCCGACGACCGGGGCACGGTCGAGGTCCCGTCGGCCCGCCAGGACCTGGGCGTACTGGACTGAGCCACGGCCCGCCGGAGCCCGGCGACCGCGCCGGGCCCCGGCGCGGGGACGCTCCCGTACGGACCGGGGACGCTCCCGTACGGACCGGGGACGCTCCCGTACGGACCGGGAAGGCCCCGTACGGGACCGGACGGGCCGGAGGCCGCTCCCGCCCGTACCGGGCGTCAGTCCTGCCCGTACCGGGGGTCCACCGATTCGGGGGAGAGCCCGAGGAGTTCCGCGACCTGCTCCACGACCACCTCGTGGACGAGGAGCGCCCGTTCGTCCCGGCTCTTGGAGCGGAGTTCGACCGGCCGCCGGTAGACGACCACCCGGGCGGGCTCGCTCTTCTCCGCCGGGACCGAGCCGCCCAGCGGCACCGTGTCGCCCGGTACGGGCGGCGGCACCTCCAGGACCATGAACTCGACGTCGGCCAGCTGCGGCCAGCGCCGTTCGAGGCGCTCCACCGAGTCCAGCACCAGGTCGCGGAAGGTGTCGGCACGGGTCGTGGAGAGCGGCACCTGCGGCGGGGCGACCGGCCCCCGCATCCCGCGGCCGTGCCGGTCGCGGCGGCGGACCCGCGGCTCCGCCGGGGGCTCCGCGGGAAGGTGCGAAGGGCTCGGTGGCACAGGACTGTCCATCACTGACGCAGCGTAACCCTCCTCGCCCTCCGGCGCCGGGCGCGTCCGCGCGGTCCTCCCGCGTTCCCGTGCCGCCGAGCGCCTCCCGCACCGCCTGTCGGAACCTGAGCGTTCCGGCCAACCGCGTGCCCGGTCCGGCAGCCGATCGCGATCGGCCATCTGGCCCTCATTGACCGGATTCATATCCCAAAGTGTCCGGATCGCCCTCTTTCCCCCCACCCCCTTCCCGCCTTCCCCGCAGGTCGGACCGGCCGGTCTCCACGGCGATATGGCGGAGGTCACACCGCGACACGGTGGAGTGACCCGAGGGCGGGTCGTCGCGGCCCGCTCAAGAGTGCGGTACCGTCCAACACCGTGAGCCCTGTACGTCGCTGTTCGCGCACCGCGTGCGGCCGCCCTGCCGTCGCGACACTGACGTACGTCTATGCCGACTCGACTGCGGTCCTCGGCCCGCTCGCCACCTACGCCGAGCCCCACTGCTACGACCTGTGCGCCGAGCACGGCGAACGCCTCACCGCCCCGCGCGGCTGGGAGGTGGTGCGGCTCTCCGACACCTCCGCCCCGGCCCGCCCCAGCGGCGACGACCTCGAGGCCCTCGCCAACGCGGTGCGGGAGGCGGCCCGTCCCCACGAGCGCGCGGCCGAGGCCGGCGGCAAGGGCGGCGGAGGCCGGGGCGGCGACCCCATGGAGGTCGGCCGCCGGGGACACCTCAGGGTGCTCCGTTCTCCCGACAACTGACGACAACGGAGCGCAACCGGCCACCGTCCCGGTTCACCCGCCCCACTCCGGGTAGCTTTGGCGTTCCGTACAACACGCGCCGTACACGCGTGCCCATGACTCAGGAGGGTGGATCCGTGACTGCCGATCTGTCGCAGATCGTGAAGGCGTACGACATCCGCGGGGTGGTGCCCGACCAGTGGGACGAGCCGCTCGCCGAACTCTTCGGCGCCGCCTTCGTCCGGGTGACGGACGCGGACGCGATCGTCGTCGGCCACGACATGCGCCCCTCGTCCCCCGGCCTGGCGGGCGCCTTCGCGCGCGGCGCGGCCAGCCTCGGCGCCGACGTCACCCTCATCGGGCTCTGCTCCACCGACCAGCTGTACTTCGCCTCCGGCAGCCTCGGCCTGCCCGGCGCGATGTTCACCGCCTCCCACAACCCCGCCCAGTACAACGGCATCAAGATGTGCCGGGCCGGAGCCGCCCCCGTCGGCCAGGACAGCGGCCTCGCCGACATCCGCGCCCTCGCCGAGGAGTGGTCGGAGAAGGGCGCCCCGGAGGCCGCCGCCACCCCCGGCACGATCACCGAGCGGGACACCCTCGCCGACTACGCCGCCCACCTCAAGGGGCTCGTGGACCTCACCGGCATCCGCCCGCTGAAGGTCGTCGTGGACGCCGGCAACGGCATGGGCGGCCACACCGTCCCCACCGTCTTCGCGGGCCTCCCGCTCGACACCGTCCCGATGTACTTCGAGCTGGACGGCACCTTCCCGAACCACGAGGCCAACCCGCTCGACCCGAAGAACATCGTGGACCTCCAGGCCCGCGTCCGCGCCGAGGGCGCCGACATCGGCCTCGCCTTCGACGGCGACGCCGACCGCTGCTTCGTCGTGGACGAGCGCGGCGAGCCGGTCTCCCCGTCCGCGATCACGGCCCTCGTCGCCGCCCGCGAACTCGCCAAGCACCCCGGCGGAACGATCATCCACAACCTGATCACCTCCTGGTCCGTGCCCGAGGTCGTCCGCGAGCAGGGCGGCGAGGCCGTCCGCACCCGCGTCGGCCACTCCTTCATCAAGGAGGAGATGGCGAAGACCGGGGCGATCTTCGGCGGCGAGCACTCCGCGCACTACTACTTCCGGGACTTCTGGAACGCCGACACGGGCATGCTCGCCGCCCTCCACGTCCTCGCGGCCCTCGGCGGCCAGCAGGGCACCCTCTCGGAGCTGGTCGCCGCCTACGACCGCTACGCCGCCTCCGGCGAGATCAACTCGACCGTCGCCGACCAGGCCGCCAGCACGGCCCGGGTCAGGGCGGCGTACGAGGGCGCGGACGGGATCACCCTCGACGAGCTCGACGGCCTCACCGTGACCGCCGCGGACTGGTGGTTCAACCTCCGGGCCTCCAACACCGAACCGCTGCTCCGCCTCAACGTCGAGGCCCGCGACGAGGCCACCATGGCCCGGGTCCGCGACGAGGTCCTCGCCCTGGTCCGGGCGGCGGACTGACCCCCCGCCGGGCGCCGGGGCACGGGTCCGTCCCCGTTCCCCGGCGGTAGGCTGACCTGGCCCGAAGGGCAGCACCACCACCGTTCGTCCGAAGGGACCACCCCATGCCGCTCGAAGCCGGCCTCCTGGAGATCCTGGCCTGCCCCGCGTGCCACGCCCCGCTGAACGACCGCACGGCGGACGAGAACCCGGAGCTGGTCTGCACGGGGGCCGACTGCGGCCTCGCCTACCCGGTCCGCGACGGCATCCCGGTCCTCCTCACCGACGAGGCCCGCCGCCCGGCGTGACCGCCGCGCCCCGGGGACGGCGCCGGGCCGGTCACCCCGTGGCCCCTGCGGCCCCCGGGGCGGCCGGCCGCCGGCCCCACGGGGACCGGACCGGCCCTCCGCCCCCGCCGGGTGACGCCCGCCGGGGCCGGGCACGGCACCGGCCCCGCCCGACCGGGCGCAGCCCGCGGAACGCTCCCGCGCACCGGCGCGTCCGGCGGCCCGTACGGCGGCGGCCGGGTGACAACGGCCGGGCGGCACCGGCCCGTACGGCGGAGAACCGGAGCGGAACGAGCCGTACGCGGGCCGGGCGCGTCCCGGGAGCCGTACCACGACACGCCGCGTCCGCCCCGGAGCGGCACCACGCCCCGCGACCCCGCCGGGCCCCGCACCCGGGACACCCCGGCCACGGCACCACGTGCCGCGGCGCCCCGTAGGGGAAGCCCCGTCCCCACCCCGAGGCAGCCCGCCAGGGGAACCCCACCCACCCCGGGAGGCACCAGATGCTCGACGAGAACCTCCTCGACGCCCCGGACGACCTCGCCCTGGCCGACCGCCGCGGTCTCCTCCGCGGCGCCGCCGAGGCCGGCGCACGGGTACGGACCGCCGCCCGCCACGCGGCCGAGGCCGGCATCGCGGACCTCCGCCCCGAGGGCCGCCCCCGCGCGGTCCTCGTCGCGGGCCCCGGCACCGCCGCCACCGGCGTCGCCGACCTGATCGGCGCCCTCGCCGGAGCCACCGCCCCCGTCGTACGCCTCCGCCCCACCGGCGTCGCCCCCGCCGGCGGCGCCCTGCGCTGGACGCTGCCCGGCTGGACCGGCTCGGTCGACCTGCTGCTGCTCCCCACCACCGACGGTTCCGAACCGGGCCTCGCGCTCCTCGCCGAGCAGGCGTACCGCCGGGGCGTCACGGTCGTCGCCGTCGCCCCCCAGGGCTCCCCGCTCGCGGAGGCGGTCAGCGGCTCGCACGGCCTGTTCGTCCCCATGGCCGTCGCCCCCAACGAACTCCCCGACGAGTACGCCGAGAACATCGCGGCCAGCCCCGGCGCCCTCTGGGCCCTGTTCACCCCGCTGCTCGCCCTCCTCGACCGCCTGGGCCTCCTGGAGGCGCCGCCGGAGGCCCTGGAGAAGGTCGCCGACCGCCTCGACCGCACGGCGGAGCGCTGCGGCCCGGCCGTCGCCACCTACGGCAACCCGGCGAAGACGCTCGCCGCCGAACTGGCGGACTCGCTCCCGCTGATCTGGACCGAGGGCGACGCGGCGGGCCCGGCCGGCCGGCGCTTCGCCGCCGTCCTCGCCGAGCTGGCCGGACTGCCCGCCCTCGCCGCCGAACTCCCCGAGGCGCTGCCCGCCCACGGCGTCCTGCTCACCGGCGGCTACGCGGCGGGCGCCGACCCCGACGACTTCTTCCGCGACCGGGTCGAGGAGCCGGGGGCCCTGCGCGCCCGGGTGGTCCTGCTCCGCGACCGGTCGGCCGACGGCCTCAGCGCCGCCCCCGCCGCCCGGGAACTGGCCCTCGGCCACGACACGGCCGTCAGCGAACTGGAACCGGAGGAGGGCGACGCCCTGGAGACGCTCGCCGAACTCCTCGCCGTGACCGACTTCGCGGCCGTCTACCTGGCCCTGGCCAGCCCGGACCGCGCGACCCCGTAGACACCCGGACCCGAGCCGCCGGACCGGGGCGTGGACTTTTTCGGGCCCGCCGCCCCGATCCCGTAGGTCCCGGTCCCCGCACCCCGGCCCCCGCCCGTACGCCCGGACCGCGGAGCCGTACCGGCAGGGACGCCCGCCCGCCCGGCCCGCGCCGCGCCCCGGCCCGCGTCCGCTTTTCCCGGGTTTTCCCGGGCGACGGGCGCCCACGTCCACCGCCCCGACACCCGCCCGTCACCCACCCCCTGTCACCTGTCTCCCGACACACCACACGTCCGCCACCACCCGAGGAGCCGGCAGGCACCATGGACCGCCTCGTCAACACCGTCCGCCCCTACGCCTGGGGTTCCACGACGGCCATCCCGGAACTGCTCGGCACCACCCCCACCGGCGAGCCCCAGGCCGAGCTGTGGATGGGCGCCCACCCCGGCGCCCCCTCCCGCACCGGGCGCGGCGCGCTGAACCTGCTCATCGACGCCGACCCCGTACGCGAACTGGGGGAGCGGACCGTCGAGAAGTTCGGCCCGCGCCTCCCCTTCCTGTTCAAGGTCCTCGCCGCCGGCGCCCCGCTCTCCCTGCAGGTCCACCCCGACCTCGAACAGGCCCGCGCGGGCTTCGCCGCGGAGGAGGCCGCCGGCATCCCGGTCGACGCCCCGCACCGCACCTACAAGGACGCCAACCACAAGCCCGAGCTGATCTGCGCCCTCACCCCCTTCGAAGGGTTCTGCGGCTTCCGCGCCCCGGCCCGGGCCGCCGACCTGATCGCCGGACTCGGCGTCGACTCCCTCAAGCCGTACGCGGACCTGCTGCTCGCCCACCCCGAGGAGGCCGCGCTCCGCGAGGTCCTGACGGCCCTGCTCACCGCCGACCCGGAGGAGATGGCGCACACCGTCACCGAGGCCGCCGAGGCCGCCGACCGCCTCGGCGGCGCCCACGCCCCGTACGCGACGCTCGCCCACCACTACCCGCGCGACCCCGGCGTCGTCGCCGCGATGCTCCTCCACCACGTACGGCTCCAGCCCGGCGAGGCCCTCTACCTCGGCGCGGGCGTCCCGCACGCCTACCTCGACGGGCTCGGCGTCGAGATCATGGCCAACTCCGACAACGTGCTGCGCTGCGGCCTCACCCCCAAGCACGTGGACGTCCCCGAACTCCTCAGGGTCGTCCGCTTCGAGCCGGCCGACCCGGCCGTCCTCCGCCCCGAGGCGTCCCCGGAGGGCGAGGAGGTCTACGAGACCCCGACCGACGAGTTCCGCCTCTCCCGCTTCGTACGGGCCGAGGGGGCCGCCCCGGCCGACATCACCGTCCCCACCCCCCAGGTCCTGCTCGCCGTCGCGGGCCGTCCGCAGGTGGGCGGAACGGCCCTCTCCCCGGGCGAGTCGGTCTTCGTACCGGCGGGAGAGGGCATCCACCTGTCCGGAGCGGGTACGGTCTTCCGCGCCACCGTCGTCGCCTGATGCGACAATGACCGGCCGAACGGCGGCCAGCGGGCCGGAGAACCGACGAAGGGACCACGTACACCCATGAGCGCGTCAGGCGGAACCAAGGCGATCGTGGCGGCGCTCGCCGCCAACCTCGCGATCGCCGCAGCCAAGTTCGTGGCGTTCCTGTTCAGCGGTTCGTCCTCGATGCTCGCGGAGAGCGTCCACTCGCTCGCGGACTCCGGCAACCAGGGCCTGCTGCTCGTCGGCGGCAAGAAGGCCCAGCGCGAGGCGACCCCGCAGCACCCCTTCGGCTACGGCCGCGAGCGGTACATCTACGCCTTCCTCGTCTCCATCGTGCTCTTCTCCGTCGGCGGCATGTTCGCCGTCTACGAGGGCTACGAGAAGATCAAGGACCCGCACGAGATCGAGGCGTGGTACTGGCCGGTCGGCGTCCTCGTCTTCGCGATCGTCGCCGAGTCGTTCTCCTTCCGCACCGCCATCAAGGAGTCGAACCCGCTCCGCGGCGACCTCTCCTGGAAGGAGTTCATCCGCCGCGCCAAGGCCCCCGAGCTGCCCGTCGTCCTCCTGGAGGACTTCGGCGCCCTCGTCGGCCTCGTCCTCGCCCTCGGCGGCGTCGGCCTGGCCCTCCTCACCGGCAACGGCGTCTGGGACGGCATCGGCACCCTCTGCATCGGCGTCCTGCTCATCCTGATCGCGATCGTGCTCGCCGCCGAGACCAAGTCGCTGCTCCTCGGCGAGGCCGCCGGCATCGACGAGGTCAGGAAGATCGAGGCGGCCGTGGTGGACGGCGACACCGTCACCCGCCTCATCCACATGCGCACGCTCCACCTCGGCCCCGAGGAACTCCTCGTCGCCGCCAAGATCGCCGTCCGGCACGACGAGACCGCCGCCGAGGTGGCGCGCGCCATCGACGCCGCCGAGGAACGGATCCGCGCCGCCGTCCCCATCGCGCGGGTCATCTACCTGGAGCCGGACATCTACAGCGAGAAGGAGGCCGCGGCGGGCGCCGACCCGTCCGCGACCCCGGGGGGCACCGGCCACTGACCCCGCCCGCTCCACCGAGGCCCCCGGAACCCCGCGGCTCCGGGGGCCCCGGCATGTCCGCGCGGGCAGCCCGCGCCCCCTCCCCGGCTCGATCCGGACTGTGGCCCGCCGCGCCGGTCGGTGTAGATTCGTGACCAGCCAGACGTCGCTGCTGATGGCGGTCGGGCGGTCCCGGGACCGGCCGAGGGAGAGAGGGCCTCCGACGACGGCACCATGGAAGGACCCGGGCATCCCTATGCCCGGGGGCCCGCCGCGGTGCCCGGCGCCCCGACCGACCCTCGCACCCGATCCACGAGGAGCAGCCCCGTCATGACGACTGTCGCCCACCAGGACTTCAAGGTCGCCGACCTCTCCCTGGCCGTTTTCGGCCGCAAGGAGATCACCCTCGCCGAGCACGAGATGCCCGGCCTGATGTCGATCCGCCGCGAGTACGCCGAGCAGCAGCCGCTGGCCGGCGCCCGGATCACCGGCTCCCTGCACATGACCGTGCAGACCGCCGTGCTCATCGAGACCCTCGTCGCCCTCGGCGCCGAGGTCCGCTGGGCCTCCTGCAACATCTTCTCCACCCAGGACCACGCCGCCGCGGCCATCGCCGTCGGCCCGAACGGCACCCCGGAGAACCCCCAGGGCGTTCCGGTCTTCGCCTGGAAGGGTGAGACCCTCGAGGAGTACTGGTGGTGCACCGAGCAGGCCCTGACCTGGCCGAACACGCCCACCGGCGGCCCGAACATGATCCTGGACGACGGCGGTGACGCCACCCTCCTCGTCCACAAGGGCGTCGAGTTCGAGAAGGCGGGCTCCGCTCCGGACCCGGCCACCGCGGACAGCGAGGAGTACGCCCACATCCTGCGTCTCCTCAACCGCACCCTCACCGAGAACCCGCAGAAGTGGACCCGGCTGGCGTCCGAGATCCGCGGCGTGACCGAGGAGACCACGACGGGCGTCCACCGCCTGTACGAGATGCACCGCGACGGAACGCTGCTGTTCCCGGCGATCAACGTGAACGACGCCGTGACGAAGTCGAAGTTCGACAACAAATACGGCTGCCGCCACTCCCTGATCGACGGCATCAACCGCGCCACCGACGTCCTCATCGGCGGCAAGACGGCCGTCGTCTGCGGCTACGGCGACGTCGGCAAGGGCTGCGCCGAGTCCCTGCGCGGCCAGGGCGCCCGCGTGATCATCACCGAGATCGACCCGATCTGCGCGCTCCAGGCGGCGATGGACGGCTACCAGGTCACGACCCTGGACGACGTGGTGGAGACGGCCGACATCTTCATCACCACCACCGGCAACAAGGACATCATCATGGCCGGTGACATGGCCCGGATGAAGCACCAGGCCATCGTGGGCAACATCGGCCACTTCGACAACGAGATCGACATGGCCGGTCTCGCGCAGATCCCGGGCATCGTCAAGGACGAGGTCAAGCCGCAGGTCCACACCTGGACCTTCCCCGACGGCAAGGTCCTCATCGTGCTGTCCGAGGGCCGTCTGCTGAACCTGGGCAACGCCACCGGCCACCCCTCCTTCGTGATGTCGAACTCCTTCGCGGACCAGACCCTGGCCCAGATCGAGCTCTTCACGAAGCCGGAGGAGTACCCGACCGACGTCTACGTGCTGCCGAAGCACCTGGACGAGAAGGTCGCCCGTCTCCACCTGGACGCGCTGGGCGTCAAGCTGACGACCCTGCGCCCGGAGCAGGCCGCCTACATCGGCGTCGAGGTCGAGGGCCCGTACAAGCCCGACCACTACCGCTACTGATGTCCCGGCCGGCGGCGCCCGCGCGCTGACGCGACGCCGTCCCGGACAGCGGTACCGGACCCCGCCCGGGGACGCCTCCACGAAGGACGTCCCCGGGGAACGAGTACTCGGGCAGGCCCCCCGCACCCCCGTGCCGGGGGGCCTGCCCCGTTCAGCCCCCGTCAACGCTCCTGGAAGCGCTCCCTCCCGAGGACCGACCCATGCCCCGCGGCCGTTATTCGCTCCATGACCCGCACGATCACACCCCCCTCGGCGAAGAACACTTCCACTGCGCGCCCGGCCCCTCCGGCTGGCGCTACGTCTCGCAGACCACCACCCCCTCCGGCGGTCACGGAGGCTCCGTCGACCTGACCGTCGACGCGCTCGGCCGCCCCCTCCGACTCGAACTGCACGCCACCGACTGGCAGGTCCGCGGCGCGGCCCTCGACGGCGTCAGCTGGGTCCGCACGGACCCCACCGGAACCCACGCCACCGAAGGCAACGTGCGCGCCCACGCCTTCACCGGCACGTCCCCGGCGTTCCTCGTCGCCCTCACGCGACTCCTGCGTCTCACCCCCGATTCCCCCGAGACCCGCGTCAGGCTCGTCGCCTTCACGGCCCCGGTGCTCGCCCCCCTCACGGTCGACCAGTCCTGGGTGCTGTTGAGGAGTGAAGCGCACCCCACTGACAACGGCCCCCTGACCGTGGACGAGTACCAGGTCAGCACCCTGGACACGGGTGAACGGCACACCGTCCACATCGCCGGCGACGTGGTCCTCGCGGCTCCCGGCATCGAACTCGAAGACCTGGACACCCCGCCCTCGGTCTTTCCCTGACCGGAAGAGCCCGAGCACAGCGCCACGCCTCCCCTGCGGCCGATGTGCGTACGGCCCCGTCGAGCTGCTAGTCTCCTCCGGTGCCCGCAAAAGCCGTTGACACGGCGTTCGCGGGGAGGTAGATTTGAACGGTTGCCTGGAGCTGGACAGCTCGGCAGCAATCAAGTAAAGTCTGAATCGCTCCGAACGGAAATCAATTCCACGGAGTCACTTCGATTCCTATCCGAATCACGAAAGCCACCGATTGGGTCGGCCGAAATGAATCTGATAGAGTCGGAACCGCCGGAAGGGCCCGGAGCGAAAGCGAATGGGACCGGAAAGCACCGGGGAAATCGGATCGGAAAGATCTGATAGAGT
>NZ_JBIAUG010000009.1:0-248715 GCF_042892575.1 Streptomyces sp. NPDC001744
GGGGGCGGGGGGGGGTGGGGGGGGGGGGGGGGGCGGCGGGGGGGGCGGCCGCGCGCCCCCCCCCCCCCCCCCCCCCCCCCCCCGCGGTGCGCGGCTCGTGACCGCGCGGGTCCTCGTTACGGAGCGCTGCGCTGGCCCGGGAGCGAGGCGCGCCCGGGGGCGTAGACGTCGGCCCCCGGCTTCCCCTGCTCCTGCGGGGCCGGGCGCCGGACGCCGGCCGGGACCTGGGCGGGCACGACCGGGTCGAGCACCGCCGTGCCGATGTCGCCCTGCGGCCGGCGGGCGCGGTACGCCGCCCGGTAGGCCGCCGGGGAGGAGCCGAGCTGGCGCCGGAAGTGGCCGCGCAGCGCCACGGGGGAGCGGAAGCCGCACCGGCCCGCCACCTCGTCCACCGAGTAGTCGGAGGTTTCGAGGAGCCGCTGCGCCTGGAGCACCCGCTGGGTGATCAGCCACTGGAGCGGGGCCGAGCCCGTGAGCGAGCGGAACCGGCGGTCGAAGGTCCGCCGCGACATGTAGGCGCGCGCGGCCAGGGTCTCCACGTCGAACTGCTCGTGGAGGTGCTCCAGGGCCCAGGCGACGACCTCGGCCAGCGGGTCGGCGCCGATCTCCTCGGGTAAAGACCTGTCGAGGTAGCGCTCCTGACCGCCGCTGCGCCGCGGCGGGACGACCAGCCGGCGCGCGAGCGCGCCCGCGGCCTCGGTGCCGTGGTCGGTCCGCACGATGTGCAGGCACAGGTCGATTCCGGCCGCGGTGCCGGCGGAGGTCAGGACGTCCCCGTCGTCCACGAAGAGCTCCCGGGGGTCCACGTGGACCGACGGGTAGCGCTTGGCGAGCGTCGGCGCGTACATCCAGTGCGTGGTCGCCGGCCGGCCGTCGAGCAGTCCGGCCGCCGCGAGGACGAACGCCCCGGTGCACAGCCCGACGATCCTGGCCCCCTCCTCGTGCGCGCGACGGAGCGCGTCGAGCGCCTCCGGCGGCGGCGGCGAGGTGATCGACCGCCAGGCCGGGACGACGACGGTGCCCGCCCGGCCGATGGCCTCCAGGCCGTACGGCGCGGTGAGTTCGAGTCCGCCGGTGGTCCGCAGCGGGCCCTCCTCACCGGCGCAGACGAGCAGCCGGTAACGTGGCACTCCGGCGTCCTGGCGGTCGATGCCGAACACGGAGAGCGGGATGGAGCTCTCGAAGATGGGGCCGCCGCTGAACAGCAGCACCGCGACGACTTCGCGACGGCGCCGTCCGGACAGTCTCCGTGCGGCCTCCGGTACTGCGGAGTCCTGGCTCATGACGCTAAGCCCCCCTCGGTGTTCGCGTCTCCCTGGTCGTGTCGCACCTGCACGTTTCCCCTCGGTTCTGCACGAGACCCCAGTCCTCGGTACCCATGATCGAATCTACTGCGTCCCGTGACGCCGGCGTGCCACGTTCTCGAACCGGTGGATTGTCGACAAGGCAACTTGGCGCGAAGCGATCGATCGGGAACCGTCGCCTCCGGGGCGCCGCGCCGTGTCGGCCCGGGCGGCGAACGCCCCGGTCGGCGGGGGGTGTGCCCCCTCGGGGCAGGGGTTTCCCCGCTACGGGCGCCGGGGTTGGCCAATCGTTACGCCAAGGACGCGCCAGGCGGTGGAAGTTGGCTGAAAACGTATGGGAGCGGGTGTGCGAGCCTGTCAACTCGAAGGGGCTCCGGGCCGGCTCGGAGCCCTCCCCGGCCCCTCCCGGAGGCCCGTCGGGGCGGGTCCGGCACCGGACGGCGGCGGCCGGCGGCGGTCGGCGGCGCGGTCGCGGACGGCCTCCCCGCGGCGGGGCGGTCCCGTGGCAACGAGGAAGGGAGCGCTCCGGTCACTCCCGGTCGCACCGCCCCCGCACCCCCTCGGGCCCCGTCCGGCCCCCGTCCGGTCCGCGTACGGACGGCCGCGGGGCGCGACCGGACGCCTGTAGGACACAAGCGGCATTGCCAGATCCCGAACCGCTCGTGCATGCTCCCTGGAACGCCGCGCGAGCGGTGTGCGCGCCGGGCACCGCGCGGCGGCCCCTGGGCAGGAGAGGAGTGGCGCCGTACCCTTGGGGGTATGAGGAGGGGAAGACCATTCCCGGACACGGCTCCGCTCTCCCGCCGTCCCTCACCCCTTTCCCGTCCCTTCTCACGAGGACCCTCTTCGCCGAGACACCGATGGCCGGTCACGAATTCTTCGAACCCGCGGACCGCGAGCGCGTCGCCGACTCCACGGTCGACCCCCTGGCGGTAGAACAGCCACGTCACGCCTGCGACCCGGCCTTCCGGCACGGGGTCGTCGTCGGCTTCGACGGCTCCACGTCCAGTGAGCGCGCCCTCGCGTACGCCATCGGCATGGCCCGCCGCTCCGGCTCGGGCCTGATCATCGTGCACGTGGCCAACCGGCTGCCCACCACGGTGTGGGCGGGCTGCGAGCCCCCCGTCTTCGTCGACGTGCCCGACCACCGCACCGAGGTCCTGGGCCTGGAGCTGGCCTGCGCCGACTACCTCGCCGAGGTGCCGTGGATCCTGGTCGAGCGCGGCGGGGACATCTGCCACGAGCTGGAGGAGGTCGGCCGCGAGTACTCGGCCGACGCGATCGTGGTCGGCTCCACGCACGGGATCGTCGGGCGGATCTTCGGCTCGGTGGCCGGGCGCCTGGCGCGCCGCGCCCGCCGGCCCGTCATCGTCATCCCGTAGCCCCGTAGCCCCGTAGCCCCGTAGCCCCGTAGCCCCGTAGCCCCGTAGCCCCGGTGGTTCCGGCTGTTCCGGGAAGCACGACGGTCCCCGTGCACGGGAGGTGTGTGCACGGGGACCGTCGTGTGTCAGGTCGGGCGGCGCCGGGGGACAGGCCCGGCGGCGGGTCCGGGGGACAGGCCCGGGGTCCCGCTACTCGACCGTGACGGACTTGGCCAGGTTGCGCGGCTTGTCGATGTCGCGGCCCATGGCGAGGGCGGTGTGGTACGCGAAGAGCTGGAGCGGGATGCCCATGAGGATCGGGTCCAGCTCGTCCTCGTTCTTCGGGACCACGATGGTGTGGTCGGCCTTCTCCTGCGGCTGGTGGGCGACCGCGAGGATGCGGCCGCTGCGGGCCTTGATCTCCTCCAGGGCGGCGCGGTTCTTCTCCAGGAGGTCGTCGTCGGGGACGATCGCGACCGTCGGCAGGGCGGGCTCGATGAGGGCGAGCGGGCCGTGCTTCAGCTCGGAGGCGGGGTACGCCTCGGCGTGGATGTAGGAGATCTCCTTGAGCTTCAGGGAGGCCTCCAGGGCGACCGGGTAGCCGCGCACGCGCCCGATGAACATCATCGACTGGGCGCCCGCGTACTCCGCGGCGAGCCGCTTGATCTCGTCCTCGCCCTTGAGGATCTCCTCGATCTGGGCGGGGAGGCGGCGCAGGCCCTCGATGATCCGCTTGCCGTCGGTGACGGACAGGTCGCGGATGCGGCCGAGGTGCAGGGCGAGCAGGGCGAAGGCGGTCACCGTGTTGGTGAAGCACTTGGTGGAGACGACGCAGACCTCGGGACCGGCGTGGACGTACACGCCGCCGTCGGCCTCGCGGGCGATGGCGGAGCCGACGACGTTGACGACGCCGAGGACGCGGGCGCCCTTCCGCTTGAGCTCCTGGACGGCGGCGAGCACGTCGTAGGTCTCGCCGGACTGGGAGACGGCGATGTAGAGGGTGTCGGGGTCCACGACCGGGTTGCGGTAGCGGAACTCCGAGGCCGGCTCGGCGTCGGCGGGGATGCGGGCCATGGACTCGATGAGCCCGGCGCCGATGAGGCCGGCGTGGTACGAGGTGCCGCAGCCGAGGATCTTGATGCGGCGGATGGTGCGGGCCTCGCGCGGGTCCAGGTTCAGGCCGCCCAGGTGCACGGTGGAGAAGCGGTCGTCGATCCGGCCGCGCAGCACGCGGTCGACCGCGTCGGGCTGCTCGGAGATCTCCTTGTGCATGAAGGTGTCGTGGCCGCCCATGTCGTAGGAGGCGGCCTCCCACTCGACGGTCTCCGGGGTGGCGGTGGTGGTGGCGCCGGAGGTGGTGTACGTGCGGAAGTCGTCGGCCTTGAGGGTGGCCATCTCGCCGTCGTCCAGGGTGACGACCTGGCGGGTGTGGGCGATCAGGGCGGCGACGTCGGAGGCGACGAGCATCTCCTTCTCGCCGATGCCGAGGATGACCGGGGAGCCGTTGCGGGCGACCACGATGCGGTCGTTGAAGTCGGCGTGCATCACGGCGATGCCGTAGGTGCCCTCGATGACCTTCAGGGCCTCGCGGACCTTCTCCTCGAGGGTCTCGGCCTCGGAGCGCGCGACGAGGTGGGTGATGACCTCGGTGTCGGTCTCGGAGGCGAAGACGACGCCCTCGGCCTCCAGCTTGGCGCGCAGCTCGGCGGCGTTGTCCACGATGCCGTTGTGGACGACGGCGACCTTGTTCTCGGGGTCCATGTGCGGGTGCGAGTTGACGTCGCTGGGGGCGCCGTGGGTCGCCCAGCGGGTGTGGGCGATGCCGGTGGTGCCGGTGAAGCGCTTGGGGACGCGGGCCTCCAGGTCGCGGACGCGGCCCTTGGCCTTCACCATCTTCAGGCCGCCGGCCTTCGGGCTGGTGACGACCATGCCGGCCGAGTCGTACCCGCGGTACTCCAGGCGCTGCAGGCCCTCGAGCAGCAGCGGGGCCACGTCACGCTTACCGATGTAACCGACGATTCCGCACATAAAGGTGAAACCCCTCCAAGTCAGTGGACGTACTCGGCCGTCCGGGCCGTTCCGGTCGTTCCGCTCGTTCCGTGCTCAGCCGTAGACGATCCGGCGGAGCTGCCGGAGCGAGAGTTCCGGCGGGGACACGGCCCGGTGCGGCAGTTCCGCCGCGATCCGTTCGAAGATCTCGGCGTTCACCGCGCCGCCGGCCTGCAGTTCGCGGTGGCGGCGGCGGACGAACGCCTCGGTCGTCTCGTCGAAGTACGCCAGCACGTCGAGCACCACCCGGGCGGCCTCACCGCGCTGGAGCGCGGTGCTGCGGACCAGATGGTCGATGAGGTCGTCGTGCGACGGACGGCGTTCGAGCACCCGTGAATATTGAGGGGTCCTCGTCGCTTTACGCAAGATTCCTGCCCGGAATCGGGCAGGGACGGGAAGATCACACCGCCGATTGCGGCGATTGGCCTAGACCGCACCTCCTGGTGACCGGTGCGGTACGCAAAGAGCCGGTTCGGATATAAGAAGACGACAGACGCGTCGTTCACCCGAAGGGGAGCCCGCCCGTGAGACAGCGCCTGACCACTCCGCACCGAAGGACCTCGTACCGACGGATCCCGCGCCGAAGGATTCCGCGCCTGATCGGTTCCCTCCTCCTGCTGGCGACCGCCGGCGTCGGGTGCGGCGAGGCCGCCGCCGACGGCGGGGACGACGGCAAGGCGGCCGGCCGGCGGGCCGCCGCCGAGCCCGAGGTCCGCCCGCTCGGCCGGATCGTCCCCGTGCCCGCCTCCGTCTCCCCCCGGGGCGAGCCCTACACGCTCACCACCACCACCCGCATCGGGGTGGACACGCGCTCCCGGGAGTCCCAGGACCTCGGCCGCTACCTCGCCGGACTGCTCCGCCCCGCCACCGGCCTCCCGCTGCCCGTCGTGGACGACCAGGCGGCCCGGGGCGGCATCCGGCTCCGGATCAGTCCCACCGACACCGCCCTCGGCGACGAGGGGTACCGGCTCAGCTCCGCGCCCGAGGGCCTCACCGTCACCGCCCGCCGCCACGCCGGGCTCTTCCGGGGCATCCAGACCCTGCGTCAGCAGCTCCCCTCCGCCGTCGAGCGCGACAGCGTCCAGGCCGGGCCGTGGAAGGTCGCGGGCGGCACCGTCACCGACACCCCGCGCTACGCCTACCGGGGCGCCATGCTCGACGTCGCCCGCCACTTCTTCACCGTGGACGAGGTGAAGCGGTACATCGACCAGCTCGCCCTCTACAAGGTGAACACCCTCCACCTGCACCTCTCCGACGACCAGGGCTGGCGCATCGCCGTCGACTCCTGGCCCCGGCTCACCACCCACGGCGGCTCCACCGAGGTCGGCGGCGGCCCCGGCGGCTTCTACACCAAGGAGCAGTACCAGGAGATCGTCCGGTACGCCGCCTCCCGCTACCAGGAGGTGATCCCGGAGATCGACATGCCGGGCCACACCAACGCGGCCCTCTCCTCCTACGCCGAACTCAACTGCGACGGCGTCGCCCCGCCCCTCTACACCGGCACCAAGGTCGGCTTCAGCTCCCTGTGCGTGCCCAAGGACGTCACGTACGACTTCGTGGACGACGTGGTCCGGGAGATCGCCGCGCTCACCCCCGGCCGCTACCTCCACATCGGCGGCGACGAGGCCCATTCCACCAGCCACGCCGACTACGTGGCCTTCATGGACCGGGTGCAGCCGGTCGTCGCCAAGTACGGCAAGACCGTCGTCGGCTGGCACCAGCTCACCGGGACGACCCCCGCGAAGGGCGCCCTCGTCCAGTACTGGGGCCTCGACCGCACCCCGGCCGCCGAGAAGGAGCGGGTCGCCGCCGCCGCGCGGAACGGCACCGGCCTGATCCTCTCGCCCGCCGACCGCACCTACCTCGACATGAAGTACACGAAGGAGACCCGCCTCGGGCTCTCCTGGGCCGGGTACGTCGAGGTCCGCAGGTCGTACGACTGGGACCCGGCGTCCTATCTGCCCGGCGTCCCCGAGAGCGCCGTCCGGGGCGTCGAGTCCCCGCTGTGGACGGAGACCCTGGCCACCACCGGCGACCTCGACGTCATGGCCTTCCCGCGCCTGCCGGGCATCGCGGAACTGGGCTGGTCCCCGGCCGCGACCCACGACTGGGAGACGTACAAGGTCCGCCTCGCGGAGCAGGCGCCGCGCTTCGAGGCGCTGGGCATCGACTGGTACCGCTCGCCCGAGGTGCCCTGGCCGGCGGAGTGACCCGTACGCGCACGCGAGACGCCCGGCCGGAACTTCCCGGCCGGGCGTCTGGCGTGCTGGGGGCGGCCCGTCAGGCGGCGCCGGATCCCTCGCGCCCCACGCCCTCCACGAAGGCGGCGAAGGCGGCGGCGCCGAGGACCAGGACCGGCCCGCCCGGGACCTTGGAGTCACGGACGGGGACGGTGCCGCGCGAGGGGACGAGGTTGACGGCGACCTCGACGCAGTTGCCGCCGTTGTCGCTGTACGAGGACGTGAACCAGCGGGGGGTCTCGTCGGTCGTCATGGGCGTCCTTTCGGTCGGCGGGGCCGCCCGGCGATCAGACGGCGCCGAACTCTCCGGTCTTGACGCTTCCCACGAAAGAGGAGAAGGCGTCGGCGCGGAAGCCCAGAACCGGTCCGTTCAGGTCCTTGGAGTCACGGACGGGGACGGTGCCGCGCGAGGGGACGAGGTTGACGGCGACCTCGACGCACTGGCCGCCGTTGTTGCTGTACGAGGACTTGAACCACTGGGGGGATGCGGTCGTCACGGGGTGCCCTTTCGCGCTTCTTGGATCATGGCCACGGATTCCGCCTGGGAGAGCGATGCGGCCTGAAGCTGATGGTAGGCCGTCAACATGGGGACCACGGACGTCATTTCGCGGTCGAGGTGCCCCTGCGCCTGTGACTCGGCGTAGCAGACCACCGACCGGTCGGCGAGGGTGAGCAGGGTGACCGGCAGGTCGAACGTGCGGCGCTCCCCTATGGCGTACGGGGCGATCTGAAGCAGTGAGTTGGGGCTCTCCGCGAACTCCACGAGCCGTTCCAACTGGGCGTCCATCACCTTGTGGCCCCCGATGGGCCTCCGGATGCAGCTCTCGTCCATCACCAGGAAGACCATGGGGGACTGGGGCCGATCCAGTGCCGCCTGGCGTGTGGCCAGGACCGCGACGCGTTCGTCGGCCTGCTCGGGGGTGATGGACCCCCGCTTCACCGCGCTGTTCGCCAGGACGCGCGCGTACTCCGGGGTCTGCAGCAGACCCGGGACGATGCCGATCTCGAACAGGCGGATCTCGACCGCCCGGCCCTCGTACCCGACGAACTCCGGGAAGCCCTCCAGCAGCACGCCGTGCCGCATCTCGCGCCACTCGCGCTCGAACGACTCCTTGCTGCCGACCAGGCCGAAGACCTGGTCGGCGCGGCGTGAGAACGGCAGGGTCGGCGGTTTACGGCCGGTTTCGACCGCGGAGATGTGCTGACTGGAGCACCCCATGGGTCCGGCCAGGTCCTCCTGGGTCCAGACCCGTTCCTCGCGCAGCCTGCGCAGATGGGCCCCGTAGGCCGCCTGCGGGCTGGACTCCGGCCGCAACTCCTTGCGATTGACCACGACTTGTCCTTCGGGGCTGCCTAGTTGAAGAGGAGGCCGACTCTAGTCCACGCTGGGCACCCCTGGTAGTGGATTCACTACGGAGAGGAGCGAACGTGCCCGTGCAGGACGTCCCCCCACCCCCTGGCCAGTCCCCGCCCTTCCCCTCCACCGGCGCCTTCGTGGCCGACGCCGGCCGGGGAACGGTCCGCCTCGGCGAGGTCACGCGCAGGGAGGACGGGCGGGTGTACGTACGTCCGCCGGGTGGCGGGGCCGAGTGGGCCGCGACGCCCGAGGACCTGCGGGCGCCGACCGAGGGGGAGTGGGCGAGCATCCGCATCCTCACCACGCGCGTGCCCCCGGTCGTGCTCTCCGCCGACCACGGCCTCCGCCCCCGGCCGGAACCGGCCCCGGGGTGCACGCCCTGCGCGCACCTGGTGAGCTGGTTCGACCACTACATGCGGCGGGGGCCGCAGCACGACGAGTCGGCGGCCGTGGACTGCGTGGTGGAGATCCGCAACCACCCGCACGACCCGCCGAAGATGACGCTCAGGGACTCCGCGCCGCCGGAGGGGCGGCCGTGAGCGCGCCGGTGCCCGGGGCGGCCGTGGAGGCGGCGCCCCCGACGCGCCGGATCGGGCCGCACCCGCGCGGCGAGACCGTCGCCACGGCCCACTGCCTGGACGGCGGGTGCGGCTGGGGGACGCCGCCCACGGCCGTGCCGCCGGGCGTGAACGTCGAGTGCCTGGCGCACGCGACGGCGACCGGCCACGACACCTTCGCCGTGACGGTCGAGTACGTGGCCCTGGTGACGGACGCGGGCGGCGCGGGGCGGGACCCGGACACGGCGGCGTGACCGGACACGGCGGCGTGACCGGACGAGGGCGGTGCGGGGCGGGGGCCCGGAACGCCCGCGGCCGCCCACCGCCCCGGCCGGGGGGCGGCGGACGGCCGCGGGGAGTCCGGGCGCCCGGGGTGTCCGGGGCCTTCAGGGCTTCCGGGTCCGGGGCCGGGTCAGGCCGGCAGGCCCAGCTCCCGGGCGATCAGCATCCGCTGGACCTCGCTGGTGCCCTCACCGATCTCCAGGATCTTCGAGTCGCGCCACATCCGGGCCACCGGATACTCGTTCATGAAGCCGTAGCCGCCGTGGATCTGGGTCGCCTCCCGGGCGTTGTCCACCGCCACCGTGGAGGAGTACAGCTTCGCGATGGCCGCCTCCTTCTTGAACGGCTCGCCCAGGACCAGGCGGGAGGCCGCGTCCCGCCAGCCGATCCGGGCCATGTGCGCCCGGGTCTCCATGTCCGCGATCTTGAACTGGACGGCCTGGTTGTCCCCGATCGGGCGACCGAAGGCGTGACGTTCCTTCGCGTACTTCACGGACTCGTCCACACAGCCCTGCGCGAGGCCCGTCGCGAGCGCCGCGATGGCGACCCGGCCCTCGTCCAGGATGCGGAGGAACTGCGCGTATCCCCGGCCCTCCTGGCCGAGCAGGTTCTCCACCGGGACCCGGACGTCGTCGAAGGACAGCTCGCGGGTGTCCGAGGCGTTCCAGCCGACCTTGGAGTACGGGGCGGCGACGGTGAAGCCGGGGGTGCCGGACGGGACGATGATCGAGGAGATCAGCGGGCGGCCGTCGGGCTTGCGGCCGGTGACCGCCGTGACCGTCACCAGGCCGGTGATGTCCGTACCCGAATTGGTGATGAAACACTTGGACCCGTTGATGACCCAGTGGTCGCCGTCGCGCACGGCCGTCGTCCGGGTGCCGCCCGCGTCCGAGCCCGCGCCCGGCTCGGTCAGGCCGAACGCGCCCAGGAGCTCCCCGGCGCACAGCCTCGGCAGCCACTCCCGCTTCTGCTCCTCGGTGCCGAACAGGTACAGGGGCATCGCGCCCAGCGAGACGCCCGCCTCCAGGGTGATGGCCACCGAGGAGTCGACCCGGGCCAGCTCCTCCAGGACGACCCCGAGGGCCAGGTAGTCGCCGCCCATGCCGCCGTACTCCTCGGGGAACGGCAGCCCGAAGAGGCCCATGCGGCCCATCTCGCGGACGATCTCGTACGGGAACTCGTGCCGCTCGTAGTAGTCGCCGATCTTCGGCGCGATCACGTCGTGGGCGAACGCCTCGACGGTGCGGCGGAGTTCCTGGTGCTCGGCGGAGAGCCGGTGATCGAGGGACATGGCTGTCGTCACTCCTGGTGGGAGAGGGCGCGGACGGTGCGGGACGGGCTGGGTCGGCCCAGTTGTCCGGCCATCCACACGCTCGTGGCGGTGAGGGCGGCCAGATCGACCCCGGTCTCGATGCCGAGACCGTCGAGCATCCACACGAGGTCCTCGGTGGCGAGGTTGCCGGTCGCGCTCTTCGCGTACGGGCAGCCGCCGAGGCCGCCGGCGGAGGCGTCGACCGTGGTCACCCCGTGCCGCAGCGCGGCCAGGGTGTTGGACAGGGCCTGTCCGTAGGTGTCGTGGAAGTGCACGGCGAGGCGGGAGGTGGGGACGCCCGTCTCGTTCAGCGCGGTGAGCAGCGCCTCCACGTGGCCGGGGGTGGCGACGCCGATGGTGTCGCCCAGGCTCAGCTCGTCGCAGCCCATGTCGGCGAGCGCCTTGGCGACCCGGACGACCTGCCCGACCGGGACGGGACCCTCCCAGGGGTCCCCGAAGCACATCGACAGGTAGCCGCGGACCTTCAGACCGGCCTCCACGGCCCGGACGACGACCGGCGCGAAGAGGGCGAGGGACTCGTCCACGGTCCGGTTCAGGTTGGCCTTCGCGAAGGACTCGGTGACCGAGGCGAAGACGGCGATCTCCCGGGCGCCGAGCGCGAGGGCCCGGTCGAGGCCGCGCTCGTTCGGGACGAGCACCGGGAGGCGGACCGGGAGGTTGCGGACGAGCGGGAACAGCTCCTCGGCGTCGGCCAGCTGGGGCACCCACTTGGGGTGGACGAAGCTGGTCGCCTCGACGGTGTCCAGCCCGGCGGCGGCGAGGCGCCGGACGAACTCCGCCTTCACCTCCGTCGGGACGGCCGTCCTCTCGTTCTGGAGGCCGTCCCGGGCCCCGACCTCGTGGACGCGGACCCGCGCGGGGAGCCCGGCGGAGGGGACGGTCATGGGCAGACCGGTGGTCACGCTTCCTCCCGGGGGGCGACGACGGCGAGCACCTGGTCCATGGCGACGGCGGTGCCGGGGGTGACGTCCAGTTCGGTGACGGTGCCGGCGTGCGGGGCGGAGATGACGTGCTCCATCTTCATCGCCTCCACCACCAGCAGGCTCTGCCCGGCCTCCACCTCGTCCCCGACGGCCACCTTCACCACGGTCACGGTGCCGGGCATCGGCGCGGCCAGCGTGTCGGCCCCACCGTGCCGGGCGCCGGAGAGCGCGGCCTCGACGGGGTCGTGGTCGAGGACGTGCCAGGAGTCGCCGTCGCGGCCGAGCCAGGCACCGGCCCGGTGGAAGGTGTGGGAGACCCCGTCCACGACGACCGTCACCGAACCGTCCGTGACCCGGGCGCCGGGCGGCGCCCCGACCGTGACGGGCTCCAGGCCCGGTACGCGCAGCGAGAAGGCGAGCGGGGCCGGAGCGCCGCCCAGGCGCCAGCCGTTCGGCACCGAGAAGGGGTCCGTCCAGCCGTCCCGGGGCACCGGGTCCAGCTCCGCGAGCCGTACGGCCGCCGCCGCCGCGTACACCTCCTCCGGCACCTCCTTCGGGACGAGCCCCTCCGCCTCGCGCTCCACCAGGCCCGTGTCCAGGGCGCCGGAGACGACGTCCGGGTGGGCGAGGAGGCGGCGCAGGAAGCCCGCGTTCGTCGGAACGCCGAGGGTCACCGTCTCCGCGAGGGCCGCGCGCAGACGGCGCAGGGCCGTGGGGCGGTCCGGGGCGTGCACGACGACCTTCGACAGCATCGGGTCGTACAGGCTGCCGACCTCCGTGCCCTCGCTCAGGCCCGAGTCCGTGCGGACGCCGTTCCCCCGCGGCTCGCGCAGCGACAGGACCGTGCCGCCCGACGGCAGGAAGCCCCGGGCCGGGTCCTCGGCGCAGAGGCGGGCCTCGATCGCCCAGCCGTCCAGGCGGACGTCCTCCTGCGCGAAGGACAGCGGCTCGCCCGCCGCCACCCGCAGCTGCCACTCCACCAGGTCCAGGCCCGTGATCAGCTCCGTCACCGGGTGCTCGACCTGGAGCCGGGTGTTCATCTCCATGAAGTAGTACGAGGCCGGGTCGCCGCCCGGGACGATGAACTCGACCGTGCCCGCACCCACGTAGCCGCAGGACCGGGCCGCCTCCACCGCCGCCGCGCCCATGGCCGCCCGGATCTCCGGGGTCAGCAGGACGCTCGGCGCCTCCTCGACGATCTTCTGGTGGCGGCGCTGGAGCGAGCACTCGCGCTCCCCGAGGTGCACCACGTTCCCGTGGGCGTCCGCGAGGACCTGGATCTCGATGTGCCGGGGCCGGTCGATCCACCGCTCCACCAGGAGCGTGTCGTCGCCGAAGGAGGAGCGGGCCTCGCGCCGGGCCGCCGCGATCTCCTCGTCCAGGACCGCCAGGTCCCGCACGAGCCGCATGCCCTTGCCGCCGCCGCCCGCGCTCGGCTTGAGCAGCACGGGCGCGCCCAGCTCCCGGGCCGCGTCGGCCAGTCCGGGGCCGGAGGCGCCCGGGACGACGGGGACGCCCGCCGCCGCCACGGTCTCCTTCGCCCGGATCTTGTCGCCCATCAGGGCGATCGCCCCGGCGGGCGGACCGATGAAGACGAGCCCCGCCTCCGCGCAGGCCCGTGCGAACTCCGCGTTCTCCGCGAGGAAGCCGTACCCGGGGTGCACGGCCCGCGCGCCGGTGCGGCGGGCGGCGTCGAGCAGGGCGGGCACGGACAGGTACGACTCGGAGGCCGGCGGCGGGCCGATCCGCACCGCCGTGTCCGCCTCCCGCACGTGCCGGGCGCCGGCGTCCGCGTCGCTGTACACGGCCACCGAGCGCACGCCGAGCTCCCGCAGGGTGCGGATGACGCGGACCGCGATCTCGCCCCGGTTGGCGACGAGGACGGTGTCGAACATGGACGGCATCTCCTGGGATCCCCTCACGCTCTCCTGGGCTCCCCTCACATCCGTGGACTGCATCTCCTGGGGCCCTCTCACATCCGGAAGACGCCGAACCGGGGCTCCCCCAGCGGCGCGTTGGCACAGGCGGTCAGGGCGAGTCCGAGGACCTGCCGGGTCTCCAGCGGGTCGATGACCCCGTCGTCCCAGAGCCGGGCGGTCGCGTAGTAGGCGTTGCCCTGGGTCTCGTACTGCTCGCGGATCGGGGCCTTGAACGCCTCTTCCTCCTCCGCGCTCCACCCGTCGCCGAGCTGGTCGCGCTTGACGGTCGCGAGGACCGAGGCGGCCTGCTCGCCGCCCATGACGGAGATCTTGGCGTTGGGCCACATCCACAGGAAGCGGGGGGAGTACGCCCGGCCGCACATCGAGTAGTTGCCCGCGCCGTACGAGCCGCCGACGACCACGGTCAGCTTCGGCACCCGGGTGGTGGCCACGGCCGTGACCATCTTGGCGCCGTGCTTGGCGATGCCGCCGTGCTCGTACGCCTTGCCGACCATGAAGCCGGTGATGTTCTGGAGGAAGACCAGCGGGATGCCGCGCTGGTCGCACAGCTCGATGAAGTGCGCGCCCTTCTGCGCGGACTCCGCGAACAGGATGCCGTTGTTGGCGACGATCCCGACCGGGTGGCCGTGGATCCGGGCGAAGCCGGTGACCAGGGTCTGCCCGTACTCGGACTTGAACTCCTGGAAGCGGGAGCCGTCCACCACCCGGGCGATCACCTCGCGCACGTCGTACGGGGTGCGGGAGTCGACCGGGACCGCGCCGTAGAGGCCGTACGGGTCCACCTTCGGCTCCTCGGCCGGCTCGACCGACCAGGGGAGCGGGCCGCGCTCCGGGAGCGTGGCCACGATGTTCCGGACGATCCGCAGGGCGTGGGCGTCGTCCTCCGCGAGGTGGTCCGTGACGCCGGAGATCCGCGAGTGGACCTCGCCGCCGCCCAGCTCCTCGGCCGTGACGACCTCGCCGGTCGCGGCCTTCACCAGCGGCGGGCCGCCGAGGAAGATCGTGCCCTGGTTCCGCACGATCACGGCCTCGTCGCTCATCGCGGGCACGTACGCGCCGCCCGCCGTGCACGAGCCGAGGACGGCCGCGATCTGCGGGATGCCCGCGCCGGACATCCGGGCCTGGTTGTAGAAGATCCGGCCGAAGTGCTCCCGGTCGGGGAAGACCTCGTCCTGCAGGGGCAGGAAGGCGCCGCCGGAATCCACCAGGTAGAGGCAGGGGAGACGGTTCTCCAGGGCCACCTCCTGGGCCCGTAGGTGCTTCTTCACCGTCATCGGGTAGTACGTGCCGCCCTTGACGGTGGCGTCGTTGGCGACGATCACGCACTCGCGGCCGGAGACCCGGCCGATGCCCGCGATGACGCCGGCGGCCGGGGCCTGGTCGCCGTACATGCCGTTCGCCGCGAGCGGGGCCAGCTCCAGGAACGGCGAGCCCGGGTCGAGGAGGGTGTCCACCCGGTCCCGGGGCAGCAGCTTGCCGCGTGCGGTGTGCCGGGCCCGGGACTTCTCACCCCCGCCCAGCGCGGCCGCCGCGAGCTTGGCGCGCAGCGCCGCGACCAGCTCGTGGTGCGCGGCCTCGTTCGCCCGCCAGGCCGGCGAGGCGGGGTCCGCCGCACTCGACAGCACGGGTGCCTGCTGCATCGACCGATCTCCCTTGTCCGGTTAACGGGCCGCCCGGTTAGTGAGCGTTAACGTCTGGCGCACAGGTTAACGACCGCTAACCGGCTTGTCTAGGATGGTGTACATGGCCACGACTACGACCGCCGGCGTCAGGACCGACGCCCCCACGCGGCGCGAGCAGATCCTCAAGGAGGCTGCCCGTCTCTTCGCCGAGCGCGGGTTCCACGGCGTGGGCGTGGACGAGATAGGGGCCGCCGTCGGCATCAGCGGCCCCGGGCTCTACCGGCACTTCCCCGGCAAGGACGCGATGCTCGCCGAACTGCTCGTCGGCATCAGCGAGCGGCTCCTCGACGGCGGCCGGCTGCGGGTGGGGGAGGCGGGCGGCGACCCGGAGGCCCTGCTCGGGTCCCTCATCGACGGGCACATCGACTTCGCCCTGGACGACCGGCCGCTGATCATCCTCCACGACCGGGAGCTGGACCGGCTCAGGGACGAGGACCGCAAGCGGGTGCGCAAGCTCCAGCGGCAGTACGCGGAGCTGTGGGTGACGGCGGTGCGGGAGCTGTACCCGGACGTCTCCGAGGGCGAGGCCCGTACGGCGGTCCACGCGGTCTTCGGGCTCCTGAACTCCACCCCGCACCTGGCGGCGGCCGGCCGCCGGCCCGTGGAGGAGCTGCTGCGGCGGCTGGCGCACGGGGCCTTCGGGGCGCTGGCGGGCTGAGGGGGAGGACGGGCGGGGCCCGGTGGTCCAGGAGCCGACGGTCCGGGGGCCGGTGGTCCGGGGCCGGTGGTCCGGGGCCGGGAGTCCGGCGGCCCGGCCTTCCGGCCTTCCGGCCTTCCGGTGATCCGGTCGTCCGGCACGCCGGGGCCTCCGACCGGCAGAATGAGCCCCATGCCGATACTCAGCCGTGAAGCCCTCGTCGAGCACCTCGTCCGCACCCGGATCGCGGGAGACGTCGCCACCCCGCGCGACAACAACCTCTCCCACTACCGGAAACTCGCCAACGGCGACCGGCACTACTGGCTCGGCCTGGAGCTGGGCGACCGCTGGACCGACGAGCAGGACGTGCTCGCCGTGATGGCCGAGCGGTGCGGCGTCGTGGACGACCCCGCCCACCGCAGCGGCCAGGACACCATCGACCCCGAGCTGACCGTGGACGCCCTCGACCGGATGGCCGCCCGGCTGCGCAAGGCCGCCGGGGGAGGCGAGCGGGTCCTCTTCGCGACCGGCCACCCCGGCTCCCTCATCGACGTCCACAGCCGGGTCGCGTCGGCCCTGCGCGCCCGGGGCTGCGACATCGTCCGCATCCCCGGCGGCCTGACCGCGGACGAGGGGTACGTCGTGCAGTTCGCGGACGTCGCCGTCTTCGAACGGGGCGCCAGCCTCTGGCACACCCACTCCCCGGAGCCGATGAACGCGATCCTGGACGGCCTGGAGGTCCTGGGCGAGCCCGCGCCCGACCTGGTGGTCGCGGACCACGGCTGGGCCGGGCGCGCGGGCCAGCGCGGCATCGACTCCCTCGGCTACGCGGACTGCAACGACCCCGCCCTCTTCCTGGGCGAGGCCGAGGGCACGATGCAGGTCACGATCCCCCTCGACGACCACGTCGTGGACCCCCGCTCCTACGAGCCGCTGACCGCGTACCTGCTCCACGCGGCCGGCCTGGACTGACGGCGGCGCGCCGGGTTCAGCGGACCGCCCGGCGCTCCCCCCGGCCGGGCGTCGGGTCCAGGTAGACCCGGCGGACGGCGGGCACGCGCGCGCGGAGCCGGTGCTCGGCCTCCTCGCAGGCCCGCTCGACCTCCTCGGCCGGGACGCCGTCCCGGAAGTCGATCTTCGCGGCGACCAGGACCTCGCCCGGCCCCTGGATGAGGGTCAGCAGGTCCACGACGTCCGCGACCTGCGGGACGGACAGCAGCTCCTCGCGCACCGCGTCCCGCATCTCCTCCGGCAGCGGGCGGCCGACGAGGAGTTCGGCGTTGGAGCGCCCGAGGACCCAGGCCACGTACACCAGCAGGAGGCCGATGAGGACCGAGGCGACGCCGTCCCAGACGCCGGAACCGGTCAGCTGCCCGCCGAGCAGGCCGCCCGCCGCCAGCAGCAGTCCGGCGAGGGCGGCCGAGTCCTCCATGACGACGGCCTTCACGGTGGTGTCGGGGGTGTGCCGCAGATAGGTGAGGAAGGGCGTCCCCCGCTCCTTCGCCTCGGCCGCGACCTGCCTGATCCCGGTCCGCAGCGAGAAGCCCTCCAGGAGGAAGGCGACCGCGAGGACGATGTACGAGACGAGCGGATCGCCCAGCTCCTCGCCCTGGGTGAGGGTGTGGATCCCGTCGTACACGGAGAAGACCGCGCCGCCGACGAAGGTCGCGACGGCCGCCAGCATCGCCCAGACGTACCGCTCGCCCGCGTACCCGACCGGATGGTCCTCGTCGGCCGGCTTCCCGCTCCGTCTGAGCGCCGTGAGCAGCATGACCTCGGTGACGGTGTCCGCGAGCGAGTGGGCCGCCTCCGACATCATCGCGCTCGATCCGCTGATGAGCCCCGCCACGGCCTTGGCTACGGCGATCCCGAGGTTCGCCGCCGCCGCCACGATCACGGTGAAGGTGCTCTCGCCGTTCCCGTCCTTCGCCTTCTGCGCCATGGTCGGAACGTATGCCCGGTCATCGGCGCGGTACGCGAACGACACCCTCCTGGATGACCGAGATCGCCAGCTTTCCGTCCCGCGTCCAGATCCGGGCCTGACCGAGGCCGCGCCCGCCGGACGAGGTGGGGGACTCCTGGTCGTAGAGGAGCCATTCGTCGGCCCGGAAGGGCCGGTGGAACCACATCGCGTGGTCGAGGGAGGCCCCCACCACGTCCCCGACGGCCCAGCCGCCCCGCCCGTGCGCGAGCAGGACGGAGTCGAGCAGCGTCATGTCGGAGACGTACGTCGCCAGGCAGACGTGCAGCAGGGGGCCGTCGGCCAGCTTGCCGCGGGTGCGGAACCACACCTGCGAGCGCGGTTCGCGCGGCTCCCCGACCGAACCCCACGGCGGGGTGTCCGCGTACCGCAGGTCGACGGCCGCCCGTGCCTCCAGAAGGCGCTCCGCGACCTCCGCCGGCAGGTGCCGGGGCAGCGTCTCCCCGGCCGTCGGCAGCGACTCCGGGTCCGGCGCGGCCGGCATGTCCGCCTGGTGGTCCAGCCCCTCCTCGTACGCCTGGAAGGAGGCGGAGAGGTGGAAGACCGGCTGCCCGTGCTGGACGGCGACGACCCGGCGGGTGGTGAAGGAGCGGCCGTCGCGGATGCGGTCGACCGCGTACACGATCGGCGCGCCCGGGTCCCCGGGGCGCAGGAAGTACGCGTGCAGGGAGTGGGCGAGGCGGTCGGCGGGCACGGTGCGGCCCGCCGCCACCAGCGCCTGGGCGGCCACCTGGCCGCCGAAGACGCGGGGGACGAGCGAGGACCGGGAGCGCCCCCGGAAGATGTCCCGGTCGATCCGCTCCAGGTCGAGCAGATCGAGCAGGGCGTCCAGGGCGCCGGGGGTGTCCGGGGCGCCGCCGGGGGCGTCCGGGCCGCCCCGGGCGCCCCGGACGTCGTGCGCTTCGGGCACGTGGACCTACAGGCCCATCGACTTCGCGATGATCGACTTCATGATCTCGCTGGTGCCGCCGTAGATGCGGTTGACGCGGTTGTCGGCGTACAGGCGGGCGATCGGGTACTCGTTCATGTAGCCGTAGCCGCCGTGGAGCTGGAGGCAGCGGTCGATGACGCGGTGGGCGACCTCGGTGCAGAACAGCTTGGCGCTCGCGGCCTCGGCCGGGGTCAGCTCGCCCGCGTCCAGCGCCTCCAGGGCGCGGTCCGCGACGGCCTCGGCGGCGTCGACCTCGGCCTGGCAGGCGGCCAGCTCGAACTTGGTGTTCTGGAAGGAGGCGACCGGCTTGCCGAAGACCGTGCGGTCCGTGACGTACTGCTGCGCGAAGCGGATCGCGGCCTTGGCCTGGGCGTAGGCGCCGAAGGCGATGCCCCAGCGCTCGGAGGCCAGGTTGTGGCCGAGGTAGGAGAAGCCCTTGCCCTCCTCGCCGAGCAGGTCCTCGACGGGCACCTTCACGTCGACGAACGCCAGCTCGGCGGTGTCGGAGGTGCGCAGGCCCAGCTTGTCGAGCTTGCGGCCGATGGAGTAGCCCTCGGACTTGGTGTCCACGGCGAAGAGGGAGATGCCGAAGCGGCGGTCCTCGGCGCTCGGGGCGGAGGTGCGGGCGCAGACGATCACGCGGTCGGCGTGGACGCCGCCGGTGATGAAGGTCTTGGCGCCGTTGAGGACGTAGTGGGTGCCGTCCTCGGAGAGCTTGGCGGTGGTCTTCATGCCCGCGACGTCGGAGCCGGTGCCCGGCTCGGTCATGGCGAGCGCCCACATCTCCTCGCCGCTGACGAACTTCGGCAGGTAGCGCTTCTTCTGGTCCTCGGTGGCCAGCATCTTGATGTACGGCAGGGCGAGCAGGACGTGGACGCCGGAGCCGCCGAACTGGACGCCCGCGCGGGCGGTCTCCTCGTAGAGGACCGCCTCGAACTTGTGGGTGTCCAGACCCGCGCCGCCGAACTCCTCGGGCACGTTGATGCCGAAGACGCCCAGCTCGCCGAGCTTGTAGTAGAAGTCGCGGGGCGCCTGGCCGGCCGCGAACCACTCGTCGTAGACGGGGACGACCTCGGCCTCGATGAAGGCCCGGATGGTCTCCCGGAACGCCTCGTGGTCCTCGTTGAATACGGTACGGCGCACGGTGCGACTCCTCCGGTGTGCGGGCCCAAATGCCTAAGCGCTTGCTCAGTCTGTCGTCAACGAAGTTACCCAGCGGTCACCCGCCCTGTCCAGACTCCCCGCCTGTGATCCAGGCACGCCCCACGGAGTCGTACCCGAACACGGGCCGCCCCTCCGCCCCGCTCGTCCGAAAGGGTGCGCCGTCCTCGTCCCCGATCCGGACCGTGCCCCGGCGCCCCTCCGCACTCCACTCCAGCTCCAGGTACCAGCGGCAGTCGCACCCCGTCGTCCCCGCCGAGACCAGCAGCTCCTCCGGTTCGGCGGCGTCGACCGCGTACGGGAAGGAGACCGCCGGGAGCGTCCGGCCCTCCCGCCCGGAGGCGTCGTACCCGTCCACCGCCCGCGCCACCGGCCGGGGCCGGTCCAGATCCACCTCGAAACGACGCGGCGTCACCGCCCCGCCGCACCCCTCGTCCATCCGGTACGCCGCCCACGGCAGCGGCGCCCCCCGCTCCACCACCCGCACGTGCAGCGCCTGGAGCACCACCGCCGCCGCGCCCTTCCCCTGCACCGACACCCGCACCAGGGTCTCCCCGCCGTCCACGGCCCCCCGCGCCGCCGCCCAGCTCCGCGCGTCGGCCGCCTCCGGCGGGGGAGGGGGCGTCCGCTCCACGAGGTAGGTGTGCCCGCACCCGTTCTTCCAGAGGTCCGAGGCGACCGTCCAGGTCAGCGGCGCCGCCGGTCCGGCGGCCCGCTCCCGGGCCTTCCCGGGCAGGAGTACGGCTCCGAGGGTCACCGCCCCCACGACGGCCAGCGCCCCGCCGACCAGGCCCGCCCCTGCCCACCGGCGCCTCCGCCGCTCGGGCGGGAGGCCCGGTACGGGCGCGTGCGCGGGTTCCGGTGCGGGCTCCGGGACCGGCGCGGGCTCCGGTCCGGTCCCGGGCGCCGGCCCCGTGCCGGGTTCCGGTGCCGCCGGGCGGCGGGCGGCGTCCGCGCGGGTCCAGGCCGCCTCCAGGGCCCGCCGCTCCTCCTCGTCCGCCCCGCACAGCAGGGCGAGGCGGTCGACCACGGCGAACCCCTCCGGGACGGTCGCGCCCGAGCAGTAGCGGTGGAGGGTGGACGCGCCGACGCCCAGGCGCCGGCCCAGCGCCTCGTAACTCCTCCCGTCCCGCGTCTTCAGCGCGCGCACGCGCCGCGCGAACTCCCCGACCCTGTCGTCCTCCGGCATTCCATCCCCCTCGACCCCGCGTCCCACGCCTCACGTCCTTGCACGTCAGCCGGGGTGGGATGGTTCCGGGACGGGCGGAGGACGCGTCACCGTTGCGGGCGACGGGCCGCCGGCCCGACGCTGGTGGAGCACTGACCGCACCACCCGACGGGGGACCCACCACCATGCACAAGATCCGTACCGCACTCGCCACCGCCGCCGCGGCCGCCCTGGGCCTCGCGGCCCTCGCCACGGCCCCGGCGCAGGCAGCCGCCCAGCCCGCCTTCCTGGCCGCCTCCCAGATGCCGCCGGCGTCGACGCCGTGGACCGCCACCCAGGTCTTCACCGGCGTCCCGGAGAACGGCGGCGCCCTCTGCGCCCCGTACAAGATCCCGGCGCGGAACACCCGCTACCGCGAGTTCACCACCGAACTCGACACCAACGGCGTCCAGATCACCACCGTCGCCCCCACCGAGGTCGACGCCGTGAAGCTGGTCGACACCCTCCGCAAGTCCCTCGCGGGCTGCGGGCCCCTGCTGGAACAGCAGAACCCGGGCCTGGACGCCGTCAGCGCGTACCACGGCAAGCTCGCCGTGGAGGAGGGCGCCTGGGTCTACAGCCTGGACACCGCCGACCCGCAGATCGGCACCACCGACATCCACCTCTTCTCCGTCGGCCGCGACGGCCGCACCGTCACCCTGGTCCGCTGGGGGCAGATGGGCGACCTCGCGGACGCCCCGCTGACCGCCTTCCGCACGACGACGAAGACGGCCGTGAACAAGCTCCACTGATCCGCTGGTCCGCTGGTTCACAGCCTCATCCGAGCGCGAACCACAGCTCCATCCGTACGTCCGGGTCGTCCAGGTCCCGGTCGAGGAGCGCCGTACAGCGGGTGATGCGCTGGCGGACGGTGTTGCGGTGGATCCCCAGGGCGGTCGCCGTGCGGTCCCAGTTGCCGTGCAGGGAGAGCCAGGCGCGCAGGGTCTCCCTCAGTGGTTCGTCCAGGGGGGCGAGGAGGGTCCGGGCGTGGGCGGCGGCCTCGTCCGGGTCCACGAGGGCCGCGAGGCCGCCCGGCCGGTGGCGCACGAGCGCCGACCGGGTGGCCTCCGCCCGGCGCAGGGCCCGCGCCGCCTGCCGGTCGGCGGCGGGGAGGTCCCCGGCCGCGACCGGGGCGGAGACGCCCAGAAACCAGCCGGGCCGGGCGGTGACGGGGACGGAAGCGGGCAGGAGGAGTCGTACGGAGGCGGGGGCCGCCCCGGAGACACGGGCCGCTCCTGCCTCCCCAAGGGCCTCTGCCAGGGCTGCCGTCGCGTTCCCCTCCCCGGCCCCGGGGGCGCCCTCCGTCTCCACCAGTCCCGTCCCCAGCGACGCCGCCAGGTCCGCCGCCGCGAACGGGGTGCCGTCGCCGCCCCGCGCGTGGACCACCGTCCACGGGCCCGGACCCAAGGCGGCCGCCGCCTCCGCCGGGGAGGCGCCCAGGAGCAGCCGGACCAGGGCCCCGTCCCGCGCCGCCGCGTCCGCGCCCCGGTGCGGGGCCGTCAGGAGGGAGAGCAGGACCGCCGCGACGCCCGCGATCGTGTGGTCGCCGGGGCCGAGCCGTTCCGTCGCCACGCCGAGCGCCGGGCCGTCCCCGCCGCCCAGCGCGTAGGCGGCGAGCCGCAGCCCCTCCGCCTCCCCGCTCGCCGAGGCCGGTCCGCCCGGCCCGCCGGAGACCAGCCCCGCCAGCTCCGCGAGTCCCCCCGCCGCCTCCGCCGGAACCTCCGGGCCGGCCGCCGCCACCGCGCCGTCCGTCCCGAACAGGACCGCCCGGCCGCCCAGCCGCGAGGCGAGCGCGCCGAGGACCGCCGGGACCGGGGCCGGCCGGGCCGCCGCCGTCGCCAGGGACTGCTGCGCCTCCGTCACCCGGCGCAGCTCGCGCAGCCGGGCCTCCGCCATCAGCCGCCACACCGCCCGCGCCACCGCCGTGAACGGGGTGCGCGGCGGGACTTCGAGCAGGGGGAGCCCCGCGCGGGCGCAGGCGTCGACCAGCTCCGCCGGGACCGTGTCGTACACCGGTGTCACCCCGAAGGCGAGCGCCGCCGCCCCGGCCTCCACCACCCGTTCCACGTACCGCGCCGGATCGGCGAGCTGCACGCCCGCCGTCATCAGGAGCTCGCCGCCGAGCAGGTACGGGTACGGATCGGCCATCTCCGAGGTGTGCACCCAGTGCAGGGAGGCGTCCCCGGGTCCGGCGAGCAGCCGCAGGCCCAGGTCCCGGCGGGCGAGCAGCGCGGTGAGCGGGACCGGGGGAGCGGGCGGGGAGCCGGGGTCGGCGGGGCGGGTGCTCATGGACCCTTCGTACACCAGACGCTCGTACAGTGGAGGAAACGCACACTTCTGCGCCGCTTTCCCGGCGCCTACCGTCGTGCCGGAGAACCAAGCCGGAGAACCCGTCCGGACAACCCCCTCGCCCCCCCGGAGGACCCGACCATGAGCAGCAGCGACCAGAACGCCTTCCGCGGCCCGATCGACTCGTCCCGCGTCCCGCGGTACGCCGGTCCCGCGACGTTCGCCCGGCTGCCGCGCCTGGACGAGGTCGGCACCGCCGACGTCGCCGTGGTCGGCGTCCCCTTCGACAGCGGCGTCTCCTACCGCCCCGGCGCCCGCTTCGGCGGCAACGCCATCCGCGAGGCGTCCCGCCTGCTCCGCCCGTACAACCCGGCGCAGGACGCCTCCCCGTTCGCCCTCGCGCAGGTCGCGGACGCCGGTGACATCGCCGCCAACCCGTTCAACATCAACGAGGCCGTCGAGACCGTCGAGGCCGCCGCCGACGAACTCCTCGGCACCGGCGCCCGCATGATGACCCTCGGCGGCGACCACACCATCGCGCTCCCGCTGCTCCGCTCGGTCGCCAAGAAGCACGGCCCGGTCGCCCTGCTCCACTTCGACGCGCACCTCGACACCTGGGACACGTACTTCGGCGCCGAGTACACCCACGGCACCCCGTTCCGCCGGGCCGTCGAGGAGGGCATCCTCGACACCGAGGCGCTGTCGCACGTCGGCACGCGCGGCCCGCTCTACGGCAAGCAGGACCTCACCGACGACGAGAAGATGGGCTTCGGCATCGTCACCTCCGCCGACGTCTACCGGCGCGGCGCCGACGAGGTCGCGGACCAGCTCCGCCAGCGCATCGGGGACCGCCCGCTGTACATCTCCATCGACATCGACTGCCTCGACCCGGCCCACGCGCCCGGCACCGGCACCCCCGAGGCGGGCGGCATGACCTCCCGCGAGCTCCTGGAGATCCTGCGCGGCCTCTCCTCCTGCAACCTGGTCTCCGCCGACGTCGTCGAGGTCGCCCCGGCCTACGACCACGCCGAGATCACCGCCGTCGCCGCCTCCCACACGGCGTACGAGCTGACGACGATCATGGCCCGGCAGATCGCGGCGGGCCGCGCGGTGCAGTAGCCGACGGACGCGCGGGGCGGGGCGCGATCCCGTCCCGCGCGACACTTGTGGCTGTCGGCCGTACCCGCCCCACCACACCACCGCCCCGAGGGACCCGCCATGACCCACGACCACGACCTGGTCCTGCGCCCCACGCCCGCCCAGACCGAGGCGGCCCTGAACCCGCCCCCGGGGCGGACCGGCGGCGACCTGGTGATCGAGACCCTGGCCGGGCTCGGCGCGACCACCGTCTTCGGCCTGCCGGGGCAGCACGCGCTCGGGATGTTCGACGCGCTGCGCCGCTCCTCCCTGCGGTACGTCGGCCTGCGCGCCGAGAACAACGCGGGCTTCGCCGCCGACGCGTACGGGCGGATCACCGGCGAGGCGGCCCCGCTGCTGCTCTCCGCCGGACCCGGCGCCCTCATGTCGCTCCCCGCGCTCCAGGAGGCGGCCGCCGCCTCCGCCCCCGTCGTCGCGATCGCCGCCCAGGTCCCGGCGGCCGGGCTCGGCGGCGGCCGGCACGGCCACCTGCACGAGCTGCGCGACCAGCGGGCGTCCTTCCGGGACGTCGTGAAGTCCGTCCACACGGCCCGCACGCCCTCCCAGATCCCCTCCGCGATCGCCGCCGCCTGGGAGTCGGCGCTCACCGCCCCGCACGGGCCCGTCTGGGTGGAGGTCCCGCAGGACGTGCTCGCGGCGGAGACGGTCCTGCCGGTGGTCACCGCGATGGACGCGACCCCCGAGGACGTCGTCCCGCGCCCCGAGCTGACGGCCCTTGCGGCCCATCTGCTCACGGGCGCCGAACGGCCCGTGATCATCGCGGGCGGCGGGGTCGTCCGCTCCGACGCGTCGGGGAAGCTGCGGGCCCTGGCCGAGCGGATCGACGCGCCCGTGGTCACCACCTTCGGCGGCAAGGGCGCCTTCCCCTGGACGCACCCGCTGTCCCTCCAGTCCTGGCTGGAGGACCGGCACACCACCGACTTCCTGGAGGACGCCGACGTCCTCCTCGTGGTCGGCTCGGGGCTCGGGGAGCTGTCCTCGAACTACCACACCTTCGCCCCGCGCGGCCGGGTGATCCAGATCGAGGCGGACGCCGGGAAGCTGGAGTCCAACCACCCGGCGCTCGGCATCCACGCCGACGCCCGGCTCGCGCTCCAGGCCCTCCTGGAGACGGTCGGGGAGCGCACCGACCCGACCGCCCCCGAGCGGGTCGCGGCCGTCCTCGGCAAGGTCCGGGACCGGATCGCCGCGCAGGACCTCGACCTGGAGCAGCGGGTCGTCGCCGCCGTGCGCGAGGCGCTTCCGGACCGGTCCCCGAGCTTCTGGGACATGACGATCCTCGCGTACTGGGCGTGGTCGGCCTTCGACGCCCGGCACCCGAACACCATGCACTCCGCCCAGGGCGCCGGCGGCCTCGGCTACGCCTTCCCCGCCGCCCTCGGCGCGGCCGTCGCCGACCCCTCCCGGCCGGTCCTGGCGGTCTCCGGCGACGGCGGCGCGATGTACTCGCTCGCGGAGCTGGCCACGGCGAAGCAGCACGGGATCGACGTGACGTGGCTGATCGTGGACGACGGGGGGTACGGCATCCTGCGCGCGTACATGACCGACGCGTACGGCGAGGCCACCGGCACCGAGCTGACCCGCCCGGACTTCGTCGCCCTCGCGGAATCCTTCGGCGTCCCCGGCGTCCTCACCACCCCCGACACCCTGGCCGCCGACCTGGCGAAGGCCCTCGCGACCCCGGGCCCCTCGGTGGTCGTCCTCCCGGCGCTCCTGAGGATGTTCGAGCCGACGCACCTGTGAGTGAACGGCGTTTGCCGCGTCGTTTCCGTGGTGCATATCCTCTTTGTGTCGCCAGCATAGGGAGGATGTGCCATGTCGAATCTTTACGTCGAGGTCGACGACGAGGCTCTGGCCGAGGCCGCCGAAATACTGGGGACGAAGACGAAGAAGGACACGGTCAACGCGGCTCTGCTGGAGGTCGCGCGGCGGCACAAGCGGCTGCGGGCGCTGGAGCGACTGACGGCGATGGCGGATCGCGGGGACTTCGACATCCTCATGGACAAGAGGAACTACCGCCGGTGAGCCCGGTCACCCACCTCGTGGACACGTCCGCCGCTGTCAGGATCCTGGCCAGGAAGCATGTCCAGGAGGAGTGGGTCAAGCACCTGACGGAAGGCACCGTCGGCCTCTGCGACCTCACCGAGCTGGAGATCCTCTACTCGGCCCGGTCCGCCAACGACCGGCTCGCGAAGGAAGACCTCCTCGCCCAGCTCTTCAACTGGACCCCCGTCCCCGACGGCGTCTGCCCCCGCGCCCGCCGCGTCCAGCAGATGCTGACCAACCAGGGCGAGCACCGCAGCGCCGGCCCGGTCGACCTCCTCGTGGCCGCCACCGCCGAACTGACCGGCCTCACGCTCCTCCACTACGACAAGGACTTCGAGACCGTCGCCCGCGTCACGGGCCAGCCGACCCAGTGGGTCGCCCCACCGGGGACGGCCTGATCCGGAAGGCCCGCCGCCCGCCGCGTCGCGCCCTCAGGGCACCAGCGCGCCCCACTTCTCGCGGTACAGGCCGAGCTGGTGCGCGTACCCCTGGTGGAACTCGGCGACCTCCCGCTGCTTCAGGCCGTCGCGGGACATCCGCTCCGGGGCCACCAGCCCGGCCACGTCCCCGAAGACCACCGCGGCGGCCTCGGCATGGGGGCCGCCCCTCTCCCGGGCGAGGAGGAGATGACGCCCCGCTTTTTGCAGGAGGAGCTCGAAGTTGTTCCGGGGGGTGTTCGTCGTCTTCCTCAGCTCCGGGGACAGGCCCAGGGCCGTCCGCCCCTCCCCCAGCCCCTCCAGGACCTGGAGCGCCGCGTGCAGCCGCCCCCATCCGTACGGCCTGCCGTCCTCGACCCGTCCCACGTGCTCCCCTCCGGTCCGTCCGCGAGGCCGCCGGCCGGCGGCTCCGGGCCTCCCTACCCATCCCGCGCCGCCGCCACCCGTCCGCCCGGAGGGACCGGGACCGGAGACCGAGTCCTCCTCCGACTTCCGTCCCGGCTTCGTGACGGCGGGATGAAATCGCACGTCGGCCGTGTTGGGCCTTCCGGCAGAACAGGACGAACGGGAGGCACCACGTGGCGGCGGTCGGGGAGAAACAACAGGGCTGGGCCCGGCGGCTCGCGGGCTACGCCTGGCGGTACAGGGCGAACGTGATCCTCGCGCTCGGGTCGTCCCTCCTCGGCATGGCGGTGCTCGCCCTCGTGCCGCTCGTCACCAAGGTGATCATCGACGACGTCATCGGGACGAGGACCCGGTCCCTCGCCACCTGGACCGGGTTCCTGATCGGCGCCGCCGTCCTCGTCTACCTCCTCACCTACGTCCGCCGCTACTACGGCGGACGGCTCGCCCTCGACGTTCAGCACGACCTGCGCACCGACATGTACGCCACCATCACCCGGCTCGACGGGCGGCGGCAGGACGAACTGTCCACCGGGCAGGTCGTCGGGCGGGCCACCAGCGACCTCCAGCTCATCCAGGGGCTCCTCTTCATGCTCCCGATGACGGTCGGGAACGTGCTGCTCTTCCTCATCTCGCTGGCCGTCATGGCCTGGTTGTCGGTCCCGCTCACCCTCGTCGCGCTCGCCGTCGCCCCCGCGCTCTGGTACATCGCCAAGCGCAGCCGGGCCCGCCTCCACCCCGCCACCTGGCACGCGCAGCAGCAGGCCGGCGTCGTCGCCGGCGTCGTCGACGGGGCCGTGACCGGCGTCCGGGTCGTCAAGGGCTTCGGCCAGGAGGACCAGGAGACCGGCAAGATCCGCGAGGCCGGGCGGAAGCTGTTCGCCGGCCGGCTGCGGACGATCCGGCTGAACGCGAGGTACACCCCGGCCCTCCAGGCCGTGCCCGCCCTCGGCCAGGTCGCCGTCCTCGCCCTCGGCGGCTGGCTCGCCTACCGCGGCGAGATCACCCTCGGCACCTTCGTCGCCTTCTCCGCCTACCTGGCCTCCCTCGTCGGCCCGGTCCGCATGCTCGCCATGGTCCTCACCGTCGGCCAGCAGGCCCGCGCCGGCGTGGACCGGGTCCTCGACCTCATCGACACCGAGCCGGTCATCCGGGACGGCACGGAGGAGCTGCCGGCCGACGCCCCCGCCACCGTCGAGTTCGACGACGTGTCCTTCGCGTACGAGGGCGGCACCCCCGTCCTCGACGGCTTCTCCCTGGAGATCCGCCCCGGCGAGACCGTCGCCGTCGTCGGCGCCTCCGGCTCCGGCAAGTCCACCGTCTCGCTCCTCCTGCCCCGCTTCTACGACGTCTCCCGCGGCGCCGTCCTCGTCGGCGGCCACGACGTCCGCGACCTCACCCTGGACTCCCTGCGCGCCGCCGTCGGGCTCGTCCCCGAGGACTCCTTCCTCTTCTCCGACACCGTCCGCGCCAACATCGCGTACGGATTCCCGGAGGCCACCCAGGAGCAGGTCGAGGCCGCCGCCCGCGCCGCCCGGGCCGACCGGTTCATCGCCGAGCTGCCCGAGGGGTACGACACCAAGGTCGGCGAGCACGGCCTCACCCTCTCCGGCGGCCAGCGCCAGCGCGTCGCGCTCGCCCGCGCGATCCTCACCGACCCCCGGCTGCTCCTCCTCGACGACGCCACCTCGGCCGTGGACGCCAAGGTCGAGCACGAGATCCACGAGGCCCTGAAGTCGGTGATGGCGGGCCGCACCACCCTGCTGATCGCGCACCGCCGCTCCACCCTCCACCTCGCGGACCGCATCGCCGTCCTCGACGGCGGGCGCCTCGCGGACATCGGCACCCAGGCCGAGCTGGAGGAGCGCTCCCCGCTCTTCCGCCGCCTGCTCACCGACCCCGAGGAGCTGGGCGCCGCCTCGCCCGGCCACCCCGCGCCGACCGGGCCCGCCGAGGACGACCACGCGCTGCGGGACGAGCTGGACGCCGAGTTCGACGCCGAGCGGGGCGTCACCCCCGCCCTGTGGGAACGGAACGGGGCCGCGGACCGGGAGAGCGCCCCGCCCGGGGCCACCCCCGAACTGCTCGCCGCCGTCGAGGCCCTGCCGCCCGCCACCGACACCCCGGACGTGGACGAGGCGCGGGCCGTGGCCCCCGAGGAGTCGTACGGACTGCGCCGGCTGCTCCGGGGCTTCGGGCTCCCGCTGCTCGTCAGCCTCGGCCTGGTCGCCCTCGACGCCGGCGCGGGCCTGCTGCTCCCCGTCCTCATCCGGCACGGCATCGACGAGGGCGTGAACCGGCTCGCGATCGGCGCCGTCTGGGCGGCCTCCGCGCTCGCCCTGGTCACCGTGCTCGTGCAGTGGGCCGCGCAGACCGCCGAGATCCGGATGACCGGCCGCACCGGCGAGCGGGTGCTCTACGCGCTGCGCCTGAAGCTCTTCGCCCAGCTCCAGCGGCTCGGCCTGGACTACTACGAGCGCGAGCTCACCGGCCGGATCATGACCCGGATGACGACGGACGTGGACGCCCTGTCCACCTTCCTCCAGACGGGCCTGGTCACCGCCTTCGTCTCCGTCGTGACCTTCTTCGGGATCATGGTCGCGCTGCTCGTGCTCGACCTCCAGCTCGCCCTGGTCGTCTTCGCGACCCTGCCGGTCCTCGCCGTCGCCACGTACTTCTTCCGCCGCTCCAGCGTGAAGGCGTACGAGCTGGCGCGCGAGCGGATCAGCGTCGTCAACGGCGACCTCCAGGAGTCGGTCTCCGGGCTCCGGATCGTGCAGGCGTTCCGCCGCGAGCGGGCGGGCGCGGCCCGGTTCGCCGGGCGCAGCGACTCCTACCGCGAGGCGCGCGTCCGGGGCCAGTGGCTGATCTCGGTCTACTTCCCGTTCGTGACGCTGCTGTCCTCGGTCGCCGCCGCCGCCGTCATGATCGTCGGCGCGCACCGGATCGAGGCGGGCACGCTCACCACCGGCGCGCTCGTCGCCTACCTCCTCTACATCGACCTGTTCTTCGCCCCCGTGCAGCAGCTCTCCCAGGTCTTCGACGGCTACCAGCAGGCCACCGTCTCGCTCGGGCGGATGCGGGAACTCCTCCAGGAGCCGACCTCGACGGCCGCCGCCGACGCGCCCCTGGAGGTGCCCCCGCTGCGCGGCGAGATCGCCTTCGAGGACGTCTCCTTCGCGTACGGGGGAGAGGACGGGACCACGAAGAAGGAGACCGCCCTCACCGGCGTCGACCTCCGCATCCCCGCCGGGCAGACCGTCGCCTTCGTCGGCGAGACCGGCGCCGGGAAGTCCACCCTGGTCAAGCTGGTCGCGCGGTTCTACGACCCGACGGGCGGCCGGGTCACCGTCGACGGCACCGACCTGCGGGACCTCGACCTCGCCGGGTACCGGCACCGGCTCGGCGTCGTCCCCCAGGAGGCGTACCTCTTCGCCGGGACGGTCCGCGACGCCATCGCCTACGGGCGTCCCGGGGCGACCGACGCCGAGGTGGAGGCGGCGGCCCGCGCGGTCGGCGCGCACGACATGATCGCCACGCTGGACGGCGGCTACCTCCACGAGGTGGCCGAGCGCGGCCGGAACCTCTCCGCCGGGCAGCGCCAGCTCATCGCCCTCGCCCGCGCGGAACTGGTCGACCCCGACATCCTGCTCCTGGACGAGGCCACGGCGGCCCTGGACCTGGCGACCGAGGCCCAGGTCAACCGGGCCACCGACCGGCTCGCGGGCCGCCGCGCCTCCGGTTCCGCGCCGGGCGCGGGGTCGCGCACGACCCTCGTCGTCGCCCACCGCCTGACCACGGCGGCCCGCGCGGACCGGGTGGTCGTCATGGACCACGGCCGGGTCGTGGAGGACGGCACCCACGGCGAACTCCTCGCCCTGGGCGGACGGTACGCGGAGCTCTGGAAGACCTTCGCGGGGGAGGCGGAGCCGGAGCGGGTCCGGGCCTGACGACGGACGGGTCCGGGCCCGACGGCGGACGGGTCCGGACCCGGCGGTGAGCGGTCCGAGGCCCGGGACCGGGCGGGTCCGCCCGGTCCCGGGGCGACCGTTCGGGGGCCGGGCGCCCGGCCCCGGGGCAACCGTTCGGGGACCGGGGGCGTCGTAGAACCGTACGCCTGTACGGCGTTTCGCACGGGAGGGGACCCGCATGGCCATGGACGACACGACCGCACGGCCTGTCCGGCGGTCCGCCGCCAGAGCCCTCGCGCCCCTCCTCGCGGCCCTCGCCCTGATCCTGCTCCCCGTGCCCGGCCCCGGCTCCGGCACCGCCGAGGCCGTCTCCGTCTGCCAGGGGCGGCCCAGCCGGACGGTCGCCTTCCCCACCGGGGAGCTGCGCCTCTACCGGACCCGGCAGTACGTGTGCGCCGTCACCGTCGCCCGGCGCCCCGGCCCCCGGGTGCCGATGGCCGTCTCGCTCCAGCCGCGCGGCGGGCGCGCCGCCGTCCGGAGCGGGCGGTTCGACCGGCAGACCGGGCCCGTCACCGTCCACGCCCTGCACCGCTGCGTCCGGGCGTCGGGTTCGGTGGCCGGGAAGGGGACGTCCACCGGGTGGATTCTGTGCTGATGTGCGGGAACGTCCCGCCGTAAGGACCAACTGGGGCTGGCGGTCCCCACGTTGCCCCCGCTAGGTTCACGTCACCGTTGTGAACCAAGGGGAGGGTGCATGCGCAAGTCGCTCAGGTTGCTGCTGTCGCTTTCGGTGCTCATAGGCACCGTGGGCCCGGCCGGCGTGGCCACCGCCGCGGACACGGACACCGGCAGCACGTCCGTCACCGGCCCGCAGAGCGGGGAGACCGCCGAGGACATCAAGGACCGCATCCTGGCGATCCCCGGGATGACCCTGATCGAGGAGAAGCCGTACGCCGGGTACCGCTTCTTCGTCCTGAACTACGAACAGCCGATCGATCACGCGCGCCCGTGGAAGGGCACGTTCCAGCAGCGGATCTCGGTCCTCCACAAGGACACGGACCGCCCCACCGTCTTCCGCACCAGCGGCTACGGGCTGAGCACCACGCCGAGCCGGGCCGAGCCGACCCGCATCGTCGACGGCAACCAGATCTCCATGGAGTACCGCTTCTTCACCCCGTCCCGGCCGCAGCCGGCCGACTGGTCGAAGCTCACCATCTGGCAGGCCGCCAGCGACCAGCACCGGATCTTCACCGCCCTGAAGAAGATCTACGGCAAGAAGTGGCTCTCCACCGGCGCCTCCAAGGGCGGCATGACCGCCACCTACTACGAGCGCTTCTACCCGCGCGACATGGACGGCGTCGTCGCCTACGTCGCCCCGAACGACGTGGTGGAGAAGGAGGACTCGGCCTACGACCGGTTCTTCGCGAACGTCGGCACCAAGGAGTGCCGCGACCGCCTGAACGCCCTGCAGCGCGAGGCCCTCGTCCGCCGCGCGCCGCTGGAGAAGAAGTACAAGGAGTGGGCCGCGACCGAGGGCGCCACCTTCAACACGATCGGCACCCTCGACAAGGCGTACGAGGCCGTCGTCCTCGACTTCGTCTGGGGCTTCTGGCAGTACTACGGCGAGGACGTCTGCGACCGGATCCCGGACGCGAGGACCGCGAGCGACGACGTCGTCTACGACACGATCGACGCCTACTCCGGCTGGGCCGCCTACACCGACCAGGGGCTGGAGGGCTACACGCCGTACTACTACCAGGCGGCGACCCAGCTCGGCTCGCCCAGCATCCGGCAGCCGCACCTCGACGGCCTCAGCCGCTACGGCTACCAGCCGGCCCGCAACTTCGTGCCGCGCGAGATCCCCATGAAGTTCCAGCCGCAGGCCATGCGGGACGTCGACAACTGGGTCCGCAACAACGCGCACCAGATGCTGTTCGTCTACGGCGGCAACGACCCGTGGGGCTCCGAGCCGTTCCACCTCGGCAAGGGCGCGCGCGACAGCTACGTCTACACCGCGCCGGGCGCGAACCACGGCGCGAACGTGGCCGGGCTCGTCGACGCCGAGCGCGAGAACGCCACCGCCCGCATCCTGGCCTGGGCCGGCGTCCCCGCCCCGGCCGTCCGGGCGGCGCAGCCGCTGGCCCGCTTCGACGCCCGCCTCGACCGGGCGGTCGACGAGGAGGCGACGCGGGAGCACGGCCTGAGGCCGTGATCCCCACCGGAACGGAGTGAGGGGGTGCGCCCGTCCGGGCGCACCCCCTCCTCGTCCGTCAGCGGTACGAGAGGCCGTACCCGACCGGGTACAGCGTCCGCTCCGGATCGTCCGCGCTCCGCACCGGCACCGGGAGGCGGCCCCGGGGCTCCGCCCGCCCGGCCAGGACCCTCGCGGCGGCCCGGAGCTCCACGTCGGTCCAGGAGTACGTGGCCAGGGTCGCCCGCTGGCCCGTCAGACGGGCGACGTCGTACGGGTTGCGGATCGCGATCGTCACCACGGGCACCCCGGTCGCCACCAGCCGCGCCACCAGGGTGCGCTGGGTGCCGGTCGCGGTGACGTTGTACGTGGCGACGACCACCACGTCCCGGCCGGCCGCCGCCGCCACCGCCTCCTCGATCCGCGCGGCCGTCGGCGCGGTCCCGGTGGAGAGCGCGGTCGCGGTGAACCCCAGTTCGCCCAGGGCCGTCGCCAGGGTGGTGGTGGGCGGCCCGGTGGTGCCGGAGGGCGAGGCCGGATCGGCGCCGACGACCAGGACCGAGCCGTGGCGGGAGGGCCGCAGGGGCAGGAAACCGCCCTCGTTGCGGAGCAGGGTCGTGGTCGCCTCGGCGATCCGGTCGGCCCGCGCCAGGTGGGAACGGGTGCCGACCGTCCGGTCGACGCCCTCCGGCGCCACGTACGCCTGCCGGAACAGGCCCAGCCTCGCCTTCAGGCGCAGGATGCGCAGGATCGATTCGTCGAGCCGGGCCTCCGCCAGTTCGCCGTCCCGTACGGCCTTCAGGACGGCGTTCCAGGCCACGTCCAGCCTCGGCGGGTTGAGGAGCTGGTCCACCCCGGCCTTCAGGGCGAGCACCGGGACCCGCTCGTCGCCGTACTTGGTGCGCACGCCCTCCATGCCGAGCGCGTCGGTCACCACCACGCCGTCGTAGCCCAGCCGTTCGCGCAGGATGCCGGTGAGGACGGGCCGGGACAGGGTCGCCGGGTCCCCGCTCGGGTCGAGCGCGGGGACCACGATGTGGGCGGTCATGATCGAGTCGATGCCGGCCGCGATCGCGGCCCGGAACGGCGGGGCGTCCAGCTCCTCCCACTGCTCCCGGGTGTGGGTGATGGTCGGCAGCCCGTAGTGGCTGTCCACGGCGGTGTCGCCGTGGCCCGGGAAGTGCTTGGCGGTGGCCGCGACCCCGGCGCCCTGGTACCCCCCGACCTGGGCGGCGACGAGACCGGCGACCGCGCCGGGTTCGGAGCCGAAGGAGCGGACGCCGATGACCGGGTTGGCCGGGTTGACGTTCACGTCGGCGTCCGGGGCGTAGTTCTGGCGGATGCCGAGGGCGGCGAGTTCGGCGCCCGCGATCCGGGCGGCCTCGCGGGCGTGGGCGCGCGAGCCGCCGGCGCCGAGGGCCATCGCGCCGGGCAGCAGGGTGGCCGGCTTGCCGACCCGGCAGACGATGCCGTGCTCCTGGTCGGTGGAGATGAGCACCGGGACGGGACGGGGCCGGGCGAGGGCGGCCCGCTGGATGCCGTTGGAGAGGGCGGCGATCTGGTGCGGGTCGCGGGTGTTGTGGGCCCAGGCGAAGTAGATGATCCCGCCGACGTGGTAGCGCTCGACCAGCTCGGCGGCCGTACGGACCCCGAACTCGGCGAGGTTGGCGTCGGCGTCGGACGGGTCGGGGTCGGTCGCGGAGTGCCCGTACACCCGCGTCACGAAGAGCTGGCCGACCTTCTCCTCCAGTGACATGCGGTCGATGATCCGGCGGAGCCCGCGGTCGCTCGTCTCCGCGCGGGCCGCGTGGGCCGCGGGGGCGGTGGCGCCGGTGACGGCGGCCGCGGCCGCCGCGGCGGTCACCGTGAGGAGGGTGCGTCGGGAGGGAGAGCAGGAAGGGGAGGGGGAGGGTGCGGTGGCGCGGTGGTGCACTGGTGCTCCTTCCGGCCGTGCGAGGTTGAAGGAAACTTCCAAGGAGTCACGGATAGCCCGAAAGTAACTGCCAGGTCAAGGATCCGCGCAGGAATCGCCCGCGCGCACCTCACCCGGCGTACGCCCGGCGCGGGGACCGGGGCCGTCCCGGGGAGCGAGCCCGGCGGGCGGGCCGGGTCATCCCGGAGACGGGTCCGGCGCACGGGCCGGGGCCGTCCGGCGGGGTCCCGGCGGGCTCCCGGCGCGGGCCGGGTTCACCCGGCGGCGGTGATCGCGGGCCACAGCTCCCGGAGCGTGCGGACCGTCTCCCGGATCGCCGGGCGCCGGGCCGCGCCCGTCCGCCACACCGCGTACAGCCGCCGCGTCGGCACCGGGTCGAGCCGCACCGGCACCACCTCCGGCGGCAGCGCCCCCCGGCCCAGGCGCGGCACCAGGGCGATGCCCAGACCGGCCGCCACCAGGGCCACCTGCGTGTGGTTCTCCTCCGCCCGGTGGACGATCAGCGGCTCGTACCCCGTCGCCCGCAGCGTCCGCACCAGCCAGTCGTGGCAGACCGTCCCCGGCGGCTGCGCGATCCACCGCTCCGCCGCCAGCTCCTCCCGGCGCACCGGTCCCCGCGCCGCCAGCGGGTGGTCCCGGTGGACGAGGAGGTCGCACAGGTCGTCCCCGATGACCGCCTGCTCGACCCCCGGGGGCGCCGGGAGCGGCGCGATGTCCCAGTCGTGCGCCACCGCCAGGTCGAGCACGCCCCGCGCCACCAGGTCGACCGAGAGGTGCGGCTCCACCTCCGAGAGGCGGGCGTCGAGCTCGGGGTGGAGCCCGGCCAGCTCCGCGAGCGCCCGGGGCATCAGACCGCGCGCCGCGCTCGCGAAGCAGCCGATCGCGAGCCGTCCGGCGGGCCGGTCGCGCCGCTCTTCGAGCCGTACCTCGGCCTCCTCGACGAGTATGAGCAACTTCCTTGCCGTGTCGGCGAGTTGGTTGGCCTCGTCGGTGAGACGGACACCGCGTCCGCTGCGTTCGAGCAGGGTCGTACGGGTCTCCCGTTCCAGCTTCGCGATCTGCTGCGAGACGGCGGACGGGGTGTAGCCGAGGGCGGTCGCGGCGGCGCCGACGCTGCCGTGGACGGCGACGGCGTGCAGGGCGCGAAGGCGGCCGAGGTCCAGCACGGACATCTCCCGGACGGAGGAGGTGGATGAAGGAACGCTTCATTCCACCATGAAGGAACCCGTGCTGGTGCTACACGGTCGGCGGCGGCCATGCTCGACCGCATGCACCCCGCACCCACCGCTCCGGCCGGTTCCGGCCCGGACCGCTTCGCCCCCTCCCACGTCGTCCTCGCCGTCCTGGTCGCCGCCGTCTGGGGCGTCAACTTCGTCGTCATCGAGATCGGCCTCGACCACTTCCCGCCGCTGCTCTTCTCCGCCCTCCGCTTCCTCGTCGCCGCCCTGCCGGCGGTCTTCCTCGTCGGCCGTCCGAAGGTCGCGTGGAAGTGGATCGTGGGCGTCGGACTCGCCCTCGGCGTCGCCAAGTTCGGCCTGCTCTTCACCGGCATGGACCTCGGCGCCCCGGCCGGGCTCTCCTCCCTCGTCCTCCAGGTCCAGGCCGTCTTCACCGCCCTCTTCGCCTTCGCCGTCCTCGGCGAACGCCCGGGGCGGCTCCAGCTCGCCGGTATGGCGGTCGCCCTGGCCGGCATCGGCGTCGCCGCCGTCGACGAGGGGGCGGCGGCCTCCACGACCGGCTTCGCCCTGGTGATCGCCGCGGCGGCCTGCTGGGGCGTCTCCAACGTCCTGACCCGCAGGGCCGCCCCGCCCGACGCGCTCAACTTCATGGTCTGGGTCAGCACGGTGCCGGTCCTGCCGCTGCTGGCCCTCTCCCTCCTCCTGGAGGGACCCGAGCGGGACCTCGAAGCCCTGCGGAACCTGGACTGGGCCGGCGCGGGCGTCATCGTCTACGTCGCCTGGATCACGACCGTCTTCGGCTTCGGCGCCTGGGGCTGGCTCCTCCGCCGCCACCCGGCCTCCTCCGTCGCCCCCTTCTCCCTCCTCGTCCCCGTCTTCGGCATGTCCTCGGCGGCGCTGTTCCTGGGGGAGGGCATGAGCCCGCTCCGCTGGTGCGCGGCCGTCCTGCTCGTGGGAGGGGTGGCGCTGACGTCCGTACGGAGGAAGGCCGTTCGGGGACCGGAGGCTAAGGTGCTGGTGCCGATGCCGAACGGGGGAGCGACACCATGACCCATCCGCAGCCACCGCAGCCGTACGGGCGGCCGGGGCCCCACGGATCTCCGTACCCGCCGCAGCAGCCGTACGGGCAACCGCAGCAGCCGTACGGGCAGCCGCCCCATCCGTACGGGCAGCCGCCGCAGTCCTACGCGCCGTCGGGACCTCACGTGCCACCGGGCCCCTACGCGCCGCCGGGACCTCACGGACAGGGGTACCCGCCCCACGGCGCGGCCGCCCCGGGAGGGTGCGAGGTGTGCGGTGCGGGGCCCGCGGTGGCGGCGACCGTCCGCTCCCACCAGGGCATGATCATCATCATGCGCACGGTCACCCGGCGCGGCGTCTTCTGCCGCACCTGCGGCCTCGCCGTCTACCGGCGGATGACCTCGAACACCCTGGTGACCGGCTGGTGGGGCCTCCTGTCGTTCTTCTTCACGCCGTTCGTCGTCCTCGGGAACGTCTTCGGCGCCCGCGCCGCGTTCCGGCGCCTGCCCGAGCCGTACGGCGCCCTGCGGCCGCCCCTGGACCCGGGCCGGCGGGTGCTGCTCCGCGCGCCCGCCCTGCTGGTGCTCGTCCCGCTCACGCTCCTCGTGGCGGCCGTTCCGGTGCTCGCCCTCATCGGACTGCTCGCGGGCTCCGACGACGACGCCGGCCGGCCGGGGCTCTCCGTCGGCGACTGCGTCGAGAACACGGTCGACTGGCCCGACCAGGCGCTCCGGAAGGTGGACTGCGGTTCGGCGTCCGCCGAGTACCGCGTCGAGGACGGACCCTCCTGCGGACCGGGGGACTACCTCCTGCGCCCCGAGTACGTGACCGGCTCCCCGGGGAGGCCGGGCCACTGCGTCAAGCCCCTGTGACCGCACGCCGCCGAGAGGGGCATCCCTCCGCGTGACCTTCGAGAACGTCACCGTCGACGGCGCCGCGCCCGCCCCCGGCGCCGTCCTGCCGGCAGGCATCCCCGGGAGCGGGAGGTCCACCGTCGCGGCGGCCCTGGCGGCCCGCTTCGCCCGCGCCGCGCACATCGAGGTGGACCGCCTCCAGGAACTGATCGTCCGGGGCTGCCACTGGCCGGTCCCGGACGGCGACCCGGAGGCGGACCGCCAGGTCCTGCTGCGCGCCCGCAACGCCTGCCTGCTCGCGGGCGGCTTCGCCGCGGCGGGCTTCCCGCCGGTCCTCGACGACGTGGTCGTACGCCGCTCCCACCTGGACTTCTACCGCGCCCACGCCGGGACGGTCCCGCTCCACGTGGTGATCCCGGCCCCGGGCCCGGACAAGGCGTGGGAGCGCAACAACGCCCGCCACAAGAGGCTCACGACGAACTGGGCCTTCCTGGACGAGGCCATGCGCGCCGAACTCTCCGGCGAGGGCGTCTGGATCGACAACGCGGACCGGACGGTCGGGGAGACGGTCGACGCGGTCCTCGCGGCGACGGGCCCGACCGGCGCGGCGAACGCTCCTCAGGGCGACGCAAAGCCGAACGTCCCTGCCGGCCCGTAGCATCCCCGGACGCCCCGGACGCCCCGGACGCCCCGGACGCCCCGGACGCCCCTGCGCCGCACCCACCGGTGGGTGCGGCGCGCTCAGTCCCCGGAGCGGGGGAAGCCGTCGGTCCTCACGATGATTTCGCGCCCTTCGAGGGGCAGGACGAGGTCCTCGCCGAAGGGGATCGTCTCCCGCCCGGCGTAGACGCCGGTGCGGGCGGGCCCGCTGTGCACGGTGCAGACGTTCTCGGACGGGTCGATGATCACGTAGAGCGGGATCGCGCACTCCGCGTACATCCGGAGCTTCTTTTCGAAGTCGTTGTCTCGCGTGCTGAGCGAGATGATCTCCAGCACGGCCTCCAGGCTGTGCCACTCGAAGCGCCCGCGCCTGTTCCGCTCGGAGCCCGGGGCGATGATGGCCAGGTGGGGAGCGTAGCCGTAAAGGCTCGACGGGAAATCGATCATGACGTCGGACAGCGCCTTGCCGTGGCCCGCGAGCTGCTTCTTGATCTGAGGGGCAGCCTCGATGAGGACGTCGGGCCGACTCTCGCCCCGGGGCGTCATGATGATCTTTCCGTCCGTGCTCTCTACGCGGTAGCCCTTGGGCAGGGAGACGTCGTCCAGGACGTCCCAGGCGCTGGAAAGGTCCATCAGCATGGTCGTCATGCGATCCTCCATGTGGCGCTCGTCACCACGCTAACGGCCCCCTACTCCCGAGGCGCCCCCGTCGACGCCCGCACCACCAGCTCTCCCGGGACCGTCTCCTCGCCCCCGGCCGGAGGCTCCTCCGTGCCCACCGCCAGGCGGCCCGCGCGGGCCCCCGCCCCGTGCAGGGGCAGCCGTACGGTCGTCAGGGCCGGGACCGCGTCCACCGAGAACGGGAGGTCGTCGAAGCCCGCGACCGACACGTCGCCGGGGACGGACAGGCCACGCTCCCGCAGGGCCGCGCAGACGCCGAGCGCCACCGTGTCGTTGGCCGCGACGACGGCCGTGAGGTCCGGGTCGCGGGCGAGGAGTTCGGCGACCGCCCCGTGGCCGGAACGGCGGTCGTACGGCCCGTGGACCGTCGGCCCCTCGGCGACCCCGGCCGCCGCGAGCGCTTCCCGGTGACCCTCCAGGCGGTGCCGGGTGGTGGTGCGGTCGGCCGGGCCCGCCACGTACCCGATCCGCCGGTGGCCGAGGCCGAGCAGGTGCTCGGTGAGCTGCCGAGCCCCGGCCCGGTTGCCGAAGACGAGCGCCGCCGCGCCGGTGTCGCCCGGTGCCGGGGGCCGCCCGCACAGCACGATCCGCGTCCCGGCCTCCGTCAGCTTCGCCAGCTTCCCGGCCGTCGCCGCGAGGTGGTCCGGGTCCTCCAGGGAACCGCCCATGAGGATCACGGCCGCGGCCCGCTGCCGCTGGAGCAGGGTGAGGTAGGTCAGTTCGCGCTCGGGGGAGCCGCCGGTGTTGCAGACGACGGCGAGCTTCCCGCCCCCGCCGCGCCCGGTGGCGCTCTCCCCGATCGCGCCCTGCGCCGCGCTCGCCATGATCCCGAAGAACGGGTCGGCGATGTCGTTGACGAGCACGCCGACCAGGTCGGAGGTGGCGGCGGCGAGGGAGCTGGCGGGGCCGTTGAGCACGTAGTCCAGTTCGTCCACGGCCCGCAGCACCCGCGCGCGGGTCGAGGCGGCGACCGGGTAGTTGCCGTTCAGGACGCGGGAGACGGTGGCGGGGGAGACCCGTGCGCGGGCGGCCACGTCCGCCAGGGTGACGGTCATCGTGTGCGTACCTCCGGGGCCCTTGTCGGCGGTGATGTCGGCAGGCTAGCGTCATCGCCGATGGAAAGCGCTTTCTATCCGAGGATCGGAGGCGCGGAGCACCCCGGAGAGGAACGTTTCGTGACACGCAGGACAGTCCGCATCGCCATGAACGGCGTCACCGGACGGATGGGACACCGCCAGCACCTCGTCCGCTCGATCCTCGCCCTGCGCGAACAGGGCGGCCTCGACCTCGGCAACGGCGACGCCCTCTGGCCCGAGCCCGTCCTCGTCGGCCGCCGGGAGCACGCCCTGCGCGCCCTCGCCGAACGCCACGGCCTCACCGAGTGGTCCACCGACCTCGACGCCGTCCTCGCGGACGACACGATCGACGTCTACTTCGACGCCCAGGTCACCTCCGCCCGCGTCGACGCGCTCACCCGGGCCATCGCCGCCGGCAAGCACGTCTACACCGAGAAGCCCACCGCCGCCGACCTCGCCGGGGCCCTCGAACTCGCCCGTCTGGCACGGGAGAAGGGCATCAAGCACGGCGTCGTCCAGGACAAGCTCTTCCTCCCGGGCCTGCTCAAGCTCAAGCGCCTGATCGACGGCGGGTTCTTCGGCGAGATCCTGTCCGTGCGTGGCGAGTTCGGCTACTGGGTCTTCGAGGGCGACTGGCAGGACGCCCAGCGCCCCAGCTGGAACTACCGCGCCGAGGACGGCGGCGGCATCGTCGTCGACATGTTCCCGCACTGGGAGTACGTGCTCCACGAGCTCTTCGGCCGGGTCACCGCCGTCACCGCCCACGTCGCCACCCACGTCCCGCGCCGCTGGGACGAGCACGGAAAGCCCTACGCGGCCACCGCCGACGACGCCGCGTACGGCATCTTCCAGCTGGAGGGCGGCGCCGTCGCCCAGATCAACTCCTCCTGGGCCGTCCGCGTCCACCGCGACGAACTGGTGGAGTTCCAGGTGGACGGTACGCACGGCTCCGCCGTCGCCGGCCTGCGCGGCTGCCGCGTCCAGCACCGCTCGGCCACCCCGAAGCCCGTCTGGAACCCCGACATCCCCGTCACCGAACCCTTCCGCGACCAGTGGCAGGAAGTCCCCGACAACGCCGTGTTCGACAACGGCTTCAAGGCCCAGTGGGAACTCTTCCTGCGCCACGTGGTGCTCGACGAGCCGTACCGCTGGGACCTCCTCGCCGGCGCCCGCGGCGTCCAGCTCGCCGAACTGGGCCTGCGCTCCGCCGCCGAGGGCCGCCGCCTGGACGTCCCCGAGGTGACCCTGTGATCCGGCTCCCCGGAACCGGCGGCGGCGTACGGGAGTACGCGCCCCGCGCCGAACCGCTCGCGTTCGCCCCGGCCGCCCCGCCCGCCTCCCGTACGGTCTTCTCCGCCGCGCACGTCGTCGCCGACCCGTACGCCGACACCACTCCCGACGGCCCCGCCGCCGTCGACTGGGACGCCACCCTCGCCTTCCGCCGCCACCTCTGGTCCCACGGCCTCGGGGTCGCGGAGGCCATGGACACCGCCCAGCGCGGCATGGGCCTCGACTGGGCCGGGGCCGCCGAGCTGATCCGCCGCAGCGCCGCGGAGGCCCGCGCCGCCGGCGGACGGATCGCCTGCGGCGTCGGCACCGACCAGATCACCGGCGGCACCCCGGCCGAGATCCGCGCCGCCTACGAGGAACAGCTCGCGGTGGCCGAGGAGGCGGGCGCCCGGGCCGTCCTCATGGCCTCCCGCGCCCTCGCGGCCGCCGCGACCGGCCCCGACGACTACCTCGACGTCTACGGCCACCTCCTGCGCCAGGCGGGCGAGCCGGTGATCCTGCACTGGCTCGGCCCGATGTTCGACCCGGCCCTGGAGGGGTACTGGGGCTCGGCCGACCTGGACGAGGCCACGGAGACCTTCCTCGACGTGATCGCGGCCCACCCCGACAAGGTCGACGGCGTCAAGGTCTCCCTCCTCGACGCCCGGCGCGAGGTCGCGCTGCGCCGCCGCCTCCCGGAGGGCGTCCGCTGCTACACGGGCGACGACTTCCACTACCCGGAGCTGATCGAGGGAGACGACCAGGGCTTCAGCCACGCCCTGCTCGGCATCTTCGACCCCCTGGGCCCGCTGGCCGCGCAGGCGGTCCGCACCCTCGACACGGGCGACACGGCGGCCTTCCGGAAGCTCCTCGACCCCACGGTCGCGCTCTCCCGCCATCTTTTCCACCCGCCGACCCGCTTCTACAAGACGGGCGTCGTCCTCCTCGCCTGGCTCGCCGGCCACCAGGACCACTTCACGATGGTCGGCGGCCTGCAGTCCGCACGCTCCCTCCCGCACCTCGCGCGCGCGTACGAACTGGCCGACGGCCTCGGCCTGTTCCCCGACCCGTCCCTGGCGGAGTCCCGCATGAGGTCCCTCCTCACGGTCCACGGAGTCCCGCAGTGAACCTCGACCGGCTCAGCGTCAACCAGATGACGGTCAAGCAGCTCTCCCTGCCCGAACTGGTCGCGGAGTGCGTCCGGCTCGGCGTCCCGGGCGTCGGCCTCTGGCGCGAACCCGTCCGGGAGTACGGCGTGGAGGCGGCGGCCCGCCTCGTGCGGGAGGCGGGCCTGGAGGTCACCACCCTCTGCCGGGGCGGCTTCTTCACCTCGGACGGCTGGGAGGCGGCCAACCGCGCGGCGGTCGACGAGGCCGTGGCGCTCGGCACCGGCACCCTGGTCCTGGTCTCCGGCGGCCTGACCCCCGCCTTCCCGGACCTCCCCTCCGCCCGCGCCCGCATCGCCGAAGCGATCGGCGCGCTCGCCCCGTACGCGGCGGAACGGGGCGTGCGCCTCGCCATCGAGCCGCTGCACCCGATGTACGCCTCCGACCGCTGCGCCGTCTCCACCCTCGACCAGGCCCTGGACATCGCGGAACGGTTCCCCGCCGACCGGGTGGGCGTGGTGGTCGACACGTACCACCTCTGGTGGGACGACCGGGCCCCGGCGGCGGTGGAACGGGCGGGCGCGGCGGGCCGCCTCCACGCCTTCCAGCTCGCGGACTGGACGACCCCGCTGCCCGCCGGGGTCCTCAACGGCCGGGGCCGCCTGGGCACGGGCGCCATCGACCTCCGGGCCTGGGCCGGCCTGATGGAGCGGGCCGGGTACACGGGCCCGGTGGAGGTCGAACTCTTCAACGACGACCTGTGGGCCCGCGACGGGGTGGAGGTCCTGGAGGAGACGCTGGAGGACTTCCTGGCGGTCTGAGACCCCCGCCCGGGACCCGGCGGGGGCCCCGCCGCCGGTCATCCCTTCGTCCCGCCGCCCAGCGGGCAGCCGAGGCCGCCCGTCGCGCCGCGCTTCCCCGCGCGCCGGGTGAGGACCGCCAGGACGGCCGGGACGAGGAGTTCGACCGCGCGGTGCGCCGTGGCCGGCGGGATGCCGGTGCGTTTCGCGACGGCGTTCGCCGCCGGCTTCGCCAGCCTGGTGAGCACCCCGGCCATCAGGCCGCCGCTCATCAGCCCGCCGAGCGCGGCGACGCCCCGCAGGGGCGGCTCGGGCGAGGCCACCTCGTCCACGGCGGCGCGCACCTCGTCCGCGCTGCCGGGCTCGGCCGCGGCCCGCCGCAGTTCGCCGGACAGCTCCGCGACCGAGCCGCCCACGATCTCCTGCGCCCCGGCGGCGTCCGTACCGAGCAGCCCGGCGATCTCGTGGAGCCGGTCGGGACCGAGTTCGTTCAGGACGTCGTCCCGGAAGGTTCCGTCGCTCATGCGGACAACGCTATGCGGGACGCCGTGCGTCGGCACGCCGGGAAGGCGGGGACACCGGGCGGGACGGACCCGGAGACCCGGCGCGCACGCGCGGGCACGAGTGGCCCGTACCGCCTTCCGTAGAATCGGCCGCCCGGGTCGGCAGGCCGTCTCCTGCCCCGGTTCCGCCCCAGGACCGAGCGAACGGACGCGACTCCATGTACATCAGCAGGATCCACGTCGAGGACGTCAAGTCGTTCCACGGTTCTCGCACGGTCGACCTGACGCTGACCCGGCCCGACGGCAGCCATGCCGGCTGGACGGTGCTCGCGGGCCGCAACGGGTCGGGCAAGACGACCCTGCTGCGCGCGCTGGCCCTGGCCCTGAGCGGGCCGGTGGCCGCGCGCGGGCTCGTCCAGGGCTTCGAGAACTGGATTGCGCGGGGGGCGGAGGCGGGCAGCGCCGAGGCCGAGATCGTGAGGGACGAGAAGTTCGACAAGTTCACCGCCGGAGGGAGGACCGTCAACCGGTTCTGGACCGGCCTCCGGTGGACCGCACCGGGCGAAACCGGCGGTGGTCGCCGGGGCACGCAACCCGCGCTGGACGAGATCCGGTACGGAAAGGCGCGGCCGACCAGTGCCACCCCGGCCCGGCGCGGCCCGTGGGCCGACAACCCCGCGGGCTGGTTCTGTGCCGCGTACGGGCCGTTCCGGCGTATGGCCGGCGGCTCCGGAGACGTGCAGCGGCTGATGCTGGCCTCCGGTCCGGTCGCCCGCCAGGCCAGCCTGTTCCACGAGGACGCCTCGCTGGCCGAGGGCGTCGCCTGGCTGATCGAGCAGCACCTGCGCGCGCTGGAGGGCAAGGAGGGCGCCGAAGCCCTGAAGAGAGTGGCTCTGTCCATCCTGGGTGACGGGCTCCTGCCGGACGGATACCGCGTGGACGACGTGGATTCCGAAGGACTCTGGGTCACCCGCGACGGACAGCGCTTTCCCCTGCGGGAGATGAGCGACGGCTTCCGTACGGTCGCCTCCCTCGTCGTCGACCTGCTCAAGCAGATCCACGACGCCTTCGGCGACGCGGCGTTCTCCGGGGACGGCGAGGGCCCCCGGCCGATCCGCGTTCCCGGAGTCGTGATCATCGACGAGATCGACGCCCACCTCCACGTCACCTGGCAGCGTCGCATCGGCCCGTGGCTGACCTCGCGCTTCCCCCGCATCCAGTTCATCGTCACCACGCACAGCCCGTACATCTGCCAGGCGGCCGATCCCGGCGGCCTGGTCCGTCTCCCCGGGGTCGACGAGGAGGCGGCGCCGGAAGTGGTGACGGAGGACCTGTACGAAAGGGTGGTCTTCGGCAGCGGGGACGACGCGGTCCTCTCGGAGCTGTTCGGCCTGGACACGCCGTACTCCGAACGGGCCGAACGGCTCCGGGCCGAATTCGTGGAGCTGGAGGCGAGCGTCTACGACGGCGACACGTCGGCGAGGACCCTCACCCGCTACAAGGAGCTGAAGAGCAGGCTCACCAGTTCGCCGACGGCCCGCCTCGACGAGATGTCCGCCCATCTCCGGCGGCTCTCCGACGAGATCGCGGACGGCGGGGCGGAATGATCCGGCTCCGGCGTGCCGCGCTGCCGCGGGGGACGGTGACGAAGCTGGAGGAGTACACCGGAGAGATCGCGAGGCAGACCACGGAGAAGGCCCGGAAGACCAGGGCCAGGGAACTCTGGGGCGCCCGGCGGAGCGTGCGCCCCGCGCTTCTCGACGCCCTGTCCGAGATGGCCCCCGGCCACGCCCGCTGCATGTACTGCGGTGACAGCCAGGGCACGGACATCGACCACTTCGACCCGAAGAGCCGTACCCCGCTCCGGACCTTCGACTGGCTCAACCACCTGCTCGCCTGCTCGTACTGCAACAGCAACCAGAAGCGGAGCCTGTTCCCGACCGACGGCGACGGCGCCCCGCTCCTGGTCGACCCGACCCTGCGGGAGCCGCTGGACCATCTGCGCCTGGTGCTCCCCCTCGGGGAGTACAGGGCGAGGACGCCGCAGGGCCAGGCGTGCATCGACGTGTTCGGCCTGAACCGCAGGCCGGTCCTGGTCAAGGGACGCGTGGACGCCTACGCGACGGCCCGGCACTCCCTGGAGCTGTGGCGCATCGCCACGGACAGGGGGCAGCACGACAAGGCGGGGGAGATCGTCCGGGTCTCCTGGAACCGGCCCCTCGCCGACGTGCTCGTCGCGATGTTCCACCAGTCCGGGCTTCCCGCGGCCGGGGCGCTCTTCGCCGGAGAGGAAGACGTCCTGGCGCTCCTGAACGACCCGGAACTCCGGAAGGGCTTCCTGCGGGAGCCGTGACCCCGCCCGCCGTCCGAGGGGCCCCCGCCGCCGCCCGCACTGTCCGTCCCCTTCGCTACGGTCGTCGCATGTCCAACGAAGGCCGCGGTCCGGCAGTGGTCGAAGGGGTCCTGGAGCGGATCACCTACGCCAACGAGGAGACGGGGTACACGGTCGCCCGGGTCGACACCGGGCGCGGCGCCGGGGACCTCCTCACGGTCGTCGGCGCGCTGCTCGGCGCCCAGCCGGGGGAGTCGCTGCGGATGGAGGGCCGCTGGGGGTCCCACCCGCAGTACGGCAAGCAGTTCACCGTCGAGAACTACACGACCGTCCTGCCCGCCACCGTCCAGGGCATCCGCCGCTACCTCGGCTCCGGCCTGGTCAAGGGCATCGGCCCCGTCTTCGCCGACCGCATCACCCGGCACTTCGGGCTCGACACCCTCGACATCCTCGAAGAGGCCCCGGGCCGCCTCATCGAGGTCCCGGGCCTCGGCCCCAAGCGGACCAGGAACATCACCGCGGCCTGGGAGGAGCAGAAGGCGATCAAGGAGGTGATGGTCTTCCTCCAGGAGGTCGGCGTCTCCACCTCCGTCGCGGTGCGGATCTACAAGCAGTACGGGGACGCCTCGATCTCCGTCGTGAGGAACCGGCCGTACCGGCTCGCCGCCGACGTGTGGGGCATCGGCTTCCTCACCGCCGACCGGATCGCGCAGGCCGTCGGCATCCCGCACGACAGTCCCGACCGGGTGAAGGCCGGCCTCCAGTACGCCCTGTCGCAGTCCGGCGACCAGGGGCACTGCTTCCTGCCCGAGGAGCGGCTGATCGCCGACTCGGTGAAGCTCCTCCAGGTCGACACCGGGCTGGTCATCGAGTGCCTGGGCGAGCTGGCCGAGGACCCCGAGGGGGTCGTGCGGGAGACCGTGCCCGGCCCCGAGGGGACGCCCGTCACCGCCGTGTACCTGATCCCCTTCCACCGGGCCGAGCTGTCCCTCGCCGGGCAGCTCCGGCGGCTGCTGCGGGCCGAGGAGGACCGGATGCCCGCCTTCCGGGACGTGCCCTGGGACAAGGCCCTGGCCTGGCTCGCGACCCGTACCGGGGCCTCGCTCGCGCCCGAGCAGGAGGAGGCCGTACGGCTCGCCCTGACCCGCAAGGTCGCGGTCCTGACCGGCGGCCCCGGCTGCGGCAAGTCCTTCACGGTCCGCTCCATCGTGGAGCTGGCCCGCGCCAAGAAGGCCAAGGTGGTGCTCGCCGCGCCCACCGGGCGGGCCGCCAAGCGGCTCGCGGAGCTGACCGGCGCCGAGGCGTCCACCGTCCACCGGCTCCTGGAGCTCAAGCCCGGCGGGGACGCCGCCTACGACCGGGACCGGCCCCTGGACGCGGACCTGGTCGTCGTGGACGAGGCGTCCATGCTCGACCTGCTCCTGGCGAACAAGCTGGTCAAGGCGGTGGCCCCGGGCGCCCACCTGCTGCTCGTGGGGGACGTGGACCAGCTCCCCTCGGTCGGCGCGGGCGAGGTCCTGGGCGACCTGCTCGCCCCCGGCAGTCCCGTGCCGGCCGTCCGGCTGACCCGGATCTTCCGGCAGGCCCAGCAGTCCGGCGTGGTCACCAACGCGCACCGGATCAACTCCGGCACGCCCCCGCGCACCGAGGGCCTGCCCGACTTCTTCCTCTTCGCGGAGGAGGAGACCGAGGACGCGGCCCGGGTCGCCGTGGAGGTCGCGGCCCGCCGCATCCCGGCCAGGTTCGGCCTCGACCCCCGCCGGGACGTGCAGGTCCTCGCCCCCATGCACCGGGGCCCGGCGGGCGCGGGCGCGCTCAACGGCCTCCTCCAGCAGGCCATCACCCCGGCCCGCCCCGACCTCCCGGAGAAGCGGTTCGGCGGCCGTGTCTTCCGCGTCGGCGACAAGGTCACCCAGATCAGGAACAACTACGACAAGGGGGAGAACGGGGTCTTCAACGGCACCGTCGGCGTCGTCACCGCCCTGGACCCCGTCGAGCAGCGCCTGACCGTGCGGACGGACGAGGACGAGGAGGTGCCGTACGACTTCGACGAGCTGGACGAGCTGGCCCACGCGTACGCGGTCACCATCCACCGCTCGCAGGGCAGCGAGTACCCGGCGGTGGTGATCCCGGTCACCACGAGCGCCTGGATGATGCTCCAGCGGAACCTGCTCTACACGGCCGTCACCCGGGCCCGGAAGCTGGTCGTCCTCGTCGGGTCCCGCCGGGCGATCGCCCAGGCGGTGCGCACGGTCTCGGCGGGCCGCCGCTTTACCGCACTCGCCCACCGGCTCACAGGACCCGCCCTCGTGTGAAAGATCACGGAGGGGTACCGGAACCGGGGCGAACGGGGCAGGATGTGAAGGTTGGCGGCACTGAGTGCCGCCGATTGGCCCAATGGTCGACCCCGAGTGCACTCTCCTGAGCCAAATGGGGGATGGTAGAGACAGTCAGGGCACCTCGAAGAAGAGGCACTACGTCGGTGAGGGATGACGTGAGCGACAACTCTGTAGTACTGCGGTACGCGGACGGTGAATACACCTACCCGGTGGTCGAGAGCACCGTCGGCGACAAGGGCTTCGACATCGGAAAACTCCGGGCCCAGACCGGACTGGTCACCCTCGACAGCGGATACGGCAACACCGCCGCCTACAAATCCGCGATCACCTACCTCGACGGTGAGCAGGGCATCCTGCGGTACCGCGGCTACCCCATCGAACAGCTGGCCGAGCGCTCCACCTTCCTCGAGGTGGCGTACCTGCTGATCAACGGTGAGCTGCCCAAGGTCGACGAGCTGGCGACCTTCAAGAACGAGATCACGCAGCACACGCTGGTCCACGAGGACGTCAAGAACTTCTTCCGCGGCTTCCCGCGGGACGCCCACCCGATGGCGATGCTGTCCTCGGTGGTCTCCGCGCTGTCCACCTTCTACCAGGACAGCCACAACCCGTTCGACGAGGAGCAGCGCCACCTCTCCACGATCCGGCTGCTGGCCAAGCTGCCGACGATCGCGGCGTACGCGTACAAGAAGTCGATCGGTCACCCGTTCGTCTACCCGCGCAACGACCTCGGGTACGTCGAGAACTTCCTGCGCATGACCTTCTCGGTCCCGGCGCAGGAGTACGAGCTCGACCCGGTCGTCGTCTCGGCGCTCGACAAGCTGCTCATCCTGCACGCGGACCACGAGCAGAACTGTTCGACCTCCACCGTGCGCCTGGTCGGCTCGTCGCAGGCGAACATGTTCGCCTCGATCTCCGCCGGGATCTCGGCCCTCTGGGGCCCCCTGCACGGCGGCGCCAACCAGTCGGTCCTGGAGATGCTGGAAGGCATCAAGGCCAACGGCGGCGACGTCGACTCCTTCATCCGCAAGGTGAAGAACAAGGAGGACGGCGTCCGCCTGATGGGCTTCGGCCACCGGGTGTACAAGTCCTTCGACCCCCGCGCCAAGATCATCAAGGCGGCGGCGCACGACGTCCTCTCGGCGCTCGGCAAGTCCGACGAGCTGCTGGACATCGCGCTCAAGCTGGAGGAGCACGCGCTCTCCGACGAGTACTTCGTCTCGCGCAACCTCTACCCGAACGTGGACTTCTACACGGGCCTGATCTACCGCGCCATGGGCTTCCCGACCGAGATGTTCACCGTGCTCTTCGCGCTCGGCCGCCTTCCCGGCTGGATCGCCCAGTGGCACGAGATGATCAAGGAGCCGGGTTCCCGCATCGGCCGCCCGCGCCAGATCTACACGGGCGAGGTCCTGCGCGACTTCGTGCCGGTCGAGGGCCGCTAGGGCGCGTGTCGAAAGTCCCGTCCGCCCGGCGGCGCCCGGCACGCACTCCCCCGTGGCCCTTCGGGCACGGGGGTGCCCCCGGCGGCGTTGTCGGGCTCGCCCCGATACATCCGGTATCGGGGCGACCCTCCGCCGTGCGCTCGCACGCACCGGACACCGCCGGGCCCGCCCTCCGGGCGGACGACGCCCCTTTCGACACGCGCCCTGGTCCGGCGGTCTCCGGTAGTCCGGTGGCACCGGCCGTCCGGTAGTCCCGGCAGCCTCGCGGAAGCGAAAGAGAAAGCGCCCCGCCGCCGATCCCCCCACGGGTCGGCGAGCGGGGCGCTTTCCATATCCCCGGTGCGGATTCCCCCCACGGGATCCGGGCCGGGCGTCTGCCGGCGTCGGCCGGAGGCCGCGCGGTCGGGCGCGACGCGGTCCGCCGGGGTACGTACGGGAGGGCCGCTCAAAGCTCCCCGGTGCACGTGCCCCGGCCGACGCTTGCCTGGAACGTCCCCCAAGACATCCCACGAACGTCCCCCAAGACGTTCTTCGGCGTCGTCCACTTAGACCCACGAACAGCCCAGATGGTTACCCCACAATATCTGTGATCTAGATCTCGGTGTGAAGGTTCTGTGCGTCACGCCGAGGTGAATTCACGTGAACCGCCGGGGTCGCGGGCCGCCGGACGCGACGAAGGCGGACGAAAGGGTCGTCGCGCCCCGCGCCCGTCGGGGGCGGGCGATCCGCCGCCGGTGCGGTGGCGGGCGTGGGCCTCGGGGCGCCTCCCCCGGGAGCCCCTACGGGAACCTGAGGGCCCCTACGGGAACGGGGTCGTACCCGGACGACGGTACGACCCCGCGCGGCATGCCCGTCCGGACGGTCAGACCAGCTCGTAACCGGCCTCGTCCACGGCGGCGCCCACGGCCTCGCGGTCGAGCGGCGCGCCGGAGACGACGGTGACCTCGCCGGTCGCGGCGACGGCCGTGACGGAGGTGACGCCGGGGAGGGCGGAGATCTCGGCGGAGACGGCGCCCTCGCAGTGCCCGCAGGTCATGCCCTTGACCCGGTAGACGGTGGTGACTTCGTTCTTCGTCTCTGCGGTCATGGCGCTGCTCCTTCTGGGGGTTCGGGCCGTACCGGATCAGGTTATACCCCTAGGGGGTATGAATTCCACTCGGGACGGTTCCTGTCGCGCGGAAGATCCGCCGCCGGGGTGCCGGGCCCCGAGGGGGCGCGGGACCCCGGCACCGGGCGGGACGGGATCAGTCGCGCCGGGCCCGGTTGCCCGGACGGCTCGCCACCCAGGCGCGGATCGTGCCCGCGTACCAGAAGGGCCTGCCCGACTCGACGTGGTCGGGCGGCGGGAGCAGCCCGTGCTTCCGGTAGGAGCGGACCGTGTCCGGCCGCACCTGGATGTGCGCCGCGATGTCCTTGTACGACCAGAGTCTTCTGTCCGTCATGCCTGGAGCCTCCCTGCGCACCGCGCAGCGGCGGCGGGGTGCCGTTCGGGGGCGCTGCGGGCGGGCGTCGGTGATCACAGGCCCCCTGCCCCTCGCGGCGGCCCCTTCAGACGGGAGGGGAGCGGTTGTCGAGCACCCGTGACGGGAAACCCGCGCAACGGAGACACGGGTGACGGAAGGGAGAGGAACGTGACAGAAGGGGAGCGGTACGACTCCGGCGTGTCCGCGTGTGCCGTCACGGTCCGGGAGGGTATGCGCCGGCGGTGCGGACGCGTCGGCGGTACGTACGCGCCGTCCGGGGGAGCCCGCGCGCCGGGGAGCGGGAGGGGCGCCGGGCGTGGCGCGATCGGTCCGGTCGTCCGGATGTCCGAACATGTCGTTGACACGCCTCCCGGTGGACGGTTAGACCGGACGGTCGGACCTGGGGCGGGCCCGAGGGCGGAAGGTGACGCGTGGAGACCGAACCGTACGACCTGATCACCATGGGGCGCCTCGGCGTGGACCTGTACCCGCTCCAGGCGGGGGTCGGGCTCGACCGGGTCGAGACCTTCGGCAGGTTCCTCGGCGGCTCCCCGGCCAACGTCGCCGTCGCCGCCGCCCGACTCGGCCGCCGCGTCGCGCTCGTCTCCCGCACCGGCGCCGACCCCTTCGGCGCCTTCCTGCGCCGGGCGCTCGGGGAGTTCGGCGTGGACGCCCGCTGGGTGACCGAGGTCGCCGCGTACCCCACCCCCCTCACCTTCTGCGAGGTCTTCCCGCCCGACGACTTCCCCCTCCACTTCTACCGGCTGCCCAAGGCCCCGGACCTGGAGATCCACCCGCACGAACTGGACCTCGACGCGATCCGGGCCGCCCGGGTCTTCTGGGCCACCGGCACCGGCCTGTGCGCCGAGCCGAGCCGCACCGCGACCCTGGAGGCCCTGCGGGCCAGGTCCGGCCGGGGGACGACCGTCCTCGACCTGGACTGGCGGCCGGTGTTCTGGACCGACCCGGCGGAGGCCCGCCCGTACTACGCCGAGGCCCTGCGCCACGCCACCGTCGCCGTCGGCAACCTCGACGAGTGCGAGGTCGCCACGGGGGAGCGGGACCCGGAGGCCGCCGCCCGCGCCCTGCTCGCCTCCCCCGGCGGCACCGTCCGGCTGGCCGTCGTCAAACGGGGCCCGAAGGGCGTCCTCGCGCTCGCCGCCGACGGGACCCGCGCCGAGGTGCCGCCGCTGCCGGTGGAGGTCGTCAACGGCCTGGGGGCGGGCGACGCGTTCGGCGGGGCGCTCGTCGACGGCCTCCTCGCCGGCGGGGACCTGGAACGGACCCTGCGCCGCGCCAACGCCGCCGGGGCGATCGTCGCGGGCCGGCTGGCCTGTTCCTCCGCGATGCCGGACCCGGCGGAGATCACGGAGGCGCTGGCCCGGGGCACGGGCACGATCCCGGAGAAGGGGTAGGGGAGAGGGATGTCCGGCACGAACCCGCACCCCGAGCGCCCCTCCACCCCGGAGGGGCCCGCCGCCCTCCACCTCCCCGCCGGGACCGCCGCCCGGGGCCCGTACTCGGTGGACATCGACCCCGGGCGCGCCGGATGGACGTACTCCGCGCTCCGGGTCCTCGTCCTCGGACCGGGGGAGACCCACTCCTTCGGGAGCGGGGATTCCGAATGGACGGTGCTTCCCCTCGCCGGTGCCTGTAGCGTGCGCGTCGACGGGGAGACCTTCGAACTCCGGGGCCGCGCGGGCGTGTTCGACGGGGCGAGCGATTTCGCCTACGTACCGCGTGACGCCCACGCCCAGATCGCCTCCGGCGCGGGAGGCCGCTTCGCTTTGGCAGGAGCGAAGTGCGAGCGACGACTCCCCGCCCGCTACGGCCCCGCGCCGGAGGTTCCCGTCGAGACCCGGGGCAGCGGCAACCGCGCCCGCGAGGTGCGGAACTTCGCCTCCGCCGACGCCTTCGCCTGCGACCGGCTCATCGCCGTCGAGGTCGTCACTCCCGGCGGCAACTGGTCCTCCTATCCGCCGCACAAGCACGACGAGTACCGCCCCGGCGCCGAGTCGGTCCTGGAGGAGATCTACTACTACGAGGTCGCCGGCCCGCACGGCCTGGCCTACCAGCGGATCACCCCCTCCCGGCCCGGCGGCGCGGACCTGCTCGCCGAGGTCCGCGACGGCGACGCCGTCCTCGTCCCCGACGGCTGGCACGGCCCCTCGGTCGCCCAGCCGGGCCACGACCTCTACTACCTCAACGTCATGGCGGGTCCCGGGCCCGAACGGGAGTGGAAGATCCGCTTCCACCCGGAGCACCCGGAGGGGTACGCATGAGACTCACCGTCGCCCAGGCCCTCGTCCGCTTCCTCGCCGCCCAGTACGCGGAACGCGACGGCGAACGGCACCGCCTGATCGCCGCCACCTGGGGCGTCTTCGGCCACGGCAACGTGGCCGGGATCGGCCAGGCCCTGGTCGAGGACGCCCCGCGCATGCCCTTCCACCAGGGCCGCAACGAGCAGGCCATGGTGCACGCCGCCGTCGGCTACGCCCGGCAGACCAACCGGCTCTCCGCGCACGCCGTCACCACCTCCATCGGCCCCGGCGCCACCAACCTCGTCACCGGCGCCGCCCTCGCCACGATCAACCACCTGCCGGTCCTGCTCCTCCCCGGCGACACCTTCGCCGGCCGCCCCGCCGACCCCGTCCTCCAGCAGCTGCAACTTCCCCGCGCGGGGGACGTGTCGGTCAACGACTGCCTGCGCCCCGTCTCGGTGTACTTCGACCGGATCACCCGCCCCGAGGCCCTGGTCCCGGCCGCCCTCGAAGCCGTACGGGTCCTGGCCGACCCCGCCGCGACCGGCGCCGTGACCCTCGCCCTGCCCCAGGACGTCCAGGCGGAGGCGTACGACTGGCCCGAGGAGTTCTTCGCCGACCGGACCTGGCACGTCCGCCGCCCCCGCCCCGACACGGCCGAACTCGACGCGGCCGCACGGGCGGTGAGGTCCGCCGTCCGCCCGCTGGTCGTCGCGGGCGGCGGGGTCCGGTTCAGCGGCGCCGAGGACGCCCTGCGCGCCTTCGCCGAAAGCACCGGCATCCCCGTCGTCACCACCCAGGCCGGCAAGGGAGTCCTGCCGTACGACCACCGCTGCGAGGCCGGCGGCGTCGGCCACACGGGCAGCTCCACCGGCAACGCCCTGGCCCGCACCAGCGACCTGGTCATCGGCGTCGGCACCCGCTACACCGACTTCACCACCGCCTCCGGCACCCTCTTCCCGGCGGACACCCGCTTCCTCAACCTCAACATCACCGCCTTCGACGCCCACAAGCAGAACGCGCTGCCGCTCGTCGCCGACGCCCGCGAGGGCCTGACCGCCCTCACCGGGGCGCTCGGCGGCCACCGGCAGGACGCGGCGCAGTGGATCTTCTCCAAGCGGGAGTGGCAGGAGCACGTCGACGCCGCCTACGCCGTCCCCGACGAGGACGCCCGCCCCACCCAGACCCAGGTCCTCGGCGTGCTCGACACCCTGGTGGACGGGAGCGACATCCTGGTCAACGCCGCCGGCTCGCTCCCCGGCGACCTCCACCGGCTGTGGCGGACCCGGTCGTCCGACCAGTACCACGTCGAGTACGGCTACTCCTGCATGGGATACGAGATCCCCGCCGCGATCGGCGTCCTCCTCGCCGCCCCCGGCCGGCCCGTCTGGGCGCTCGTCGGCGACGGGACGTACCTGATGAACCCCACCGAGATCGTCACCGCCGTGCAGGAACGCCTCCCGCTGAGGCTGGTCGTCCTCCAGAACCACGGCTACGCCTCCATCGGCGGCCTCTCGGAGGCGGTCGGCGCCGAGCGGTACGGCACCGACTACCGGTACCGGGACGCGGACGGCGGCTTCACCGGACCGCCGCTCCCCGTCGACCTCGGCGCCAACGCGGCCTCCCTCGGCATGCGGGTGCTGCGCCCCCGCACCGTGCGTGACCTGCGGCAAGCCCTCGCGGACGCGCGGGCCGCGACGGTCCCCACATGTGTCTACGTCGAGACCGAAACGGCAGACACAGTGTCGGGCCCGCCCTCCGCCCGGGCGTGGTGGGATGTGCCCGTGGCCGAGACCTCGACCCGCCCGTCGGCGGTCAAGGCCCGGGAGGAGTACGACCGGCACGCCGCCGCCCGGCGCCGCCATCTCTGAAGGAGCATCTCGTCATGACGCACACCGTCAAGACCGTCGGCCACTGGATCGGCGGCAAGACCGTCGAGGGCACGTCGGGCAACTGGGGGCCGGTCACCGACCCGGCCACCGGCGCCGTGACCACCCGGGTCGCGCTCGCCTCCGTCGAGGAGACCGACGCGGCGGTGGCCGCCGCCAAGGCCGCCTTCGCCACCTGGGGCACCTCCTCCCTGGCCCAGCGCACCACGATCCTCTTCAGGTTCCGCGCGCTGCTCGACGCCCACCGCGACGACATCGCCGACCTGATCGTCGCCGAGCACGGCAAGGTGCACTCGGACGCGCTCGGCGAGGTCGCCCGCGGCCTGGAGATCGTCGACCTGGCCTGCGGCATCACCACCCAGCTCAAGGGCGAGCTCTCCACGCAGGTGTCGAACCGCGTGGACGTGGCGTCGATCCGCCAGCCCGTCGGCGTCGTCGCCGGCATCACGCCCTTCAACTTCCCGGCCATGGTGCCGATGTGGATGTTCCCGATCGCCATCGCGACCGGCAACACCTTCGTCCTCAAGCCGAGCGAGAAGGACCCCTCCCCGTCCCTGAGGATCGCGGAACTCCTCGCCGAGGCGGGCCTCCCGGACGGCGTCTTCAACGTCCTGCAGGGCGACAGGACGGCCGTGGACCGGCTCCTGGAGCACCCGGACGTCTCCGCCGTCTCCTTCGTCGGCTCGACCCCGATCGCCCGGCACATCCACACCACCGCCTCCGCCAACGGCAAGCGCGTCCAGGCGCTCGGCGGCGCGAAGAACCACATGCTGGTCCTCCCGGACGCCGACCTCGACGCGGCGGCCGACGCGGCCGTCTCGGCGGCGTACGGCTCCGCCGGCGAGCGCTGCATGGCCATCTCGGCGGTCGTCGCCGTCGGCTCCGTCGGCGACGAACTGGTCGAGAAGATCCGCGAGCGCGCCGAGAAGATCAAGATCGGTCCCGGCACCGACCCGGCCTCCGAGATGGGCCCGCTCATCACGGCCGCCCACCGCGACAAGGTGGCCTCCTACGTCCGGGGCGCGGCGGACGAGGGCTGCGAGGTCGTCCTCGACGGCACCGGGTACACCGTCGAGGGCCACGAGGACGGCCACTGGATCGGCCTGTCCCTCCTGGACCACGTGCCGACCACGGCCAAGGCGTACCGGGACGAGATCTTCGGCCCGGTGCTCTGCGTGCTGCGCGCCGGGACGTACGAGGAGGGCCTCGCCCTCATCAACGCCTCGCCGTTCGGCAACGGCACCGCGATCTTCACCCGCGACGGCGGCGCGGCCCGCCGCTTCCAGCTGGAGGTCGAGGCCGGCATGGTCGGCGTCAACGTCCCGATCCCGGTGCCGGTGGGCTACCACTCCTTCGGCGGCTGGAAGGACTCGCTCTTCGGCGACCACCACGTCTACGGCAACGACGGCGTGCACTTCTACACCCGCGGCAAGGTCGTCACCACCCGCTGGCCCGACCCCTCCGAGGCCCCGACCGGCGTCGACCTGGGCTTCCCGCGCAACCACTGACGACGCGGACGGGCGACGGCCCCGGGGCGCACCACGTCCCGGGGCCGTCGCCGTACCGCGGCCCTTCCACGGACCTACGACCAGGAAGCCGCCAGGGGCGCACTCCTGCCGCTCGACGCCGAACTCGGTGCCGATCGCTCCCGCGAGTTCCTCGGCGAACTCCGTGCCTTCGCCGAGGAGGGCGCCGGGCACCGCACGCCGGGGAAGGGACGGCACCGCCTAGGCTCGGCGGCATGCGACTCCGACTTCCCCGGTGGGCCGCGGTCACCGCCGTGCTCACCGTCCTCGCGGGTGCCGGCACCTGGACCGCCGTCGCCTCGGACGATCCACCGCCCGTGCACCGCGCGGACCGGACGCTCGACGGCGACGGCGTACGGCTCGACACCTCGTACTTCACCGGCGACGGGGACGGGCGCAGGCCCGCCGTCCTCCTCGGGCACGGTTTCGGCGGCTCCAAGGAGGACGTCCGCGCCCAGGCCGAGGGGCTGGCCCGGGACGGATACGCCGTACTCACCTGGTCCGCCCGGGGGTTCGGCGCCTCCACCGGGGAGATCGGGCTCAACGACCCCGCACACGAGGTCGGGGACGTCAGCCGGCTGATCGACTGGCTCGCCGCCCGCCCCGAAGTCCTGCTCGACAAGGCCGGTGACCCGCGCGTCGGCGTCACCGGCGCCTCCTACGGCGGCGCGATCTCCCTCCTCGCCGCCGGGCACGACCCGCGCGTGGACGCGATCGCCCCCCGGATCACGTACTGGAACCTCGCCGACGCCCTCTTCCCGAACGGCGTCTTCAAGAAGCTCTGGGCCGGAATCTTCTTCTCTTCCGGGAACGGGGCGGGGACCGGAGCCGCCGGCCGGACCGGCACGGGGCCCGACGCCGGAACCGGCACCGGGCCGGGGGAGACCCCGGGCCCCGGTACCGGTTCCGGCACCGGGTCGGGGAAGGCCCCGGCCTCCGGGGCCGGAAAGGCCCCCGCTCCCGGAAAGCCCGCCGCCTGCGGGCGGTTCACCGCCGAGCTCTGCTCCCTCTACCAGCGCGTCGCCGTCTCCGGGAAGCCCGACGCCGCCGCCCGCGCGCTCCTCGAAGCCCGCAGTCCCTCCGCCGTCGGTTCCCGCATCAAGGTGCCCGCCCTCCTCGTCCAGGGACAGACCGACTCCCTCTTCACCCTGGCCCAGTCCGACGCCATGGCCCGCGCCCTCACCGCCAACGGTGCCCCCGTCGCCGTCGACTGGATCGCCGGGGGCCACGACGGCGGCGACGGCGAGACCGGGCGCGTCGAACGGCGGATCGGCGCCTGGTTCGACCGCTGGCTGAAGCGGGACGCCTCCGCGGACACCGGCCCCGCCTTCCGCGTCAGCCGCACCGGCGGCGTCGACTCCACCGATGGCCGGGCCACCCTGCGCGCCGCGACCGCCGACCGCTACCCGGGGCTCGTCTCCGCCCCCACGAACCTCCCCCTCGGCGGGCCGCCGCAGACCTTCGCCAACCCGCCGGGCGCCGCGCCGCCCGCCGTCTCGGCCGTCCCCGGTCTCGGCGGCGGACTCTCCGGCCTCTCCTCCGTCGGCGTCGGCCTCTCCCTCGACTTCCCCGGCCAGCACGCCCGCTTCGACGCGGCGCCGCAGACGGAGACGGTCCGGATCACCGGCACGCCGACCGTCCGCGTCAAGGTCGCCTCGACCGCCGAGGACGGCTCCGCCGTGCTCTTCGCCAAGGTGTACGACGTCGGTCCCGACGGGCGGCAACAGGTGTTGCCCGCCCAGCTCGTCGCCCCCGTCCGCGTCGAGGACGCCCGGGCGGGCCGCGACGTCACCCTGACGCTGCCCGCGATCGACCACGAGGTGGAGGCCGGGCACCGGCTGCGGCTCGTCGTCGCCGCCACCGACCTCGGCTACGCCTCCCCGGCCGCCCCGGCCGCGTACACCGTCGCCGTCGAGGGGCCGCTCGCCGTCCCCACCGCGCCCGGCCTCACCACCCGGGCCGCCGCCCTGCCCCGGTGGGTGTGGGGCCTGCCGCTGGCCGGTCTGGCCGTCGCCGCCGCCCTGCTGCTCACGGCCCGCCGCAGGACCGCCGCCCCCGCGCCCGACCCGGAACTCGCCGCCGTACCGCTCCTGATCACCGGCCTGTCGAAGAAGTACAAGGGCGGCGAGCGGTACAGCGTCGAGGACCTCTCCTTCCGCGTCGAGCGGGGACAGGTCCTCGGCCTCCTCGGCCCGAACGGCGCCGGCAAGACCACCACCCTGCGCATGCTGATGGGCCTCATCACCCCCGACGAGGGCGAGATCAGGGTCTTCGGCCAGGCGATCCGTCCCGGCGCCCCGGTCCTCTCCCGCGTCGGCGCCTTCGTGGAGGGCGCGGGCTTCCTGCCGCACCTGTCCGGCCGGGAGAACCTCGACCTGTACTGGAAGGCCACCGGCCGTCCCGCCGGGGACGCCCACGTGGACGAGGCGCTGCGGATCGCGAACCTGGGCGGCGCCCTGGAACGCGCCGTGCGGACCTACTCGCAGGGCATGCGGCAGCGGCTCGCCCTCGCCCAGGCCATGCTCGGCCTGCCGGACCTGCTGATCCTGGACGAACCGACCAACGGACTCGACCCGCCGCAGATCCGCGAGATGCGGGAGGTGATGATCCGGTACGCGGCCGGGGGCCGTACCGTCATCGTCTCCAGCCACCTCCTGGCCGAGGTCGAGCAGTCCTGCACCCACCTCGTCGTCATGGACCGGGGGCGACTGGTGCAGGCCGGACCGGTCGCGGAGATCACCGGCTCCGGGGACACCCTCCTCGTGACCCTCGCGGAGGGCGGACCGGACGGCGCCCCCGTCCCCGACGCCCTGGTCGAGAAGGTCGGGGCCCTGCCCGGCGTCGGCTCGGCCGCCCGCACCGACGGCGGACTCCTGGTCCGCCTCGACGGCGCCGACGCGACCGCCCTCATCGCCGAACTCGTCCGGCTGGAGGTGCCGGTGACCGGGGTCGGTCCGCACCGGCGCCTCGAAGACGCGTTCCTGACCCTGATCGGAGGAGGAGCCGCATGAGCAGCACCGTCCCCAGCGCCCCGCCGTCCGGGAGCCCCGCCGGCGCGGCGGAGTCCGCCCCCGGTTACCGGCCCGGACGCACCCTGCCCCTGCGCGTCGAGGCCCTGCGCCAGTGGAAACGGCGCCGCACCCTGGTGATGGGCGCGGTCCTGGCCGCCCTGCCGTTCGTCCTGATCGCGGCCTTCGCGATCGGCGGACCCGGGGACGACGGCCGCGCCGGCCGCGTCACCCTGATGGACACGGCGACGGCCTCGGGCGTCAACTTCGCGGCCACCTGCCTCTTCGTCTCGGCGGGTTTCCTCCTCGTCATCCCCGTGGCGCTGTTCTGCGGGGACACCGTCGCCTCCGAGGCGAGCTGGTCCTCCCTGCGCTACCTCCTCGCCGCGCCCGTGCCCCGGTCCCGGCTGCTCGCCTCCAAACTGGCGGTCGCCCTCGGCTACAGCGCCGCCGCGATGGTCCTCCTCCCGCTGGTGGCCCTGGCGGCGGGCACGGTCGCCTACGGCTGGGGGCCGCTCCGGCTGCCGACCGGCGGCGCGGTGCCCGCCGGTGACGCGCTGCTCAGGATCGGCGTCGCCGTGGCCTTCGTCCTCGCCTCCCAACTGGTCACGGCCGGACTCGCCTTCTGGTTGTCCACCCGCACCGACGCCCCGCTCGGCGCGGTGGGCGGCGCCGTCGGCCTGACCGTCGTGGGCAACGTCCTGGACGCCGTCACCGCACTCGGCGACTGGCGCGAGTTCCTGCCCGCGCACTGGCAGTTCGCCTGGATCGACGCGCTCCAGCCCCAGCCGGAATGGGGCGGCATGGTGAAGGGCGCGGCGGTCTCCCTGACGTACGCCCTGGTCCTCTTCGCCCTCGCCTTCCGGGGCTTCGCCCGCAAGGACATCGTGTCGTAGGGCCCGGCCCGAAGACCCCGGGTCGTGCCGGGCCGGCGGTTCGACGGCCCGTCACAGCCACCCCCTCCGAGCCGCTTCCGCACCCGCGCGGAAGCGGCTCGTCGTGCCGAGGGCCGCCATCAGCTCGCCCACCCGCCGGCTGTACGTCCGCGCGGACATGCCGAGCCGGGTCGCCGCCGCCTCGTCCGTGAGCCCCGACAGGAGGGCGTCGAGCACCGGGCGGAGCTGGGGCGGCAGGTCGTCCGGCGGCGGCGACGGGGACGGCACCGGGGACGACGGTTCTTCGGCCATCGACCAGCAGACGCGGTGGACCCGGACGAGGGCCCGCACCACCACCGGGTCGCGGATCAGCAGCAGGCCGTTGTAGAGCAGTTCCAGATCGAGCGGGATCGCCGCCACCGTCCGGTCGACCAGGATCATCTTGAACGGGATCGACTCCAGCAGGCGGGCCCGCCCGGGAAGCCGGGGCCCTCCTTCGAGCCGGGGCAGGGCGTGTCGCGGAACGATTCGCCTCACCTCGTCGGCCCGCTCCGCCGCGGACCGCATGCACGCCGCCGCCAGCTCCAGGAACGGTTCGGGGATCGCGTACGCGGTGGACGCCACCGGGTCGTCGAAGGTCAGCAGTTCGTGCCGGGTGGAAGCGGCCAGTCCGGCGAGCGCGGCACTGATGCGCCGCGCGCCCCGGACCGGGCGTCCCGCGGGCCGCTGCCCCTCGGCCGTGGCCCGGTTCATCGCCGAACGGGCGAGTGTCACGGAGCCCGCGCTCTCTGCCACCGGTGACCTCCCCCGTCGATCGATGTCCACTCCATGTACGCATGTGACTGCACACGGTGACAACCCCTGTTGGGGAGGATGGCGAATCCATGCCACGGGGGCCCCGGCCGTCGCGGTGGGAACCCTTCTCCCCCCTCTCCGTCGTCCCTCCCCGGCGGCGTACCGTTCTCGGGGTCAAGTTCCTTGCAGGAGAGGGGAGATGGCGGGGCGCCGTGCGGTCCGTGAGCACCCGGCGCGGCCGGAAACGGTCTCCTACCACGGACGCGGGGCCGCCCGGTCGGAAGTTCGGTCCGTACGGAACGGGGGCGGCGCCGGAACCGTACAACCGTCGCATCGGGTGACGCGTACGGCTGACGCGCGCGGTTGACGCGCCGGGCGGGACGCGGGCAGACGCGGGCGGTTGCGGGCGATTGTCGTCGGCCGGGTCGCCCCTGCCCGGTTGCCCCCGGCCGGGTCGTCCCCGCCCGGGCGCCCGGCGTGCCGCCCGGCTCCCGGATTGACGCGTACGGATCACAAAGGGGGCGGGGGGCGGCCAGAATGACCGCATGCCCACCCTCCTCCTCGCCCTCGCCGTCGTCTCCACCGGCCTCTACGCCGGATTCATGCTGATCTTCCTGACCGGGATCATGCCCGCGCTCGCCCGGCTGGCGGACGCCGAGTTCGTCACGGCGATGCGCGGGATCAACGAGTGCGTGCCGAGGGCGGCGTTCCTCTCCGTCTTCCTCGGCGCGGTCGCCTTCCCCGCCGCCGCGTTCCTCGTCCCCGTCGACGGACGCACGGACGCGCAGGGACGGCTCGTCCTCGCGGGGCTCGTCTGCGCGGTCCTCAACCACCTGGTCACCCTCGGCGGCAACATCCCCCTCAACACGGCCCTCGCCGCCTCCGGGAACGTTCCCGGAGGCGCCCCCGAGGGCGATCCGTCGGCGGTCCGGACCGCCTTCGAGGCGCGGTGGAACGGCTTCCACCGCGCCCGCACCGTCCTGATCGTCCTGTCCTTCGGCCTGCTCACCGCCGCCGTGCTCTAGGCCGTGTCCGGAAAGTCCCGCCCGGCCCGCGTCACCCGGCCCGCGACGCGACCCGCGCGCCCGCCGCGTCGCCGCCGGCCGCTCCCGCTCCGGCCGGCGAGGGCCGGGCTCCCGGCCCCGGCCCGAAACCGACCGTGGCGGCTGTTCCTGGCGCGAACCGGCCTTCCCCGGCCCCTCCGTGTCCCACGGAGATCGCTCGAAAGCGTACCTGCGAGTCCGGAAACCATCTTTCGAGACGGCGCGATCTGAGCCAGTGACGAAAACGTGTCGCCTTCATAGGCGGACATAGGGGGTGAATGACCCCGATATCCGGGAGCACGGTTCCGTACCTCACGGTTTCTTATTGACATGCCTACGGGGGTCTTTTCTAATCATCGGGAGTCATCCCGCGCGCAGGCACCGCACAGGCACTGAGGGGGCAAGGTGGACGTCCGGATTCTGGGGGGACTGTCGGTCCGTGAGAACGGGGTGTCGATCACCCCGACGGCCGCCGCTCCCCGCCAGCTGCTCGCCCTGCTCACGGCCAGCGCCGACCAGGTCGTCCCCGTGACGGTCCTGACCGAGGAGCTGTGGCCGTCCGGCGCGCCGCGCGGGGCCCGCGCCGAACTCCAGTCCCACATAGCCGGGCTGCGCGCGCTCATCGCGGGCGCCCTGCGCGGGGCCGCCCCCGCCGAACCGCGACCCGGCTGGTCCGACCGGCGCACCGCCGAGGCGATCCTCGTCTCCCAGCCCGGCGGCTACCGGCTCGACACCGGCGGCGGCGCCCACGACCTCTGGCAGTTCGAGCGCGCGGCCGGCGCCGGCTACCGGGCCATGGAGGCCGGCGACCTCCCGCGCGCCGCGCTGCGCCTCGGCGAGGCCCTGACCCTGTGGCGCGGCGACCCGTACGCGGGCGTCGCCGCCGGACCCCGCCTCCGCAGGGAGATCGAGCGGCTCAAGACCTCCCGGCTCAGCGTCCTCGACCAGTGGATCGAGGCGCAGCTGGGCCTCGGCCGGCACGCCGAACTCGTCCCGGAACTCACCGGCCTCGTCGCCCGCCACCCCGCCAACGAACCCCTCCACGCACACCTCATGGCCGCCCTGACCCGCTGCGGCCGGCACGACGAGGCCCTCACCGTGTACGAGCGGCTGCGCCTCGCCCTCCAGGGAGAGGGCGGCATGGAGCCCTCGGCGCGGCTGCGCCGCCTCCAGCGCTCGGTCCTGGCCGTGCGGGACGCCGAGGCGCGCCCCGTGTTCGGCTTCCGCGTCCCCGGCCAGTACGCCCCCGCCAGGCCCCGGCTCGTCCCGGCCGGCGCCTTCGGCTGACCCCCGGGCGGGAGCCGTCCCCGGCCCGGTCGCACGGCCCGCCGGGAACCGGCGCACGACCCGGCGGACGCCCCGCCGCCCGGCCGCCGGGCGGTCGTCCCGGACGCCGCGCGGCCGCCCCCGGAGCGCCAAACGGAATGAAGTGCCGCAACTCACCGTTGACCCGTCTCCGAAGCCGAATTAGTTTCGGCGGGCAGGACGGGTTTCCTCCCAGGTGCCCGATTTCGCTCGATCACGGGGGTCCGGACCATGACCACGCACGGCGCGGACGGGACCGGTGGTGCCGACGCGCTGCTCACGGTCCTCGAACTTCTCGCCGGGCAGGCCCCGCCCGCCCGCTTCGACGCGCTCCTGGACGGGGCCCGGCGCGACGGCCTCGACGACGACGGCCTCGACCGCCTGGAGCGGGCCGTCGCCCTCGCCGGCCGGGTCCACGCCGAACGCGCGCACGCCGCGCGGCGCGAGGCCGGACTCACCGCCCTCGCCGACACCGCCCGGGACCTGACCCTCTCCTACGACCTCGACGGCCTGCTGCGCGTCATCACCCGTCGCGCCCGCCGGCTCCTCGGCCTCGACCTGGCGTACATCACACTGAGCGGCCCGCACGGCGCCTCCTACGTCCACACCACCGAGGGCACCCGCGCCAGCCGCGCCGAGGGCCCGCGCCTCGCCCCCGGGCTCAGGATCGCCGAGGGGTACGGGCTCGGCGGCGCCGTCCAGCTGCACGGCGAACCCGTCTGGACCCCGGACTACCTCGCCGACGAGCGGTTCGCCCCCTCCGGCTCCCTCGACGCGGGCGTCCACGCCCCCGCCTTCGACGAGGCCGCCGAGTCCGCCCTGCGCGCCGAGGGGCTGCACGCGATCGTGGCCGTCCCGCTGCGCAGCGGCGACACCGTCGTCGGCACCCTGTTCGGGGCGGACCGGCGCGTCCGCCACCACACCTCCGAGGAGATCGGGCTCCTCGCCGCGCTCGCCGACCTCGCCTCCCTCGCCGTCGAGAAGGCCGGCCTCCTCGACCGGACCCGGGCCGAACTCACGGAACTGGAACGGGACAGCGCGCGGGCGCGCACCCGGCTCGCCCGCGTGCGGCACATCAGCGAGACCCACGGCCGCATCATGAACCTCGTCCTCGCGGGCGGCGACCTGTGCAACGTGGCCAAGGCCGCCGCCGACGCCCTCGACGCGACCGTGCTGGTCCGCGACCCCGGCGGCCGGTGCCTCGCCGCCGCCGGGGACATCCCCGGCCTGGACGAGGAGGCCGTCGCGAAGGCGTCGCTCGACGCCCACGCCCGCCGCCGGCCGATCCCCGCGGGGGACGACACCTGGGTCGCCCCCGTCATCGCCGGCTCCGAGGACCTCGGCGGCCTCGTGGTCCACGCCGCCACCGGGCTCACCGGCGAGGACGAGAGGCTCCTCGAACTCGCCGCCCAGGCCGTCGCCTTCCTCCTCCTCATGCGGCGCTCCACGGCCGTCGCCGAAGGACCCGTCCGCGACGAACTCCTCGACGACCTCATCGCGGACCCGCCGCACGCGCCGCAGCAGATCGCCCAGCGGGCCCGCCGCCTCGGCGTCGACCTGCGCCGGCCGCACGTCCTCGTGCTCGCCCGGCCGGAGGGCGGCGAACAGGGCCGGGCGGTCGTGTGGGCGTCCTCGTACGCGTACCGCCTCTCCGGTCTGAAGACCGTGCAGGGCGGCTGCATCGTGCTGCTGCTGCCGGGCGTCGACGCCTCGGCCGCCGCGAAGGCCGTCGCCGCCGAACTGTCCCCGCTGCTCGGGCACCCCGTCTCCGTCGCCTCCGCCGGTCCCGGCTGGAGCCCCGACGGCGTCGGCCGGATGCACCGGGAGGCCGGGCGCTGCCTCGACGCGATGAGCGCCCTCGGCGGGACCGGCTCGGCGGCCTCCGTGCAGGACCTGGGCTTCCTGGGGCTGCTGCTCTCCGACGACAACGACGTGGACGGCTTCGTGGAGGCGGCGATCGGGCCCGTACTGGACTACGACGCCGAGCGGTTCACCGACCTCACGCGCACCCTGGAGGCGTACTTCGCCTCCGGCGGCAGCCCGACGAACGCGGCCGAGGCGCTGCACGTCCACCCCAACACGGTCTCCCGCCGCCTGGAGCGGATCGGCGAACTCCTCGGCCCCGAATGGCAGAAGCCCGGCCAGGTCCTGGAGGTGCAGCTCGCGCTGCGCCTCCAGCGCACCCGGGAGGTCCTGGCCCGGGGCCGGGTCGCCCCCGAACGGCCCCGGCCGCCGGCCGCCCCGCCGGAGCCCGCCCCCTGACGGCCGGGCGGGCCCCCGGCCCTCAGCTCGCGGAGCGCCGCGCCCCGTAGCCGGGGACGCCGTACCCGGACCCGCGGTGGTGGTCCGCGGCCCGTCCGGCCGCCAGGACCGTCGCCGCGTGGGCCGCCGAGGCCAGGGTGATGTGACGGTGCCAGCCGCGGAACGAGCGGCCCACGAAGTCCCGCAGCCCCGCCCCCTCCCCGATCTCCGCGAAGTCCCGCTCCACCCGGCGGGCCAGCTTCGTCAGACGCAGCAGGGAACCGACCGGAGAACCCGTCAGATCGCTGATCCACACCCGGGACGGGGGCCGCCGGGGGTCGTCCCACTCACCGAGCAGGACCAGCGGACGCATCCGCTCCCCGCCCGGCGAGGGCAGCGCGACCCGGACGGCCGCCGCCAGCGAGGTCCGCGAGGTCCGCGTGCCGGCCACCGTGTCCACCCAGCTCACCGGCCTGCGCAGCCCCTTGAGGGACTCCAGTATCTGGGCGGCGGGGAGCGGGCCCGCCCCGAAGCCGGGCAGCGAACGGTCCGCGATCGCCAGCCGGGAACCCGGCCCGATCCGGGCCACGACCGGCACCCCGGCCCCGGCGAGCCTGGCCAGGGCCGACCGGCCCGCCCCGCCCCGTATGTCGATCAGGACCGGCCTGCGGGTGACGTCGGGCCAGCGGGCGGTGTCGAGCGCCGCCGCGACCGCGCACTCCTCCAGGGTCTCCCCGCCCGCCTCGTCGGGAACCTCGGCGCGGTCGCGCCGCGTGCGGTCGTTCACCCAGGGGTCCGGCAGGAAGAGGCGCCAGTTGACCGGGACGCTCAGCTCCTCCCCGGCGAACCACACCCCGAACGCCTGCTGGCCGTGGAAGACCTGCCCGCGCTCCGGGTCGAAGCGCCGGACCACGCCCACGGAGTGCTCGCCGGCCTTCGGGATCGGCATGGGCCGCACCACCCACGCCTGCGGGTGACCGGACCGCTCCAGGTACCGGGCGAGCGCCGCCCGCATCGGCTGCCAGTCCCAGGTGGAGCTGGAGACGAAGTGGTGCAGGCTCTGCTCGACCGCCGGTCCGCCGATCTGCGCGGCGATGTTCCGGATCGACTTGCGGCCCTGCGCCGTGAGCAGGCCGTGCAGGTACTGCTCGGCCTTCAGGCGCTGGTCGCGGCGCGGGAAGCCGGAGAAGAGCGTGGCACACAGCTCGGCGTAGACGTCCCCGCGCGGGCCGGCCGGCCCGGCGACGCCCAGGGGCACGGCCGGGGCGACGACCCCGGTGACGGCACTGCGCTTGCTTGCGACGGATGTACTCACGACACTCCTGCCCGAAGATTGAGCAGCTCCCTCCCGCTGCCCCACCACCGTCGCCCGCCGCCGCCCCCGGGGGCGAGGTGTACCCGGCACCCGAATCGGCCCCCGGATGGTGGCCGGACCACCTACCCCCGTCTCCGCGCAGGTCAGAGCCCTCCCCGCCACCTCCCGGCGGACCCCGCCGGGGCCGTCCGGAACGCCCCCGGCGGATCTGACGGACTCGCCGTCCCGGCTTTGACCCGTCGCCCTGCGTGGCCGGACCATCGCGGAGCGAGGCGATACGGGCCGGCCGCGGTCAACGCCCCGGTCCGGGAGCCGTGCCCGTACGTCTCGCCCCGCCGCCTTCCGGAGAGCGCGGCCGTACGTCTCCGCGCGCCCCCGCGCTCCTTCTCGTACGCACTCGCCCCGGGGCCGGGCCCCGCCCGTCAGCGCCCCGGCAGCACCCGCGTCTCGGCCGCCGGAAGCCCCTTGGCCCACCAGTGGTCGTAGCGGCGGTGGACGAGCGGGTCCCGGGCGGCGAGGAGCCCGGCCAGCGCCCCGGCCTCGGCCGCGATCTCCTCCCAGACCCCGGCGGGCAGCGGGTGGAAGGCCGAGACCTCGATCCCCCCGCCGGACGGCCGCCAGACCCCGGCCACGTACCCGTCGACCAGGAGCGTCGGCAGGGTGTCGCCGTTCACGCGGATCACCTGCCGGCGGTACGCGGGCGGGATGATCCGGGCGCGGTCCGCGTACGCCAGCAGGGTGCTGTCCCACATCGCCATCAGGCGCGGCGGGGCCGGGACCTCCTCGTCGGGGAGCGGCGCCCCGGGCACGTCGTACAGCACCGTGCCGCCGTCCCCCTCCCTCCGCTCCAGCTCCCCCTCCAGGGTCCGCACGGCCTCGCGCACCAGGCGCCGGGGCGCGAGCGTGAACTGCGCCATGTCCGCCACGGACGCCGGGCCGAACCCCTCCAGGTAGCGCCGGATCAGGACGGCCAGGCCGGCCGCGGACGCCTCCGGGTCGGCGAGCGCGACCGGTCCGGCCGCCGCGACGAAGGACGGCGCGGTCCCGAACGACCACGGCGGACCCGAGGGCACGTGCCACAGCGGCGCGTACTGCCGCACCATCCGCCACACCACGGACTCCACCGGCCCGTCCCGGCCCCGCCCGACCAGCTCCCGCAGCTCGGCCCCGGTCCGCGCCTCCCCGGCGTGCGCGAGCAGCCCGGGGAGCAGCGCGTCGGCGTCGGCGGCGGTGAACCCCGCCGCGACGAACCGGGGATCGTGCAGCCGCGAGCCGCGCAGCGTCGGCTCCATGGCCTCCCGGAAGGACCGGTAGTCCCCGGCGTGCACCAGGTGCAGGGTCAGCCGCATCAGCGTCGACCGGACCACCCGGAAGCCGTCCACGGCCCGGTCGAGCTCCTCCGGGTCGAAGTCCGTGACCCTGTTCCACAGCGCCACGTACGGCGAACCCGGCAACTGCGCCTGGAGGGCCACCACCCGCCGGACGGCCTCCTCGACACCGACCGGTTCACGGGAGAGGAGCAACTGCCGTGCCAGAGTGGCCCGGTTGAGCGTGCGTGCGGTGATCGCCATGGCCCGATTCTGCCTCCCCGGCGGGCGGTGGGGCACACCGCTAGGGTCGGTCCCATGGAACTCGCGCCCCCGTCCACCCCGCCCGGCCCGCCGAGCGGGACCGCCGGCGGCGTGCCGCGTCCGCGCGGGGAGACGCCCGGACCGCCGGAGGGGACGGGGGACGGGCCCCGGAGCCGCCGGGGCGGGGTCCCGCTCCCGCGCCTCCCGCGCCGCCGGGGAGCGGCCCCCGCCCCCGGCGGCGGGGACGCGGCCCCGGCCGCCGGCCGTCGGGGCGCGTTCCCGCTCCTCCGCCGCCGGGGCGCGGCCCCGACCCTCCTCTGCTTCCTCGTCTGCGCGGGCCTCGGCCTGCAGTCGTGGACCGCGCTGCGGGCCACCGGCTTCGACCTCGGCATCTTCGACCAGGCGGTACGGGCCTACGCCCACTTCGAGTTGCCCCGGTCACCGATCAAGAACACCCACCACGAGTTCCCGCCCGGGTTCTCGCTCCTCGGCGACCACTTCACGCCCGCGCTCGCGCTCCTCGCGCCGCTCTACTGGCTGTGGGACGACCCCCGGGTCCTGATCCTCGCGCAGGCGGCGCTGTTCGCGGCCGGCGTGCCGGTGGTCCGGCGCGTCGCCCGGCACTCCTTCGCGGACGCCGGACCGGCCGCCGCCCGCCGCGCCGCCGACCTCGGCGCGCTGGTGTACGCGGTGGGCTGGCCGCTCCTGAACGCCTCGTACAACGGCTTCCACGAGGTCGCCTTCGCGGTGCCGTTCACGCTCCTGATGCTGGAGCGGGGCCTCGCCCACCGGTACGGCGCGGCGGCCTGCTGGGCGGCGGCGCTGTGCACGGCGAAGGAGGACATGGGCCTGGTCGCCGGCGCGTTCGGCCTCGTCCTCGCGGTGCGCGCGCACCGCGAGGGCCACCGCCGGGGCCGGGCCACGGGGGCCGTCCTCGCCGTGGCCGGGCCGCTGGTGTCGGCGGCCGCGATCACCTGGTTCCTGCCCGCGATGGGCGGGCCGGAGGGCTACTACTGGTCGTACGGGCGGCTCGGCGCCGACCCGGGCGCGGCCCTGGCCCACGTCGCCACCGCCCCCCGGGTCCTGCTCCAGGTCGCCGTCACGCCCTTCGTGAAGGTCGTCATGACGGTCTGGATCCTGGGCACCCTCGCCCTGCTCCCGCTGGGCTCCCCGACGTTCCTGCTCGCCGTGCCCCTCCTCGCGGAACGGGTCCTCTCCGACAACCCGAACCACTGGCCGGTGATCAACCACTACGACGCCTTCCTCTGGCCGGTCCTCCTCACGGCGGCCCTGGAGACGCTGGGGAGGGCGTACGGGAAGCGCGCCGCGCCCGGCCCGGCCGGGGGCGGGGCGTCCGCCGCCGCCCGGGGCCGGACCGCCGCCGTCCGGGGCTGGACCGCCGCCGCGGTCGTCCTCTCCTCGGCGGCGGCCGTGCTCCTCGGCCTCGGGCTCCTGGTCCGGCCGGACTCCTGGCGGCCGTCCCCGGACAAACGCCCGCTCGCCGCGGGGGCGGAACTCGTCCCGGACGGCGCGACCGTGGAGGCGGACAACGCCGTCGCCCCCCGGCTGACCGCCCGTACGCACGTGGTGATCGCCGACGAGACCCCCCGGGGCGCCGACTGGGTCCTCCTCCGCACGGAGAACAGGACCTTCCCGTTCGCGTCGACCGGCGACCAGCGGCGGCGCGTCGCACTCCTCCTGGCCCACGGCTACACGGAGGCCTGGCGGCAGGACGGGACGGTCCTCCTCCACCGCACCCGGCACGTCCCGATCCCCGGCATGCGCCGCCCGGGCCCCGGCAGCACACCGATCCGCGAGGCCGTCCCCCGGGACGTCGGCACGAACCTGCTGCTGCGGTAGCGGGGCCCGTCCGCCGGGCTCCGGTGCGTTCCCGCCCGCCGGGCTCCGGTCCGCTTCTGCCCGCCGGGCTTCGGTGCGTTCCCGCCCGCCGTGCCCCGGCCCGCTCCCGCTCGCCGGGCTCGGGTGCGTTCCCGCCCGCCGTGCCCCGGCCCGTTCCCGCTCGCCGGACCCCGGCCGTTCCCGCCCGTCGTGCCCGGTCGCTCCCGTCCGTACCCCCGGCCCGCTCCCGGACGCCCCCGGTTCACCGGCGCCACGCCCCGGCGCCACGCGATCCTCACCCGGCCGCGTGAGGATCACCGCATGACCCTCACTTCGCGGGCCCCGCGCCCCGCCGCCTCCGCCGTCGTCCTCGCCGCCGCCGCGGCGCTCCTCGTCCCGGCCGCCCCGGCGCACGCCGCCCCCGCCGTCCCGACGTACGAGGTGAAGATCAACCTCACGGCGGCGGCCCTCGACGCCTCCCACGCGCCGAGCGCGGCCGTGAAGGCGGCCTTCGGCATCACCGGCTCCGCCAAGGCCCGTTCGTACGCCTACTACGACACCGACGGTCTCGCCCTCGACGCCCAGGGGTGGAGCGTCCGGCTCCGTCACAAGGACGGGTCGTCGTTCGAGGAGACGTACAAGAAGCGCTTCCCCGTCACGAACGGCGACATCGGGGCCGCGCTCGACGCGGCCGAGGCGGCCGGGTTCGACAGCGGCGACACCGCCTACAAGGCCGAGGTCGACTGGGGCTACGCCAAGCAGACCCTCAGCTTCAGCACCGAGAAGAGCCACAGCGCCAAGGGCTACGCGGGCACCACCCTCCCCACGAGCACCACCGGCCGCGGCTGGCTGGTCAACGACGTCCCCGGCGAACTGGCGGACTGGGGGAGCGCCGGCTGGGGCAAGGGCGTCCTCCAGCAGTCCCGCGCCCACGGACCGGTCACCGCCAAGGTGTACGGCGGGGCGTGGGGTGCCTCCGACGACGCGAGCATCGAGGTGCTGCCGGTGGTCGGGGCGGACGGCACCGGCACCGAGTACGTCGTGGAACTGTCCCTCAAGACCGACTCCGCCGCCGACGCCGCGGACCTGCACGCGGACGCCGTCGCCCTCGCCGACTCCAAGGGCTGGCTGTACCACGGCGACATCCTCAAGACGCGGCTGATCCTCGACCGCTACTGAGGCGCGCGCCGGGAACGCCCCGGTGGCCGGGCCCCGCCTCCGGCGCGCCGCCCCGGAGGCGTCGCCCCGGACACCCCGGGCGTTCACCCGGGGCTCGCCCCGGCGTCGCGGGCGCGTCGCCCCGCGTTGTGGCCGGAAAAGGACCATGGGGTCGTCGTCACCGACGACCACCATGTGTCCAAGGGAGTTCACCCAGATGATTCCGCGCCTTCCGCGCCGCCGACCCGCCGCCGTGGTCCTGCCGCTGTCCGCCGCGCTCGCCCTCGCGGTGGTCGGGGGCACGGCGGACGGGGCGTCGGCGCACCGCGGCCACACCGGCCCCGCCGGCCGCGTCGTCTCCACCGCGACCCTGCCCGACGTCCCGCTGGCCGCCTTCAGCAACGGTCTGGTCCGGGGCAGCGTCACGGACGACCGGGGCGTGGACCTCGGCGGCATCGGCAGCGACCTCTACCCGGCCGGGCGGCGCGGCGAGTACTGGACCGTCACCGACCGGGGCCCCAACGGCCAGATAGCCGTCGGCAAGGACAAGCGCCGCACCTTCCCCGTGCCCGGCTTCGACCCGGCCATCGTGAAGGTCCGCGCCACCGGCGGCCGCCTCCGGGTCCTGGAGGCCGTCCCGATCACCACCGCCCACGGCGCCCCCGTGACCGGCCTGCCCAACCAGCCCGGCCGCGACGAGGCCCCGTACACGTACGACGCCTCCACCCCGCTCCCGTACAACCCGAACGGCCTCGACACCGAGGGCATCGTGCGGGACCGGGACGGCGGTTTCTGGCTGGTGGACGAGTACGGCCCCTCCCTCGTGCACGTCTCCGCGAAGGGCCGGGTCCTCGCCCGCCACGTCCCGAAGGGCCTGAACCTCACCGGCACCGACTACCCGGTGGTCGAGTCGCTGCCCGCGGTCTTCCTCCAGCGCAAGGTCAACCGCGGCTTCGAGGGCCTCGCGCTGCTCCCCGGCGGCGATCTCGTCCTCGGCCTGCAGAGCCCGCTGCTCAACCCCGACAAGGCCGCGGGCGAGGAGTCCCGCACCACCCGCCTGCTGCGGTTCTCCCCGCGCGAGAACCGGGTCACCGCCGAGTACGCCTACCGCTTCGACCCGGTCGGCACGGTCGAGCCCGGCCAGACCAAGACCTCCGAACTGAAGCTGTCCGCGCTCGTCGCGCTCGGCGGCGACCGCCTCCTCGTCCAGGAGCGCACCGACAAGGCCGCCCGCCTCTACGAGGTCCGCCTCCGCCGCTCCGACGACATCCTGGGCTCCCCCTGGGACACCGCGAACGCGCCCACCCTGGAACAGCTCGACGACCGGGCGGCGGCGCGCGTGGTCCTGAAGAAGGACCTGGTGATCGACCTCAACACGGTGAAGGGCGTCCCCGGCAAGATCGAGGGCGTCGCGGTGGAGGGCTCCTCGACCCTGGTCCTGCTCAACGACAACGACTTCGGCATGACGGACGGCCCCGGGGCCTTCGACGCCCGGGGCCGCCTGGTCGACAGCGGTGTGGAGACCACCCTCGTCGAGGTGAGGCTGAACCGCCCCGTCCGCTGAACCGGGCCGCTGATCGAACCTGGCCGCTGGCCGAACCTGGCCCGTTGGCCGAACGACGCCCGTCGCACCGGTTGCCGTTCCACCCGCCCTCCGCCTCCACCGCGCGGGGACGCCTCCTACCGCGAGGCGCCCCCGCGCAGCGGATCGGGCAGGGGCACGCAACGGGCGCCGGCCCCGCCCGTGTCCAGCCGGCGCAGCAGCAGGTTGGCCTTGGCGGGCACGTGGGGTGCGTCGAGGAGCACGCGCAACTCCGCGGGACCGCCGTGCTCCGCCGCGTACCCGGCGAACACCGCACGGGCCGGTGCGCACGGCTCCATGCGCGGGGGCCACTCGTTGCTGCGGACGGCGACGTCGGCCTGGTTGGGACCAGCCCCGTTCCGACCCGCCCGAGGCAGCTCGATCCGATCGTAACGGGCCACCCCCGAGGGGGTATTGACCAGGAACAGTCGTCCAGTGGAAGGCGAGGCCCCACCCCGGTGCGCCTCGACGGTACGGCCGGGGCGGGGGAGCTGAGGGGGTCCCCGTCCACCGGGCCCGCTGGTGGGCGGGGACCGGTTCACCGCAGGGTGAGCGGGGTCTCGGACGTGACGCGGCTCAGTTTCTCGGGGTTGCGGACGTAGTACAGGGCCGTGACGCGGGCGTTCTCGACCCGGATCGTCATGACGCCGTCGAACTCCCCGTCCAGGAGGACGGCGAGCGCCGGGCTGCCGTTGACCTCGGTGGGTTCGCAGGTGACCGTGAACCCGGCCCTGCGGGAGCCGCCGAGGTAGAAGCGGGCCACCTTGTCGGCGCCGACGACGGGCCGTACCGCGGCCCGCTTGACGCCGCCGCCGTCGCTCACCAGGACGACGTCGGGGGCGAGCACGTCGAGGAGGCCCTGGAGGTCCCGCGTCTCGAGGGCGCGCCGGAACGACTCCGTGGCCGCCCGGGCCTCGCGCGGGGAGACCACCCGGCGCGGGCGGCGCGCGTCCACGTGCAGGCGGGCCCGGTGCGCGATCTGGCGGACGGCGGCGGGGCTCTTGCCGACGGCGGCGGCGATCTCGTCGTACGCGACGTCGAAGACCTCGCGCAGGACGAAGACGGCGCGTTCGGTCGGCGACAGCGTTTCGAGGACGAGCATCATCGCCATCGACACGCTCTCCGCGAGTTCGACGTCCTCGGCCACGTCCGGCGCGGTGAGCAGCGGTTCGGGCAGCCACTGGCCGACGTACGCCTCCCGGCGGCGGCTCGTCGCGCGCAGCCGGTTGAGCGCCTGCCGGGTCGTGATCCGGACCAGGTAGGCGCGCCGGTCGCGGACCCCCTCCGGATCGACCTCGATCCAGCGCAGCCAGGTCTCCTGGAGGACGTCCTCGGCGTCGGCCGCCGATCCCAGCATCTCGTACGCGACGGTGAAGAGCAGATTGCGATGGGCGACGAACGCCTCGGTCGCGGAATCGGTGGCGCGATCACCCGTGTCCGCGCCCGCGCCCGCGCCCGTGCCCGCGCCCGTGCCCGCGCCCGTGTTCATGTCGTGCTCTTCGCGCTTCCCGCCGTACGTCTCCTCGTCCGTTCCCTCCGCGTCCGGTTCCGCGTCCTTCACGTCCGATCCCGCCCCCTTCACGCCCGGCTCCGTCCGTCTGCGCCCTCCCGGAGGGCGTCCGCGCCGCGATCCTTCTCCCGGAGGGGCGCGGGGGCAAGCTCCGCCTCTCCGGCCCGCAGCAGCCGGCGGCGCCTCGTACCGCCCGGGAGGCGGTGCAGGCGGTACGAGCCGGGTTCGGCCGCCTCGCCGGCCAGGTGCTTGACGACGCCCGCGCACACGGTCTCCTTGAGCTTCGCGCCGGGACCGCCGTCGATGTGGAACCACATCGCGGTGTCGTCGCGGGCGAACTGGAAGATGCCGTCGTGCCGGCCCAGGCTGACGCACTGCCCGGCGAACAACTCGCGGAGCGGGCCGGGCCGTTCCCCCGCGATCCGGGCGAGCACGGTGTCGGCGGCCCGCGCGCCCAGCGGGATCGCGGCCTGGCAGCTCATCCGCAGCGGCAGGCACGACGGTGCCGCCGAGTCCCCGGCCGCCACGACGCGCGGGTCGTCCACGCTGGTCAGCGTCTCGTCCGTGAGCAGCCGGCCCAGGGCGTCGGTGCTCAGCCCGCTGCGCGCCGCCAGGTCCGGCACGCCGAACCCGGCCGTCCAGACGGTCACCGCGCTCGGCAGCTCGCGGCCGTCGGCGAGCCGCACGGCGTCACGGGTCACCGCCGTCACCCTCGTACCGGGCCCGTCGAGCACGGTCACCCCGAGCCGGGCCAGCCGCCGGGCGACCGACCGCCGGCCCCGGGGGTGCAGGTACGGTCCGAGCGCCCCGCCGCAGGCCAGGGTCACGGCGCGCCCGGCCTCCGCCAGTTCGGCGGCGGTCTCGATGCCGGTCGGGCCGCCTCCGACCACGACCACCCCGGCCGTCGCGGGCGCCGCGCCGAGCGCGGGCCGCAGCCGTTCCGCCTCCTCCAGGGAGGCGAGCGGAAGGGCGAACTCGGCCGCCCCGGGCACCCGGGGACCGGCGCTCCCGCTGCCCACCGCGTAGACCAGGTAGTCGTAGCCGACGGTCCCGCCGTCCGCCAGCGTCACGGTGCGCCCGGCCGCGTCGATCCGTACCGCCGTGTCCACCACCAGCCGGACCCGCCCGTTCAGTACTTTCCGGTACTCGACGACGGCCTCGCCGGTCCCGCCCACCAGCTGGTGCAGGCGTACCCGGTGCACGAACGAGGGGCGGGGGTTGACGAGCGTCACCGCCACGTCGCCGCGCAGCGTCAGGCGGTTGGCCGCCATGACACCGGCGTACCCGCCGCCGATCACGACCACGTCGGTGTTCTTCGTGCTTCCGGTGTTCTCGCTCATGATGTCTCCTCCGCTCCAGGGGGTTCGGCATCAAGACACCGCCCGGCCGTTCCCTGTGACGGGGAGTGGCGCGGATCACTCCGGCGGACGCGGACGCGGACGCAGTCGCCCCCGTACCCGCCACGGCAGTCGCGACCGCCGCGACCGCCGTGGCCGCCGCGGCCCGGCCCCGGCGCGGGCGGGGACCGGGCCGCTCGGGGTGTCCGGGCGGGCCGTTACTCCGGCATGAGGACGGTGTCGACGATGTAGACGTTGGCGTTGGCCGTCCTCACGTTGCCGCACACGACCTTGGAGGTGTCGTTGACGGTGTAGTCCTCACCGGAGCCCTTCGTGGTGATCATGCCCTTCTGGAGGGTCCCGAAGGAGCCGTTCTCCAGCTGCTTCGGGGCGAGCCTCTCGCCGACGACGTGGTAGGTGAGGATCTTGGTGAGCGTGGCCTTGTCGGCGAGTACCTTGTCGAGGTCGGCCTTCGGGATCTTCGCGAAGGCGCCGTTGGTCGGCGCGAAGACCGTGATGTTCTGCGCGTTGTTGAGCGTGTCGACGAGACCCGCCTGCTTCACCGCCGTGACCAGGGTGGACAGGGCCGGGTTGTTCGACGCGGCGGTCGCGACGGGGTCCTTGGCCATCCCGTCGAAGGAGCCCGCCCCGTTCTTCGGCACGCCGGCGCAGGCCGGACCGAAAGGCTCGTCCATCGCTGTCGCGTCCTTCTGCGGGGACGTGCCGGTGGCCGGGTCGGCGGCGGCCGAGGCGGGGGGCGCGGCCTTGGTGTCGCTGCCGGAGTCCGAACAGGCGGTGAGCGAGAGGGGGAGGACGACGGCGGCGGTCACGGCGAGCGCGCCGTGGCGGATGCGCAGGGTGTTCATGCGAGTTGCTCCTCGGTGTTTTCCTCGCCCCGGAGGGCTCCGGGGCGGAAGCCGGGCGGCTTCCGGTGGATCGGGGTGCCGCTGTCCGACCGGCGCGTACGGGGCCGGTGCGGTGGTTCGGAGGCGGTCCGGTGGTGGACCGGAGGGGGCCGACGGTGGCCTGGTGGTGGACCGGAGAGGGGTCCGGCAGTGATCCGGCGGCTCGGCGGCGGTCTAGGTGACGGTGACGAAGACGCTGTGCCGGCCGCTGGCGCCGTCGGGGACGGTGCGGGTGCGCCGTGCGGTCTGGACCCGCCCGGTGCCGTCGACGGCGCGGACGGTGATCGTGTGACCGCCGGGGGTGGCGTTCCAGCGGTGGGACCACTGGCGCCAGGTGTCGGCGGTGTCCTGCGCGGCGAGCTCGGCGTCCTCCCATGGGCCACCGTCGACCCGTATCTGGACGCGGTCGATGCCGCGGTGCTGGGCCCAGGCGACGCCGGCGACCGTGACCGCGCCGGCGGCCGGGCGGGCGAAGGGCCCGGGGGTGTCGATCCGGGCCTGGGTCTTGACCGGCGCCCGGCGGGCCCAGCCGCGCTTCACCCAGTACGGGTCGTAGGCGTCGAAAGTGGTGAGTTCGATGTCCTCGATCCACTTGCAGGCCGACACGTAGCCGTACAGGCCGGGCACGAGCATGCGGACGGGGAAGCCGTGCTCGAAGGGGAGGGGTTCGCCGTTCATGCCGACCGCGAGCATCGCGTCCCGCCCGTCCATGACGTCCTCCACCGGCGAGCCGAACGTCATGCCGTCCACGGAACCGGCCACGAGCTGGTCGGCCCTGCCGCCCTTCGACGGCGGCCTCACCCCGCACTCCGCCAGCAGACCGGCCAGGGGGACGCCGAGCCAGCGGGCGTTGCCCGCGTAGGGACCGCCGACCTCGTTCGACACGCAGGTGAGCGTGATGTCCCGTTCGACCAGGGGGCGGGCGAGGAGGTCGGCGAGGGTGTAGACGCGGGCGCGGGAGACGCCCTCGCCGTGGATCCGCAGCCGCCAGGCGCCGGCGTCGACCCTCGGGACGACGAGGGCGGTGTCGACGCGGTAGAAGTCGGCGTTCGGCGTGACGAAGGGGCTGACGCCGGGGACCGCCGACCGGGCGCCCGCGGGCGGCGCCGGGGCGGGCGAGGCGGGCGGGGGCAGGACGAGGTCGTCGCGCGAGGCGACGGCGCTCCGGGCCTGCCGTCCGTCGAGGAGCCGGCCGAGAACGCCGGCGCCCGCGGACGCCCCGGCCGTGACGGCGGCGGCGGTGAGGAAACCGCGCCGGTCCCAGCCGCCCCCGCCCCCGCTTTCCGGCGGGGCGGTGCCGCTTCCGGGGGACGCCCTGGCCGCCAGCGGGTACAGCGCCGCGGCCCCCGCCAGGGCGCCGATCACGGACGGCAGCACGTCGAGGGGGCCGGCGTCCGGGCGGCTCAGGGCCGCCACCGCCCCGACCGGGCCGAACAGCAGGATCCCGGCCGCGCCCGCGCGCCGGTGGCGCGGGGCCACCAGGCCCAGGCCCGCCGCGACGAGGGCGAGGGCGGCGAGGATGCCGAGCCGCAGGACCGTCTTGTCGTCCTCGCCGAACGCGCGGATCGCGAAGTCCTTCACCGCGGCCGGTGTCCTGTCGATCACCGCCCCGCCCACCACCGTGACCGGCCCGGCCGCCGGACGGACGAGACCGGCCACCAGCTCGGCCACGGCCAGCGCGCAGGACCCCGCGACGAGACCGGCCGTCGCGCCGGGCCACGCCCTGCCGATGATGGTGCGGAAGTTGCTCACGGAGGGGATTCGGAGACCACCGTGCCGCGGATGGGTCCCTCATCCGAAGGAGTGGTGGTCGTCATGTTCCTTGACGGCGGGGCTCGTTGGGAGCGGAGACGCGGCGAAGGCCTCAGGCGGCCCCGCACCCGGTCGGGTCCGGACGGCCGCGTTCCCCCGATCGGACGAGCGGCGGACCCGAGGGTGACGAAACGGCACCCATCCGCACGCGTGCCCGCTCCGAAGAACGTTCACAGACACCCCCGGCTCCGAGAACCGGGCGCCCCCGCCCGCCGGACCGGGCTCCAGAGACGAAGGACCAGCATGCGACGGACCGCCCCGCCCCGACCGGCCCCGCCCGGCGGCCCCGCCCGGCCGCACCCGGCGGGGGACATCCGGTGAACGGGCCCCTCCCCTTCCGCCGCGCCGCGGGGAGCGCCGCCGCCCCCGAACTCCCCGAGGTCATGCGGCGGGTCGCCCAGGGCGACAAGGAAGCCTTCTCCGTCCTCTACGACGCGCTCGCCCCGACGGTCTTCGGGATCGTGCTCAGGATCGTGCGCGACCCCGCGCAGTCCGAGGAGGTCGCCCAGGAGGTCATGATCGACCTGTGGCGCCGGGCGGCCCGTTACCGGAGCGACGCCGGCCCGGTCACCGCCTGGGCCGCCACCATCGCCCACCGCCGGGCGGTGGACCGGGTCCGCTCCGCCCAGGCCGCGACCGACCGCGAACACGCCCGGGCGGTCCGCGACCACCACACCCCCTACGACGACGTCGCCGAGCAGGTCGAGACCCGGCTGGAGAGCGAGCAGGTCCGCCGGTGCCTGCGCGGCCTGACCGAACTCCAGCGCCAGGCCGTCACCCTGGCCTACTACCGGGGACTCACCTACCGTGAGGTCGCCGAAACCCTGCGCGCTCCTCTTCCCACCATCAAGACACGCATGCGCGACGGGCTCGTCCGGCTCCGCGACTGCATGGGGGTGACCACGTGAAACACCACGCGTCCGACATCCACACCCTCGCCGGCGCCTACGCCCTCGACGCCCTCGACACCGGGGAGACCGGCGCCTTCACCCGCCACCTCGACCGGTGCGAGGCGTGCCGGCACGAGGTGGCGGAGTTCCACGCCACCACCGCCCGCCTCGCCGCCGCCACGGCCCAGGAACCTCCCGCCGCGCTGAAGCGGCGCACCCTGGACGCCGTCGACGGCGTACGGCAGCTGCCCCCGCGGCTGCACGCCCCGCCCACGGCGGCGGGTCCCGGCGCCCGGCTGCGCCGCGGAGCCCTGCCGCTGGGACTCGCGGCGAGCCTCGTCACCGCCGCGGTCCTCGCCGGACTCGCCGTCCGGCAGCACCAGGAGGCCGACCGGGCACGGCAGGAGGCCCGGCAGGTCCAGCAGAGCCTCGACACCCTCAGCGGCGTCCTGGCCGCGCCCGACGCCGGCACCGTCCACGGCAGAGCCGCCAACGGCGCGCTCGCCACCCTCGTGACCTCCAGCAGCCGGAACGAGGCCGTGTTCACCGCGACCGGTCTCCCGGCCCCCGCGCCGGGCAAGACCTACCAGCTGTGGCTCCAGCACGACGGCACCATGCGACCCGCCGGCTTCGTCCGCCGGGACGGTTCCGTCCTCGTCGACGGCGATCCCGCCCGCGCCACCGCCCTCGGCCTCACCCTCGAACCCTCCGGAGGCTCCCCCCGGCCCACCACCGCCCCTCTTCTCGTACTGAGGATGCCCGCTTGAGCCCCCCGTGACCGAGGCGGCCGGTCTGCGGGACGGGGGAGCGCCGCCCTCCCGTACGGCAGCGGTTCCGGGGAACTCCGCCTCCCGGAGGCAGTGAGCGATGCTGCCCGCTCGTGTGCCGTACGGCGTCGTTCCGGTGCGACGAAGTGACAGAGTCGGCTCTCTTGGTGGCGGACGGTTCGCCTTTCCGGTTCCGATGTACTCGGGCACCACATGTATCGCGCCAGTCAGGGGAGTTGCCGCGGCGCGGGTGTTTCCGCGATCCGCAGCCGCGGCGATACAGTCCGGCGATGACGGGGCCGGCGAGCAGGGGGAGGGGCCGACGTGTTGGAGGTCGTGGCGCTCAGTGCGCTGACCACGTTCCTGCTGAGTGTGGGGAACGGGGCCGCGGGGGAGATCGGCAAGAACCTGTCCCTGTCGGCGGGGGCGCTGGTGCGGCGGACGCTCGGGCGGGAGACCCCGCTGCCGTCCGGTGCGGAGGAGCGCCGGGCGCTGGCGGGGCGCGTGCACGCGCGGCTGAGCGGTGATCCGCGGCGGGCCGGCGAGTGGGCGCTGATGCTGGAGAGCTCCCCGGACCCGGCGGTCGAGCCGTCGCGGGGGGCGATGCCCCCTGCGCCGTGGGCGTTCACGAACCAGGAGAAGGCGCTCAGGCAGTTGGTGCGGGAGGCCGAGCGGCCGTGGCAGGGCCGGCCCCGGGTGGCCCTGCTGTCGGGTCCCCCGGGAAGCGGTTCCACCTCGGTGGCGCTCCGGCTGGGAGCGGAGACGCGCGACCGGTTCCCGGACGGGCAGTACTACGTCGATCTGCGCGGCACGTCCGGGGAGAGCGGCCCGGACGCGGCGGGCGTCCTGCTGCGGCTGCTGCGCGAGATGGACGTGGACGCCGAGCGGATACCGGCCACCGAGGCGGGCCGCGAGCGGCTGTACCGGCAGCTCACCGCGGGGCGGAGGGCGCTCGTGGTCGTCGACCACACGGCCTCGCCGGCGCAGGTCCGTGCCCTCGTGCCCTCCACCCCCGACGTCCTGCTGGTGGTGGTCGTCTCCGGGCCGCCGCTGCTGCTGGAGGCCGAGCGCGTCGCCGTACCGCCGCTGACCGACCGGCACGCGAGGCGGCTCGTGCGGAAGGTTGCCGGGCCGGAGCACGCCGCACGCGTCAAGGCGTGCCTGCCGGAGGTGCTCGAACGCTGCCGGGGCAACGCCTTCGCCCTCCACGCGGAGGCCCGGCTGCTCACCCGGGACGAGCCCGGTCCCACGCCCGGGGACGGGACCGGGCCGTGGACCGGCCACCCGGTCCGTACCGCCGCGCACGTCGCGTCGCTCCGGCTCGGTCCGGAGGCGCTGCGCCTGTGCCGGCTCACCGCGCTCGGCGGCTGGCCCTCCTTCGGCGCGGGCATCGCGGCGGCGGCCGCCGACGTCCAGGAGGCGACGGCCGCCCGGCTGCTCGACGAGGCGGCGGACGTCGGACTGCTGGAACCCCTTCCGGACCTGAGGTACCGCTTCCGTCCCGAGATCAGACGGCAGCTCGCCGAGACGGCCACCGCCGAGTACGGCCTCGGCGCGTGCGCGGACGCCGTGGTCCGGGTGCTCGACGCCCTGCTCGGCCTCGTCCTGCCCGCGTCCCGCGCGGCCCTGCCGGAGAGTTGGCGGACCGAGGTGCCGGAGGAGTACCGGGCCGCTTCCGGATCCGTCCCCGACGGTCTCGCGGTCCTGGCCGCCGAGGTCGCCAACGTGGCCCGGGCGGTCGTCGTGGCCGAGGAGCACGGGCGGACCGACACCGCTCTGTGGCTCGCCCGTTCCCTGTGGCCGCTCCAGTTGAAGGCGTGCTACTGGGACGAGGTGCTCCCGGCGCTCCGGGACGCGGCGCGGTGTGCCGAGGAGAACCGCGCGGACGAGCGGATGGCGGCGTCGCTCCACATCCAGTTGGCCCACTGCCTGGGCGAGACGGGCCGGTGGGAACAGGCGGCCCGTGCGGCCCGCGCGGCCGTCACGTACGAGCGGGCCGCCGGCCACCTGCGGGGCGAGGCGTCGGCCGTGGAGCTGCTGGGCCTGCTGAGCCTCAACCGCTGGGAGTACGAGGAGGCGTACGAGAGGTTCGCCGAGGCGGAGGCCGTCTACCGGAGGATCGGGCCCGGCGAGGAAGGCGTGGCCGATCTCCCGAGGGCCCTCGCGCTGGTCGAACGCCACCGGGGCCGGGCCCTGCGCGGCATGGGGAGGCCGGACGAGTCCCGCCGGTGCCTGGAGCGTGCCGTGGACTTCTTCGCCGGACGCACCGGCGCGCCGCCGGAGGCGTACAACCGGGCCCGCGCCCTCACCGACCTGGCCGAGACCCTGCACGAGGCGGGCGACGACACGGCGGCCCTGGCCCGGATCGCCGAGGCCGAGACGCTGCTGCCGGCCTCCGCCGCCCCGCACCGCGCCTACCTCGCCGGTCTGCGGCGGCGGTGCGCGGTGTCCGCGGACCGGTAGGCCGGGCGGCCGGGCCGAACGGCGGGGTCAGACGGCCGGGGTCACGAGGAACGGGTGCGGGCCCCCGGCCGTGCGCATCCGGAGGACGACTCCACGCGCGGGGACCGTTCCGCCGTACGCCAGCCACGCGTGCAGGGCGGAGGCGTACGCGGCCGGGTCGGCGTCCGCCCCCGGCCCGGCGGCGAGCAGGAACGCGCCGTGCCCCCGGCCGCGTACGAAGCAGGTGTCCGGGCCCGTCGCGTACGCCGCCGTCGAGCAGTGCGGGTACAGGCGCAGCACCTCGTCGGCCCACGCGCCGGGACCGCCCAGCCGGGGGTCGTCCGCCGGTCCGTCGCGGGTGATCACGTCCGCCACGTCGAGGTCACCGGGGTGCCGGGTCTCCTCGTGCACGGCGAGGTGCGCGTCGCCGGCGGCCCCGGGAGGATGCCCGGTGGACCGCTCGACCACGAGGTCCGTCCCCTCCACACGGGTCCGTACGCGCAGGGGAGCCGTCGTCCTCCCCGGGGTGTACGGGGGGAGCGGAAGCGGCTCCAGGGACGCGGGGCCGGGAGGCTCGGGAAGGTCCATCAGGGCGTAGAAGTGCCGGCGCAGCAGTGCGGCCGACCGACCCGGCTCCGAGGTGACGAACCCGGCCGGAGCGGGGTCCGGACGGTGAGCGGCTATCCCCCGCTCCACCTGGGGGAGCAGCGGGCCGTACGGATCGAGCCGGGGCGCGTGCCGGACGAACTCCGCGAGCGGTGCCTCGTCGTCGAGCAGGCCCGCCCCGTCGGCGGCCAGCAGTACGGGGGTGCCCAGGGCGGCGGCGTAGTAGGACACCGCGCCGAAGTCCCCGAGGACGAGGTCGGCGGCGAGCAGGGCCTGTCGCCACGCGTGCACGGGGTCGATCAGGGTCAGCCCGCCGCGCCGGGCCCGGTCCAGCCAGGCGCGGACCTGGCCGGGGCCGTGCCCGTACCAGATGTTCGGGTGGAGGACGGCGGCCAGGCGGTAGTCGTCGGCGGGCAGTTCGGCGGTGAGCCGGGGGAGGAGACCGGGCAGGACGTCCTGCCCGCCGCTGCCGAACAGCCCCTCGGGGTTCCAGGTGGAGTTCAGGACGACGAGCCGCTGCCCCCGGCGCACCCCCAGCGCACGCCGGAACCTGTCCCGGTACGGGCGCGCCGCGAGCATGCGGTCGAAGCAGGGGTCCCCGGCGAGCACGGCCGCGGGCACCGCCTCCGCGCAGATCCTGCCGAGGCGTTCCAGCTGCTCGGGGTGGGAGAGGACGAGACCGTCGGCGAAGGGCTTCCCGTCGGACAACAGCCACTCCGGCGACAAACCGAACGTCGGCTCCCGGCTCCCGGCTCCCGGCTCCCGGCTCCCGGCTCCCGGCTCCCGGCTCCCGGCTCCCGGCTTGCCCAGTCTCTTAGTATATCCAACCCCGTGCGAAAGTACGGTCAAATTCCCCTGAATCAGGTCGATTTCGCCGCCGAAGCTCGCCGAGACGGCCAGGTCCACCGGAGTCGAAAGGGCCTGGCGCCACGGCAGTTCGGGCAGCTGGAGGTCGCGGAAGAGTTCGCGGATGCCGCCCTGGAAGGCGGACGAGCCCGTCGAGGTGACCAGTACCTGGACCCGGAAGTCGTCGTGGAACAGCGGCAGCAGATCCAGCAGGCGGCCGGCCGAGGTGACGTTGTGGACCACCAGCAGGACCCGCCGGTGAGCCGTTCGGCTCGCCCACCGGTCCGACCCCTCCCCGACCGGGACGCGAATCGCCGGAGGTTCTGGCCCCACTCGTGACCTCCTGGACGAGCGCGATGTCGTTACGCCAACACCCTATCCGTGCCCGGCGTGTTGCGATGGGGGCGTCGGCGTTCCGGCGTGGGCGGGGCCGGGCCACCCCTCGGCGGCGCCGACCCCGGCGCGGTGCCGACTCCGGCGCGGCACCGACTCCGGCGCGGTGCCGCTGATCGGTTTCGGCCTGTTTGCCGACGGCAATGAGCCGAGTGGCCGACGCGGTCCGGACGGCGGCATCCGGCTGGGATAGCTTGATCGTTCACCTCCGCGAGGAGCGGGCTCCGGAGGGCGTCCGGGGCCTGTTCCGCGTCGGCCGCGCAACGGCGAGGTCCGCCGTCCTCGTCGGCCTCGCCGTCGGACCTTCGGGCCTTCGGGCCCGCGCGCCGGCCGGAGGCGGCGGTGAGTGCGGAGAAAATACAGAATCCGTGCAGCTTCCTCCGCGACGTTGGTCCTTCGACCCCGCGACCCCGGGGTCCGGTGGGAGGAGCGAGCATGGGGGCAGCATGGGACGCCGTACTCGACTACGCCGAGGGCACCTTACGGCTGCTGCCCGGCCAGGCGGCGGTGACCTCCGCCGTGCTCCAGGGGCCGCCCGCCGCCCTCCTGGAACGGATTCCGCAGCTGGTGCGCGGTTTCGCGGGTGAACGGACCGACGGCGGGGCCCTGTTCCGCGCGGCGGCCGGACTCCCCGGCGAGACGGCCGCCCCGGACCCGGCCGACGGGACGGACGAGGACCCGGCCGCCGGGGCGGACGACGGGCGCGGCTGCGTCCTGGTGCAGTCCCTGCCCGCGCTGAGCCGGGAGTCGGAGGGGAGCGCGATGGCCGCCCGCGCGGACCGGCTCGCCGAGGCCGCCGACCGGTTGCACTGGGAGCTGGCCGAGTGCGGGGACCCCTCCGAGGGGCCCGTCGCCGGCCGCCTCGCCGCCCGTTACGCGCTCTGCTACGCCGGGGCCGCCCTCCTCTGGCTGTGGCGGGCGGACGGGGAGGGGCACCCGGAGTGGACGTACGAGGCCGTGGACGCCGTCCTGGCGGCGCTGGAAGACCCCGTCCGCGTGCCGGACGCCCCGGCGGCGCTTCCCCTGATTCTCGCCTGAGGGGACCGACCGCGTTGCTCAGGCGGCGAGTTCGCCCGCAAGGACCTGCTGGAAGGCGCGGGTGAGCAGGGGCCCGGGGCCGACACCCAGCCGGTCGGCGAGCAGTTCCCGGCCGGAGTGGAACTGGAGCAGGGCCGCCGCGGGCTGGCCGGCACGGCACTGGGCGGTCATCAGCAGGCAGCGGAACCGCTCCCGCAGCGGGTACCGGGCCACCAGCCCGGTCAGTTCGGCGACGAGCCCGTGCGGCAGCCCGGTGGCGAGGTCCGCCTCGGCCCGGTCCTCCAGGGCGGTCAGCCGGGCCTCCTCCAGCCAGGGGCGCTCCTCCTGGGCCAGCTGCTCGGTGGTGTCGGCCAGGGCCTCGCCCTGCCAGAGGCCGAGCGCCGAACGCAGGACGGCGGCGGCCTGTCGCGCGTCCCCCCGGCGCAGCAGCGTGCCGCCGAGCGCGGCGCGCTCCGCGAACAGGCGGTGGTCGCAGGCCAGTCGCCCGGGGGCGGCCGACAGGCGGTAGCCGCGGCCCACCCGCTCCACCCGGGCGGCCCCGTCGAGCGGGGCGCGCAGCCGGGAGGCGTAGGTGTGCAGCTGGGCGACGGAGCGGGCCGGGGGGCGCTCGCCCCACAGGGCGCGGATCAGGCGGCCGTCCGGGACGACCCGTCCCTCGGCGAGCAGCAGCGCGGCGAGGACCGTGCGGGGCTTCGCGCCGTTCAGGGCGTTCTCCGTGTCTCCCGGCACGGCCCGGACGCGGACCGGCCCGAGCAGTGCTGTCTCCAGGATGGGCGTCATGGGGAGCGACCGTAGGCGGACGGCTCATCCTCCCGGTATCGACCGCTTATCGACGGTCCGGGCCGCCCGGAAGGGGCCCGTTCCCTCTGTCGAACCCCTGTTCCACACATTATGATCATGACAACTTTCAGGGAGGGGGGCCCGGGTTGGCGTCGATGCGGTTCGGTCTGCTCGGGACGCTCAGGCTGACCTGCGAGGACCGGGAGATCCGGCTCGGCGGCGCCCGTCAGCGCGCGGTGCTGGCCCTGCTCCTGCTGCGGCACGGCCGCACGGTCTCGGTGGACGAGCTCGCCGAGACCGTCTGGGACGGTTCGCCGCCGCCCACCGCCCGGACGCAGATCTCCATCTGCGTCGCCCAGCTGCGCAAGCTGTTCCGGGAGGCGGGTGCCGACGGCGAGGCCATCGTCACCTCCCACCCCGGGTACCGGCTCGACACCGAGGGCCACGCGCTCGACCTCACCGACTTCCTCTCGCTGACCGGGCACGCCTCCGCGCTGGCGGGCTCCGGCCGCTCGGCGGAGGCCGCCGACGCCTACCGGCGGGCCCTCGCCCTGTGGCGGGGCCCCGCCCTGGACGGCCTGACCGGTTACGCGCTGGAGCAGGAGGCGTGCTGGCTGGAGGAGCAGCGGCTGACCGCGCTGGACGGCCACGCCGAGCTGCGGCTCGCCCTGGGCCGCCACCAGGAGCTCACCGCCGAACTGGCCGCCCTGGTCAGGGAGCACCCGCTGCGGGAGCGCACCCGGCACTCGCTGATGCTCGCCCAGTACCGCTCCGGCCACCGCGCCGACGCCCTGGACACCTTCCGCGTCGGGCACCGGCTCAGCATCGACGAGCTGGGGCTCGAACCCGGCGCCGCGCTGCGGGAACTGCACCACGCGGTCCTCCGCGAGGACCCGGCCATCGCGGCCCCGCCGACCGTCCCCGGGCCCGTCGTACCCGCCGGGCCCACCGGGCCCACCGGGCCCACCGGGCCCACCGGGCCCACCGGGCCCGCTGAGTCCGTCGCGTCCGCCACGGCCGGGGAGCCGGAGGGCCGGCCGGAGACCACGCCGGCGGTCTCCCCGGCAGAGGCCCCCGCCCCCGCCGACCGCGGGCCCGTCCCGCTCCTCGTCCCGTCCGACCTCCCCCCGAACATCCCCTCCTTCACCGGCCGCACCGCCGAGACCGAGGTCCTCGACGCCCTGCTCGACGGCCGCCCCGACGGCGAGCCGCCCCGGGTCGCCCTGGTCACCGGGGTGGCGGGCATCGGCAAGACCGCGCTGGCCGTGCACTGGTCGCACCGCGCCGCCGCCTCCTTCCCGGACGGCTGCCTCCACGCGGACCTGGGGTCCGCCCCGGCCGCCCCCGGCGAGGTCCTGGGCCGCCTCCTGCGCTCGCTCGGCGCGCCCGGCGAACGGCTGCCCGACGACGAGGCGTCCCGGGTCTCGCTCTACCGCAGGCTGCTGCGGGGCCGCCGGGTCCTCGTCGTCCTGGACGACGCCTCCTCGTTCGCGCAGGTCGCCCCGCTGCTGCCGGCCAACGGCGGCTGCTGCGTGCTCGTCACCAGCCGGGAGAGCATGGAGGAGCTGGTCCTGCGGCACGGCGCCGTCCGGGTGCCGCTCGGGGTGCTGGACCGGGCGGACTCCACCGCCCTGCTCGACCGGATCGTCACCGGCGGCCGTACCGCCGCCTCCCGCGCGCAGACGGCGCGGCTGGCCGAACTCTGCGACGGACTGCCGCTCGCCCTCTGCATCGCCGCCGCCCGGCTGGCCACCCGCCCGCACTGGACCGTGCGCCGCCTCGCCGACCGGCTCGCCGACGAACACCGCCGCCTGGACGAGCTCAGCCTCGGCGGGAGCCGGGTCCGGGCCAGCTTCGAACTGAGCCACGGTTGCCTGTCGCCGCGCCTCGCCTCCGTGTACCGGCGGCTCTCCCTGCTCGACGTTCCCGACGTGCCGGCCTGGGCCGTCGCCGCCCTCCTGGACTGCCCGGTGGAGACGGCCGAGCAGTACCTGGACGAACTCACCGACGCCCACCTCCTGGAGGTCTCCGGCCCGGACGCCACCGGCCAGTACCGCTACCGCTTCCAGAGCCTGCTCCGCCTCTACGCGCGGGAACGCGCCCGGGAGGACCCCGACCGCCCGGCCGCGGAGGCGGCCCGGGACCGGGCCCTGCACAGCTGGCTGACCGTCGCCGAGGCCGCCCACCGCCGCGAGTACGGCGGTGACCACTCCGTGGTGCACGGCCCTGCTCCCCGCCCGCACGTCGACCGGGACCTCCTGGACGACCTGCTGGACCGCCCGCTGGACTGGTTCGATTCCGAACGCCACTGCCTGGTGGCGGCCGTCGCCCAGTCCGCCCGGCTGGGACTCGCCGCGCTCGCCTGGGACCTGGCCGCCTCCACCGTCGGCTTCTGCGAGATCCGCAGCAACACCGACGACTGGCGCCGCCTCTGCGAGGAGGGCCTGGCGGCCTCCCGGGCCGCCGGGGACCGGCAGGGCGAGGGCGTGATGCTCGGTGAGCTGGGCGCCGCCCTGCTCTACCGGGGCGAGTCGGAGGCCGCGGTCCGGCTCCTGGAGGAGGCGGACGGCGTCCTGCGGGCCGGCGGCGAGGTCTACGGGGCCGCGCTGAACGCCTGCAAGATGGCCGTCGTGGTCCGCCAGCGGGGCGACGCGGACGCGGCGCGCGCGCTCCTGGACGGGGCGCTGCCCGCGCTGCGGGCCGCCGGGGACCTCTCCGCGCAGGCCCACGCGCTCAACAACCTCGCCCAGATCGCCCTGGACGCGGGGGACCCGGAGGAGGCCGTACGCCTCGGCCGGGAGGCGGTCGCGCTGGCCCGGGGGCTGGGCGCGACCCGGGGCGCGGCCCAGGCGTTCCACCGGCTGGGGCGGGCCCTGCTGGCGGCCGGGCGGCTGCCGGAGGCGGAGGAGGCCCTGACCGAGGCGGCCGGAATCGTCCGCGTCAAGCGCGACCGGCTGGGCATGGCCTACGTCCTGCTGGGTCTGGCCGAGGCCCGTCTGCGGGCCGGCCGCGCCGACCGGGCCGGCGAGGACCTCACCGCCGCCCTGGCCCTGGCCGAGGAGACCGGCAGCACCGTCCTCATGGGCCGTCTGCACCTGCTCCGGGCCGAACTCGGGGAGGCGCGGGCAGCGGGCCCGGTGCTCCCGCAGGAGGTGTGACCGGGCGGCCGCTCAGTCCCAGGGCTCGGTCCGCACGATCACCGTCGTCCCGCCGGCCGCGGCCGACACCGTCGTCCCACCCGTCCCACCGATCGGCGCGGTACCGGCTGCCACCGCGGTACCGGCGGCCAGTGCGACACCCGTGATGACCGCCGCGATCGCCACGACCGCCTTGACCAGACGTCCGTTCTCCATGTCCCCACTCCCTCTCGTCCCTCGCCCACCGGACCCCGGCCCCTTGCCGGTCCGTTCCCCGGGCGACTCGCTCCGACATCGGCAGACGTTAGGAGAGCGGGGCTTCGAGTCCTTATCGGTCCGTTATCCGTCCCCCTCCTCCCCTCCTCCTCCCCTCCCTTCCTCCTCCCTCTCGACCTGGGGAAAGGGCGCGGCCCCCGGCCGGGGGAGCCGGGGGCCGCGCATGCGGGGGCGGGACGGGGGCGTCCGGAGCGGTCGGGCAGGACCGGTCAGAACTTCAGGGTCCAGTGGTCGAGCGTCCCGGAGGAGCCGGCCGAGATGTCCTCGACCCGGAGCTTCCACACCCCGCTCGCCGGGGAGGCGGAGGCGTCCACCGTGAAGACCTGCTGGATCACGCCGTTGCCCTCCTCCTCCACGGACTCCTTGACCAGGTACACCTTGCCGTCCGGGGCGACCAGGTGGACGTCCAGGTCACCGCGCCAGGTGTGGGTGGCGTGCAGGTACACCTGGAGGTTCTTCGGCGCGTTGCCCGCGATGCCGGTGACGGTGACCGGCACCTCGACGGTGCCCGGGTCCGGGACCGCGTGCGGGGTCTGCACCTCGTACGCGGGGAACGTCATCGACCAGGCGTTGAGGGTGCCGACGGAGCCGGTGTACGGGTCGGAGACCTTCAGCGTCCACGTGCCGTCCGCAGGGGAGGCGGAGGCGTCCACCCGGTAGGTCTCGCGGAGCACCCCGCCGTTCTCGGTGGCGGCGGTGGAGGTCGTACGCAGCGGGTAGGTCCGGCCGTCCGGGGAGAGCAGGTCGATCCGGACGTCGCCGCGCCACTCGTGGGTGACGTCCACCGCGACCTGGAGGGCGGCCGGGGCCTTGCCGCCGATGCCGGCCACCGCGAGGCCGGAGGTGACCGATCCGCCGTCCGGGACGCTGAGGTTGCCGGTCATGGCGAAGGGCGTGGGGAAGTTCAGCGACCAGCCGAGGAGGGTGCCCTTCCCGCCGGCGGAGGCGTCCTGGACCTGGAGCTTCCAGGTGCCGGAGGCGGGGGAGGCGGAGGCGTCGACGGTGAAGGCGCCGAGCGCGCCGCCCGTCTCGGTGGAGGAGGTGGACTTCAGGCGGTACAGCCGCCCGTCGGGGGCCACCAGGTCGATCCTGAGGTCGCCGCGCCAGTCGTGGCTGCCCTCCAGTTCGACCCGGAGCGCCTTGGGCGCGTTGCCCGGGACCCCGGTGACGGTCAGCGGGGCCTCCAGGGTGCCCGGGTCCGGGATGGGCCGGTCGGTGTCGTCGAAGACCTGGGAGGGACGCGGCCGGGCGGCCGGCGCCGGCTCCGGGGCGACCGTGCCGAGAACGGCCTTGCCGAGGTCGATCCGGGGGGTGACGGCCCCGGTGTACGTGATCGGCGTACCGGTGGCGGTCAGCTTCGCCACCAGGTTCGCGACGCTCTCCGCCGGGTACTTCTGGCGCAGCACCGCCAGGGCTCCCGCCACGTGCGGGGCCGCCATCGAGGTGCCGCTCTTCGCCGCGTAGCCGCCGCCCGGGACCGAGGACACCACGGCCGCGCCGGGCGCCATCACGTCGAGGAGCGGGCCGCGGTTGCTGAACGAGGCCACCTGGTCGTCGTTGGTCGTCGCGCCGACCGTCACCGCCGACGGGACGCAGCCGGGGGCGTTGACCGCGTCGCCGTACCCGTTGTTGCCGGCCGCGACCACCGTCGCCACGCCCACCGAGTACAGGCTGTCGATCACGGACTTGCGGGGGTCGGTGTCGCAGGCCGTGGTCCAACGACCCGCGCCCAGCGACATGTTGGCCGCGACGATGTCCGTTCCGGACTGCTTCAGCGCGTACACCTTCTCCAGCGCCTTGATCTGCGAGCTGGTGAAGCTCAGTACGCAGGGGCTGTTGCCCGCGCCGCAGTAGTCGTCGGAGTCGAAGCGGGAGAACACCTGCAGGGCCACGATGTTCGCGCCCGGAGCCACCCCGCGCCCGGGGGCGCCGCTCAGACCGCTTCCGTTGCCGGCGACTATGCCCGCCACATGGGTGCCGTGCGAGCAGGCCGCGCCCAGTTCCGCGCAGCTGCCGGTGTCGGCGTCGGCGCTGCCGGCGCCCTCCTGGGACGCCTCGCCGTTCGGGCAGAGACTGGTCGCGCCGTAGCTCTCGTCGTTCACCGAGAAGCACGCCTCGGCCGTCACCCGGCCACCCAGGAAGGGATGGTTCTTCGCGACACCGGTGTCGATCACCGCGACCGCGGTGCCCGCCCCGGTGGCGCCGGCGGCGAACGCCTTGTCCGCGCCGATCCGGACCGTCGAGTTGTCCAGCATCGGGGCGACCGGGACGTCCTCCGTCACGCTCACCACGTCCGGGTTGGAGCGGAGCGCGGTGAGTCCCGCCCGGTCCACCGTGAGGGTGACCATCGGCAGCCGGTCGTACGCCACCTCCGTCTCCCCCGCGGTGGCGGCCGTGGCCACGTCGGAACGGGTCTGGGTCACCACGTTCACCCGGACCGTGCCGCCGCCCGAGGTGCCGGTCTCCAGCGCCGGGTCCACCGGGACCCCGTCGGCGGCGGCTGCCGGGGCCGCCCCGACCAGGGGCACCAGGCCCGCCGGCAGGGCACCGAGCAACAGGCCCGAGGCCATCGCGACGGCCACAGCGGATCTCTTCACGACATGCTCCAGGGAGTAGGCACCGGGCGGGCGGTGCCGCGGCGGTAAAAAAAGGGGGGAGGGGGTGACTCGCTGATGAGGCCCGCGAGTCCAGGGCCGGAAGTTCAGGGGTGTGGGGCCGTGCGATCGGACCCCGCGGCGGGGACCGGGCGGCGGCGTCGGTCGCCCGGCCGCCCGGTTCCCCTGCGAACGCGCCGCCCGTCAGGTGGCGTCGGCACCGTTCTTCGGGTGGCCGCCGTAGAAGACCCCGACGTAGTACGTGTACGCGGTGGACCGGCAGGCGCTCTTCCAGAAGTACGCCGGGCAGGTGTTGTAGTACAGCATGTTGTAGAACGCGACGTCGGTGGCGATGCCCTTGTTGCGGTCCAGGTAGTAGCGGTAGCCCTTGTAGCTGTTGCCGATGGTGCCGTAGCCGTAGTCGTGCGAGTCGCAGGCGGTACGGAAGTCCCAGCCGCCGGGCTTGTCGGAGGCGCTGGTGCAGTGGTCCTTGTAGACGCCCATGACCCAGGCGCCGGTCGGGGTCTTCTTCCAGCTCGGGTTGCGCCAGCCGTAGTGGGCGACCTTGGTCGCGCAGCCGCTGTACTGGTACCACATCCACGTCTCGGGACGGGAGCAGTAGCTCGGGTACGCCTGGGCGGAGGTGATCTCACCGCCGGCGAAGTCCTCGGAGGCCGGGGCGACGCCCTCCCCCTGGGCCAGGCTGGGGGCGCCCTGGACGGCGCTGCCGGCCTCCGGGCGGATGCCGGTGGTCTCCACCGACTGCGGGGCGGCCGTGTCACCGGAGTAGGTCAGCTGCCAGGACGCGCCGTCCTCGGCGGAGGCGGCGACCACCCGGTCCGAGGCGTCGTAGCTGTAGGTGTTGAGCTGGCCGCCGGACGCCGGATCGACGACCTTGCGGAGCAGGCCGGAACCGTCGTACGAGTAGCGGGCCAGGGTCTGCACGGTCTGGCCGACGGTGACGGTGATGTCCTTGACCTGGCCCGCGACATCGCCGAGGGTCTGGCCGGCGGCGGTGGTGGCGGTCGCGTAGTTGACCCTCACCGTCTGCGCGGGGGTGTCGGCACGCGCCGGGTCCTTGACGGTGGAGACGCGGCCGGTGCTGTCGTAGGTGACCGTCGTCTGCTTGAAGGCGGTGTTGCCGACCGCCGTCACCCGCCAGGTGTCGCCGCTGCCGCCGACCTGCTTCCAGGTGTAGGACGGCTTGAGGGAGGCGGCGGGGATCGGGTTTCCGGTGGAGTCCAGCGGCACGTCGTCGTCGGAGGCGACCCGGGTGAGGTCGACGTTGAGCGTCTCGGTGACCGTGGTCCTCAGCACGCCCGCGAGGTCGTCCCACTGCACGTTCTCCACCAGCGTGGAACCGTCGGACGCCTTGTAGGTGTTGATGCCGCCACCGTTGGCGCCGGCCACCGAGTCGGTCAGGTCGTAGCGGACGGACTCGGCGGTGTCCAGGTCGGTGGTGGTGATCGAACCGGAGCCGGGGACCAGCTTGCGGTTCAGCTGTCCGCCGACGAACTCGGCCTCCCAGCTGGGACCGAACACCCCGAGGTCGGCGCGGGCGGCCGGGGCGTCCTGGGCCTGGGCGACGCCCGGACCGCTCCCGTCCACCGTGTGGGTGCGGCTCATCAGGCCGTACGACACGTCGTTCTCGGATATCTGGAAGCTGTCGTCGGCCGACTGGTACATGCCCGGACCGATCAGCTTGGTCTCCCCGGTCTCCAGCGCCGGGGAGGGGATCTCCTCGGCGACGGCCGACTGGGGGAGGAGCAGTGCCAGTGACACTGCCGCCACTGCGGGGAGCGCGGTTCTGCGCACGTTCGGTTCCTTCGGGTCACCGGCGGCACACGGTCCGGTCCCTTGAGGCCGGTTGCCGTCTCGCCTGTTCGAACCGGTCGTTCTCGGCCGGCGACGAGAAACCTAGGAACCCGCCCCTTCGATCCGTTATGCCTCCGCCATCACCCGCTCCGATGCCGCTCCGATGACACCCGGTTGCCCGTACGGTGACGCCTGCGGACGCCCCGCGCCCCGCCGACCCGCGGCCCGGCGCACGGCCCTTCCCGTACGGCCCCGCTCCCGTACGGCTCTTCCCGTACGGCCCCGGCCGGGCCGGTGGTCACCGGCCGCCGCCTCCGGGGGTGAACGGGCCGGTCGCGGGGGCCACACACTTGTCGACGACGGTCTCCCGGCCGGCCGCCGTGCCCTTCAGGCAGAGCCGCCCGCCCTTCTCGCGCAGGTCCAGGAAGAACTGCGTGGTCGCACCGGACTGCTTCACGCCGTGGACGCGTTCGCCGGCGTAGCCGAGGCCGTTCAGGATCGCCCCGACCTTCGCGGGGGTGGGGTCCGCCAGCTCCAGGAGGGCATCGGCGATGCGCTCCTCGTGAAGGTTGCTCGCGCACCAGTCACGCGCGCTCAGCTCCACGTCCGGTCCCGCCGTGGGCGCGGTCGGCACGAGCGCGTCGGCCGGCGCCTCCGTGCCGTGCGGTGCCGCCGCCGGGCTCGGCGGCGCCCCGGCCGGGGCGCCCGGAGGGGGGCACGTCCGCTCGATCCGCTCCTGGATCTCCGCGAGGGCCGGAGCGGGCTGCCGGCTTTCCACGGCCTCCGTCCGCACGGTCCGCTCTCCGCCGACGGTCGTCTTCTCGGTGCCGCACGCGCCGAGCGCCAGCACGGCGAGAGCCGTCATGGCCAGGGTGAGCCGGGGGCGGCGCGAGGAACGGGCGAACGGGCGGGCCGGGAAGGGAAGTCGTCTCATGTGCACAGCTTCTGATCGGACCGCCCCTCGCGCGTGAGTACGCGTACTCACGTGCGAGGGGACAGTCACTCAACCCCGGCGGAACGCGGCCCCGGGCCTCAGCGGGCCGCACCGGGAACGACGAGCGCCCGCACCCCGGTCACTCGGGCAGCAGCCGTTCCAGCGTGAACCGCGACGCCGGGTCGGGAGCGACGGTCGGCGACTGGACGCGGTGACGGCCCGGCGGCAGTTCGACGCGAAGCGCCTCCGGCCGCTGCTGTGCGTCCTGCGGGGATTCGAGGATCCTGTCGGCCTCGTAGGCGGCGTCGGTCAGGACGTACCGCCCCCGAGTTCGGAGGAGAGGGCGTCCTCCCGTCCGTCGGCTGCCATGGCGGCGTGGACCGCGGGCAGCAGACCGGTGTCGTCGTCGGCCTCGTACCAGCGTGCGAACGTGAGGGGTTCGGCGAGCCAGGTGACGGACAGCGGCTCGGCGCCGAGCGTCAGGACGTCGCGACCGGCCGGCCGGAAGGACGAGACGTACTCGTCGATCACGCCCTCTGCCCCGTTCCCCTCCCATGCCGGGAGCAGTTCCTCCGGGATGAGCGCGTAGCGGGCGAAGTCGGTGCTGTCGAGCCAGGTGGCCAGGGGAAGGATCATCACATCCGCGCCCGGCGGGCACGGGAAGCGGCTGTGCCACCGGAGCAGAGGAACTCGGCTGCGGCCGAGCTCCTCCGCTGTGTCAGTTTGTCCGTTGGCACCGAACCCGGTCGTTTGGCCATCGAACCGATCCGTGCCGCGTCCGGCGTGCCCAGAACCGCGGAAGGAAAGAGGGCCGACGGCAAGCCGTCGGCCCTCCGGGCCGTCCCGCAGCGCAGACTGTCAGCCGCCGAGGGTCCCCATGCACGTCATGCACCGGCTTGTCGCCCGCAGCTGCGTGTTTCCCCCGGTGGCGGCGGCCGGGTTGCCTTCGCTGATGCGGTCCCAGTCTCCGGGGGACGAATCGAGAATCCAGCCCCACCTCGGGGGCCGGACCTCGTCCTCTGCCATGTGGTCGCAGGCGCCCGGAACGTGCGCCTTGCCATTCTGTTTGATCAGGATGGCGTTGCCGGGGAACTGCCGCCACTCCTGTCGAACACGCCGTTCCTCCGGGCGCGCCTTGGGCACGCTGCCATCAGGAGGGCAGGCACATCCCATGCCGATGACGTTGTCGCATCGCTCGCAGCGCACCTCGTTCATGTGAGCAAGTGTCCCAGCCGAGAGGGGGGCAACTCACGCGCAACGGGACGGTTTCGGTGTCCGTTGCAGGAATGCCGAGGGTCACCGCTGTGCGACTGGGCCGGACGGCAGAGCGGCTGACTTCGGTCCCGACGGACACAGTTCGCCGGAGACGGGCGAGGAAGGAGCCGACAGGACCGGATACGGCCCCGCGCCCGTGCCGACGTGGACGACCGCCCGCGACGCTCTTCTCGGCGCGAGCCCTCACGAGTCGTGCGGTGCCGAGTGGACACGCGTCGGCTGCTCGTTCGAGCGGGGGACCTCCCGGTTGCCCCGTAGATCTCTGCCCGGTCGCATCCGGTAGCGGCCTGACGGAGCGGAACGCATACTTCGTCGTCGGCGCCCCCCGTAGGCCGAAACCTCCCCCGGCCAGCAAAAAGGACCCTCCCGAAGGAGGGCCCCGATCTTGCGCCCCCGGCAGGACTCGAACCTGCGGCCAAGTGCTTAGAAGGCACCTGCTCTATCCACTGAGCTACGGGGGCCGGGTGGTGATCGTGCGGCGGGAGCCCCTGGTGGGTGGGGTGGGGCCTCGCCGGGACAAGGATAGGGCTCCGTTCGCCTTGGCCCGGTTGCTTCACCTGCGTGGCACGATGTGGAGGTTCGGTGAAGCGGAACGATAATCGCAGGCAGGTGCGATTCGCGCAGCGCTTTTCGCATCGCTCGGGGCGGGTGTTGTGCACTCGTTATGCCCGAGGTTCCGGTCGCCGTCCTTTTCCTCGGCGCGCAGGGCCCCCATACGCTTCAAAAACACTCATAAATTGGGCATTCTTCGCATGTGGTGACCTTGGACGAACGGCCTCAGCTGATCGACGCACTTTCCGCCCTGCGCGACCGTGTCGCCGCCGTGCGTCTCCCGCTCCCCCTCCCCGACGCACCACGCGCCCGCCAGAACCGGACCGAACTGCTGGCCCAGCTCGACGACTACCTGGTCCCCCGCCTGAAGGACCCCGGCGCCCCGCTCCTCGCCGTCGTCGGCGGTTCCACCGGGGCCGGGAAGTCCACGCTCGTCAACTCCCTTGTCGGGCGGCGCGTCAGCGAGGCCGGGGTGCTCAGGCCCACCACCCGGACGCCCGTCCTCGTGTGTCACCCCGAGGACCACCACTGGTTCGCCGGAACGCGCGTCCTCTCGCAGCTCACCCGCGTGTGGCTGCCCCAGGCCGACGAGGACCACCCCGTCGAGGAACCCGCTCCCGAGGAGAACGCCCTGCGCGTCGAGACGGCCGCCGCCGTGCCCCGGGGCCTCGCCCTGCTCGACTCGCCCGACATCGACTCCCTCGTCGTGGAGAACCGTCTCCTCGCCTCCGAGTTGATGTGCGCCGCCGACATCTGGGTCATGGTCACCACCGCCTCCCGGTACGCCGACGCCGTGCCCTGGCACCTGCTCCGTACCGCCAAGGAGTACGACGTCACCCTCGTCACCGTCCTCGACCGCGTCCCCCACCAGGTCATCGGCGAGGTGTCCCGTCAGTACGGAGCGCTGCTCGACAGGGCGGGGCTCGGCGACGTGCCCCGCTTCACCATCCCCGAGCTGCCCGAGTCGACCGGCGGCGGCAGCGGACTGCTGCCCGACAGCGCCGTCGCCGCCCTGCGCGGCTGGCTGGCCCACCGCGCCGGGGACCCCGCCGCCCACCAGCAGGCCGCCGACCGGACCGCCTCCGGCGTCATCGACTCCCTCGACACCCGGCTGCCCGAGCTGGCCGGCGCGGTCGCCGCCCAGTACGCCGCCGCCGTCCGCCTCGGCGGCGTGGTCGAGACCGCCTACCGCGAGCAGGGCCGGCGCGTGCGCAAACAGCTCGGCCGCGGCGCCGTCCTCGCCGGCGACGCCCGCACCCGCTGGCGCGCCTACCCCCGCGACAGCACCTCCGAGGAGCTCCTGGACGCCCTGGCCGAGTCCCTCGCCGCCCTCCTCCACTGCGCCGTCTCCGCCGCCGAGGAGCGCGTCCGGGACGGCTGGCGCCACGAACCCGCAGCCGACGCCCTCGGCCCGGTGCGGAGCTGCGCCGACCGGGAGACCGGGGAACGGATCGGCGTGGAGGTGCGCCGCTGGCGCCGCGTCCTCGAAGAGCTGGCCGAGGAGGAGGTACGGAACGTCGAACGCCCCGCCGGCGCCCGCGGCGTCCTCCCCGAGGCCGACACCGTCGCCGCCCTTCTCGCCGCCTCCCTCCTCGGCGGACGGCGCGCCCGGCCCGCGGGCGAACGCCTCGCCGAACTCCTCGGCGCCCGGACCGCCCTGCGACTGCGCGACAAGGGCGGCGAACTGGTCCTCGCGTACGTCGACCGCGTCCTGCACGCCGAGCGCGACCGGCGCCTCGCCCCCCTCGACGCGCTCGACGTGACCCCCGAGCCGCAGGCGGAGCTGATCGCCGCGCTCTCCGTACTGCAGAAGGAGAAATGACGTGCTGCTGGACGACAGCCGGGAGAAGAACCCCGGCCGGGAACGTGGTCGCGAGCGTTCGGGAGAGGGGCGCGAAGCGGGTGCCGGGCATGATCGCGGCCGGTCGGCGGCCGATCGCGAAAGGGATTCCGGAAGGGGCCGCGAAAAGGATTCCGGACGGAACCGCGAAGGAGCTTCCGGGCGTGAGCGTGTGGACGGTGGTCGCGAAGGAGCTTCCGGGCGGGACCGTGAGTACGCGGACGGTGGCCGCGAAAAGGGTCCCGGACAGGGTCGTGAGCGGTCGGGCGACGGTCGCGGGAGCCGGGGGCGCCCGGACGGCGGCCGTGAGGGGGACCGGGACCGGGGCCGCTGGGACGACGGACTGATCGCGCGCCGCGCGGCCGAACGCGCGATCGCCCCGGAGGAGCCCCCGGGCGGGACGGGCGGGGGAGCGGACGACGAGGAGGACGCGCTGCCTCCCCCCGGCGGGCACTTCGGCGGCCCCCTCCGCGCCCGCCTCGACGCCCTCCACGAACTCGTCGGCCTCTCCCGCGCCCGAGTCGAGAGCGACGTCCTCGCCGAGGCCGGACGGGTCCTCGACGAGGCGGCCGCCCGCCAGCGGCTCTCCTCCCGGCACACCGTCATCGCCATCGCGGGACCCACCGGAAGCGGCAAGTCCACGCTCTTCAACGCCTTCGCCGGCGTCCCCGTCTCCGAGACCGGGCTGCGCCGCCCCACCACGTCCGCCCCCCTCGCGCTCAGCTGGTCCGAGGGCTCGGCCGGGCTGCTCGACCGGCTCGCCGTCCCCAACCGGCTGCGCCGCCGGCCCCTCGCGGGCGGCACGGCCGACACCGGGCTCCAGGGCCTCGTCCTCGTCGACCTGCCCGACCACGACTCGGCGATCACCTCCCACCGTGACCAGGTCGACCGGGTCCTCGGCCTCGTGGACGCCGTCATCTGGGTCGTGGACCCCGAGAAGTACGCCGACGCGATCCTCCACGAGCGCTACCTGCGCCCGCTCGCCGGGCACGCCGAGGTCACCTTCGTCGTCCTCAACCAGATCGACCGGCTCGGCACCGAGGCCACCGACCTCGTCCTGGACGACCTGCGCCGCCTCCTGGACGAGGACGGCATGGCGCTCGGCGAGCACGGGGAGCCCGGTGCCACCGTCCTCGCCCTCTCCGCCCTGACCGGCGAGGGCGTCCCCGAACTGCGCGAACTCGTCGCCGGGTTCGTCCAGGAGAAGACCGCCCCCGCGCGCCGGCTCGCCGCCGACATCGACGCAGCCGCCACCCGGCTGCGCCCGGCGTACGTCACCGAGGGACGCTCCGGCCTGGACGAACGTTCCCGGGACGCCTTCACCGACCGGCTCGCCGTCGCCGTCGGCGCCCAGGCGGCCGGCGAGGCCGCCGAGCGGGTCTGGCGCCGGGGTGCCATCCGTGCCTGCGGCACCCCCTGGCTGCGGCTCTACCGCTGGTACGAGCGGCTGCGCGCGCACGGTTCCACCGACCCGCGCCTCGTCTCCCCGGTCGAGGACGAGCTGACGGCGCGCCAGCGCGTCGAGCAGGCCGTGCGGATCGTCGCCGACGACGCCTCGCGCGGGCTCCCGGCGCCGTGGGCGCAGGCGGTGCGCGAGGCGGCGGCGCGCGGCGCGGAGGGGCTGCCCGAGGCCCTGGACGAACTCGCCGTCTCCATGGGGGACCCGGTGGCCCGGCCGCCCCGGCCCGCGTGGTGGCCCGCGGCCGTCCTCGTCCAGGCGCTGATGACGCTTCTGCAGATCTTCGGCGCGCTCTGGCTGCTGGGGCAGATCATCGGCGTCGTGGAACCGGGGCTGCTTCCGCCGGTCCTCGTGATGATCGCCGGCATCGCGGGCGGCCCGCTCGTCGAATGGGCCTGCGAGGGCGCGGTGCGGGGGCCGGCCCGCCGGTACGGACAGGAGGCCGAACGCCGTCTGCGCGAGGCGGCCGCCGCCTGCGGCCGGGCCCGGGTGCTCGACCCGGTCGCCGCCGAGCTGGTGCGGTACCGGGAGGTGCGCGAGCAGTACGCCACGGTGGTGGGTACGCGGCCACCGGCCCGGATCGTGGGCGGAAGCCGCTCCGGTACGACGCGGTTCGGTGCCACGCGGGCGGGGGCGCGGGCGCGGTAGGGCGTGTGTGCCGGGCGGACGGGACTTTCGACACACGCCCTACCGCGCCCCGTCGTGCGGGCGGGCCCCGTCGTGCGGGCGCGGTCTGCCGCGCCCCCGCCCCCGTGGTCTCCGTCTCCGTCTTCCTCCCGCCTCGCTTCACCCTTCCGGGCGAGGGAGTTGTCCCCCGGCGCGGAGTTGTCCACAGGCGTGAGCGGGATGTGCCGGTCCGCTCCAGCATGGTGTCCATCCGGAGGACGGTCCTCGCGGGGACGGATGGAGGCGGATCATGAACGAGACGACGGTGACGCTCGTCGGCAACGTGGCGACGGCGGTGGAGTACCGGGACACGGTGACGGGCGGGACGGCCCGGTTCCGTTTCGCGGTGACCGCGCGCCGCTGGGACCGGGAGCGGGGCACGTGGACCGACGGAGCCACCAGCTTCTACACGGTGTCGGCCTGGCGTTCCCTCGCGGCCAATCTCGCCGCCTCGGTCTCGGTCGGGGAACCCCTGGTGGTGCACGGCCGGCTGAGGGTGCGGGAGGACGACCGCGACGGGCAGCGCAAGACCTTCGTGGACGTGGACGCGCTGGCCGTGGGCCACGACCTGAACCGGGGGACGGCGGCCTTCCGGCGCGCGGCGAGGGCGGAACGGCGGTCGCGGCCGGACCGGGAGCCGCACTCCGGCCCCCTCCCCGATGCCGGCCCCGGTCGTCCTCCCGTTCCCGAGCCGGACCCGTGGACGACGGCGGTGGCGGCGGTGTCAGCGGTGCCGGGCGCGGCCGGGGCAGCGGTGCCGGGCGCGGCCGGGAAGGCGGCCGCGGAGGCGATGGCCGGACCGGTGTCCGGGGTGGGGACGGAAGCGGGGGAAACGGCCGGAATCGATGCGGTGCCGACGGAGGCCGTGGAGAGGGAGGAATCGGGCGTGAAATCCCGTTTGGTGACGACCGGTTGACCTTGCGTCATAGCGATTTGTCGACCCGTCAACCGTCCGTGATAACGATTCCGATTCGGAATGGTTATCTGGTCGTATGCCCGGGCACCAGGGGGCCTTTCGTCCCTAGGATTCCCGAGTACTCATGCGGCACGTGAGCCCATCGAGTCTGTGAGTTGTTGGCGTGCGCTCCCCCCACGCGGATCATCGCTGGTTCGCGGAGCCGCTCGCCCGGAGGGGAATTCCATGTTTTCAGTTCGTGGGCGGGGCACTGCGCGCCGCCTCGCCGCTGCCACTCTGGTCTCGGGGCTCGTCGCCACCGGCGCGATAGCCACCGCGGGACCGGCCGCGGCCGAAGACGGCCCGGCCGGCAACGGCGGTGCCACCGCGGTGCTCGGTCACCTGAAGATCTACGCCGAGGTCCAGGTCATCGACAAGGTCAACGGCAAGGAGGAGGTCTCCACCCCCGACGGCGGCCTCTTCGAGATGAAGGTCGACAACGGCGGCACCCTGCAGACCTACTGCATCGACTTCCGGACCGACGCGGTCTACAAGAACAAGTACAAGGAAGTCGGCTGGGACCAGTCGTCGCTCCACAACAACCCCGACGCGGGCAAGATCCTCTGGATCCTGAAGAACTCCTACCCGAACGTCCCGGTCGGGTCGCTCGCGGAGAAGGTCAAGGCCAAGGGCCTGAACGAGAAGACCGCCGCCGCCGCCACGCAGGCCGCGATCTGGCACTTCTCGGACAAGGTCGAGGCCAAGCCGACCAACAAGCAGGCGCAGAAGCTGACCACGTACCTGATCGAGAACGCCCAGGCGGTGGCGGAGCCGAAGCCCTCGCTCAACCTGTCCCCGTCCTCCGTCTCGGGCAGGCCCGGTGAGCGCCTCGGCCCGATCAAGGTCGGAGCCGGTCTTCCCAAGAGCGGCGACGAGAAGAACCCCGTCGCCCTGTCCGTGGCGCCGGGCGCCGCCGCCGGCGTCGGCATCGTCGACAAGGACGGCAAGGCGGTCACCACGGCCAAGGACGGCGACGAGATCTTCGTCGACGTCCCGAAGGGCACCGCGGACGGCGGCGCCGAGATCAAGGCCGCGGTCACCACGCAGGTCCCGCTCGGCCGCGCCTTCGTCGCCGCCGGTGACAACCCGAGCCAGACCATGATCCTGGCCGGCTCCAGCAACTCCACCGTCACCGCCGCCGCCAGCGCGACCTGGGCGAAGAAGGGTGCGGTCCCGGCCGTCACGGTCGCCAAGGACTGCGCCAAGGGCGGCCTGGAGGTCGTCGCCTCCAACGAGGGCGACGAGGACTGGACCTTCGACCTGAAGGGCACCTCGTACACCGTCGCCGGTGGCGAGACGAAGACCATCCCGGTCCCGCTGGCCGAGGACGAGGCGTACAACTTCACCATCACGGGCCCGAACCAGTTCAAGAAGACCTTCGAGGGCGTCCTGGACTGCAAGACGGCCACGCCCGGCCCGAAGCCCAGCGAGACCCCCGGCACCGAGCCCTCCGCCACGGCCACGCCCTCCCCGTCCGCCCCGGCCGGCACCACCGGCGGTGACACCACGGGCGGCACCACCGGCACCACGGGTACGACCGGCACCACCGGCGGCGGCGACCTCGCCGAGACCGGCAGCTCCAACGCCACCCCGATGATCGCCGGCATCGCCGCCGCGCTCGTCGTGATCGGCGGCGGCGCGGTGTTCTTCCTCCGCAAGAAGAAGACCGCCGGCCAGTGAGCCGGGGCCGCAGGTGCCGGGCCCGTGCCCGGCACCCGGCCGAAGCTCCTCCCGCGGAGTGAGGTGCGTCACACGACGCCCGTTCCGTGACCCCCGCACGACCCCGGACCGCGCCCGCGGCCGGGGTCGTCGCACGTCCGGGCCCCGGAAGGCCCCGCGGCGCCCCTCCCGCCGTCCGCTCCCCGGATCACCGGTTTCCACCCGGGGGCGGTGGTCAGGCAAGATGGGTGTATCTGCCCACTCACTCTTTGCCGGACGGTTTCTCTTGGCTGAGTACATCTACACCATGCGCAAGGCGCGCAAGGCGCACGGCGACAAGGTCATCCTCGATGACGTGACGCTGAGCTTCCTGCCCGGTGCGAAGATCGGTGTGGTCGGCCCGAACGGCGCCGGTAAGTCCACCGTGCTGAAGATCATGGCCGGCCTGGAGCAGCCGTCCAACGGCGACGCGTTCCTCTCGCCCGGCTACTCCGTCGGCATCCTCATGCAGGAGCCGAAGCTCGACGAGTCCAAGACGGTCCTGGAGAACGTCGAGGACGGCGTCTCCGAGATCAAGGGCAAGCTCAACCGGTTCAACGCGATCGCCGAGGAAATGGCGACCAACTACACCGACGAGCTCATGGAGGAGATGGGCAAGCTCCAGGACGACCTGGACCACTCCAACGCGTGGGACCTCGACGCCCAGCTGGAGCAGGCCATGGACGCCCTGGGCTGCCCCCCCGGCGACTGGCCGGTCACCAACCTCTCCGGTGGCGAGAAGCGCCGCGTCGCGCTCTGCAAGCTGCTCCTGGAGGCCCCCGACCTCCTCCTGCTCGACGAGCCCACCAACCACCTCGACGCCGAGTCCGTGAACTGGCTGGAGCAGCACCTGGCCCAGTACAAGGGCACCGTCGTGGCCATCACCCACGACCGGTACTTCCTGGACAACGTCGCCGAGTGGATCCTCGAGCTCGACCGCGGCCGCGCCCACCCGTACGAGGGCAACTACTCCACCTACCTGGAGAAGAAGGCCGAGCGCCTCAAGGTCGAGGGCCGGAAGGACGAGAAGCGCCAGAAGCGCCTCAAGGAAGAGCTGGAGTGGGTCCGCTCCAACGCCAAGGGCCGCCAGGCCAAGTCCAAGGCGCGTCTCGCCCGCTACGAGGAGATGGCGGCCGAGGCCGACAAGATGCGGAAGCTGGACTTCGAGGAGATCCAGATCCCGCCGGGCCCGCGCCTGGGCTCCGTCGTCGTCGAGGTCGAGAACCTCTCCAAGGCGTTCGGCGAGAAGGTCCTCATCGACGACCTCTCCTTCACCCTGCCCCGCAACGGCATCGTCGGCGTCATCGGCCCGAACGGCGCCGGCAAGACCACGCTCTTCAAGATGATCCAGGGTCTGGAGACCCCGGACTCCGGCTCCATCCGGGTCGGCGAGACCGTCAAGATCTCGTACGTCGACCAGAGCCGCGCCAACATCGACCCCAAGAAGACGCTGTGGGCCGTCGTCTCCGACGAGCTGGACTACATCAACGTCGGCCAGGTCGAGATGCCGTCCCGGGCGTACGTCTCCGCGTTCGGCTTCAAGGGCCCGGACCAGCAGAAGCCGGCCGGCGTGCTCTCCGGCGGCGAGCGCAACCGCCTCAACCTCGCGCTCACCCTCAAGCAGGGCGGCAACCTGCTCCTCCTCGACGAGCCGACCAACGACCTCGACGTCGAGACCCTGTCGTCCCTGGAGAACGCGCTCCTGGAGTTCCCGGGCGCGGCCGTGGTCGTCTCCCACGACCGCTGGTTCCTGGACCGGGTGGCCACGCACATCCTGGCGTACGAGGGCGACTCGAAGTGGTTCTGGTTCGAGGGCAACTTCGAGTCGTACGAGAAGAACAAGATCGAGCGCCTCGGCCCGGACGCGGCCCGTCCGCACCGCGCCACGTACAAGAAGCTGACCCGAGGCTGAGGTCGGTGACCAGGCACCTCTACAGCTGCCCCCTGCGCTGGTCGGACATGGACGCCTTCGGGCACGTCAACAACGTCGTCTTCCTGCGGTACCTGGAAGAGGCGCGGATCGACTTCATGTTCCGGCTGGCGCCGGGGGACGGCTCCCCCTCGTTCTCCGGCGGATCCGTCGTGGCCCGGCACGAGATCGACTACCTGCGGCCGCTGGTCCACCGGCACGAGCCGGTGACCGTCGAGTCGTGGGTCACGAAGATCGGCGCGGCGTCGCTGACGATCGCGTACGAGATCAAGGACCCCGACGTCGTGTACGTCCGGGCGTCCACGGTCGTCGTGCCCTTCGACCTGGAGGCGCAGCGGCCCCGGCGCATCACCGCCGAGGAGCGCTCCTTCCTGGAGGAGTACGTGGACGACGGGATGACCGTCACCGCATGACCGTCCTCGCGCCGCTGCACTTCGCCGACGCCAGGGAGGCGGCGGCCCTCGCCGCCTTCCTGACCCGGCTCGTCCACTACGACCGGGCCGCCGCCGTCCGCCTCCAGGGCGGCGGCGGGGCGCTGGCCGTCTTCGGGCGGCCCCCGTCGTTCGAGGTGCTCGCCGTCCGCACGGCCCGGCTCGCCGACGCCGCGGACCTCGACGTCACCGTCTCGGCCGGCGAACTCCTCGAAGGGATCGAGGAGTCGGCGGGCAAGGCGGTCGTGCCGGACTCCGTCACCGGGCCGCCCTGGGCGGGCGTGCTGCCGCCGCGCGCCGGCTGGCGGCCGGTCGCCGGACTGCCGGACGCCGCCGGGATGCGGGGCGCGGTGGCGGCGGCCGTCGCCGAGTTCCGCGCCCGGGACGAGGAGCTGCCCGGGGAGCGGCGCACCCGGTCCGAACGCGACCGGATCGGCCGCGAGATCTGGTCCCGGACCCTCGGCACCACCGGTCTGCCCCTGCGGGCCGTCCACGCCGCGCACTCCCTCGGCTTCCTGCCGCCCTCCGACCCGGACGCCGCCGTCGCGCTGTTCGCCTCCGGGCCGTGGCTGCGGCTCCGCACCCCGTACGGCTCGATCGCCCTGCGCACCGCTCCCGTGTCCCTGTCCGTCGCCCCCGGGCGTCCGGCCCGGCCGGCGGGCGGACTCACGCCGCCGGACGGCTCCACCGGTTGAACCGCCGGGCCCCCGCCGTGGCGGCGGCCAGCAGGAGCACGGCGAGGACCGCCTGGACCCATGGTGTGCGGGCGCCCTCCAGCACCGGTTCCACCCGCTTCCGGGGGTCGTAGGACACGCGGACCTTCCCGCCGTCGGGGGCGAGGCGGCGGTCCTCCGTGAGGGACGAGGGATAGCCGCCCGGACAGCGCAGCGCGTGGACGTACTGCGTCCTGGTGGCGCCCCCCTCGCCGACCGAGGTGGAGCTCTCCTCCCGGACGTTCACGACGGCGCAGTCGGCGACCGCCCCGCGCGCGGCGGTCCGGTCGGCGACGGCCACCGTCAGCAGGAGCGCGGCGACCAGCGCGAACGCGCCGAAGAGGCCCATGGCCCCGTCGACGAGACGGTGGTACGCCACCCCCGCCGCGAGGACGGCCGCCCCGCCGGCCGCGACCGCGACCGCGACGGGCGGCGCGGAGTCGCCCCCGAAGCACCAGGCCGACCAGGCGTAGAGCGCGGCCGCGCAGAGTACGGGCAGGGCCACGACCCCCCAGGACCGGACCTTCCGCGCCGGGTCCGCCGGCTCCGGCGAGCCCCCCGGTTCCGCCCGTCCCGCCGGCTTCGCCCGGCCCCTCGGCTCCGTGGATGACATGGACATCACCTCCGGGGAGTGGGACGCGCGCCGCCGCCCCCCGGTTTCACCGGAGCCCGCGCGCCCCGGCCGGTCAGCGCTCCGCGTCGTCCGGCCAGACCCCGATGTGGTCCTGCTCCAGTTCGAGCGCCACGCGGTGCTCCATGCCGAGGGCGTGGGTGTACTCCGCCGGGAGCTGGAGGCGGCCCGCGCGGTCGAGCATCGCGTACTCCCGCGCCACCAGGGACTCCTGGCCCTGGTCGTCCACCTCCGTGCGGCGCAGCACCTCCGAGGAGGTGCGGCCGTCGCGGATGGCGACCGTACGGCGCACCTCGGAGGCGACCGCCTGGTCGTGGGTGACGATCACGATCGTCGTGCCCAGCTCCTCGTTGGCGCGGCGGAAGGCCGCGAAGACCTGCTCGCCGGTGGCCGAGTCCAGCTCGCCCGTCGGCTCGTCGGCCAGGAGCACGGCCGGGTTGTTGGCCAGGGCGACCGCGATGGCCACCCGCTGCTGCTGCCCGCCGGAGAGCTGGTGCGGCCGCCGGTCGCGGGCCTCCGCGATGCCCAGCATGGCGAGCAGTTCCTCGGCCCGCTCCGCCTTCTGCCGCCCCTTCGACCGGCCCCGCAACTGCATCGGCAGCGCCACGTTCTGGGCCGCCGTCAGGTACGGCAGGAGGTTGCGGGCGGTCTGCTGCCAGACGAAGCCGACGACCTCGCGGCGGTAGCGCAGCCGCGCCCGGCCGTCCATCGCGAGCAGGTCGCACCCCGCGACCCGGGCCGCGCCGGCGGTCGGCACGTCCAGGCCCGCCAGGATGTTCATCAGCGTCGACTTGCCGGAACCCGACGCGCCGACCAGGGCCATCAGCTCGCCCTCCTTCACGAGGAGGTCGAGCCCCTGGAGCGCCTGCACCTCCACCCCGTCCGTGGTGAAGATGCGGACCAGCCGGTCGCAGGCGATGAGCGCGTCATGACCGTACGAGGGCCGGTCGCGCCGTGCCGTCGCCCGCCGCTCCAGCTCCTCCAGCGTGGCGTCCGGGGCGGTCCCCGCCGCCCCGTCCCGGGTCCCGGTCTCCGTCATCGTGCGTCTCCTGCCCTGAGTTCCTTGATCGAGCCCCTGCGCCCCGCCCACCACGCCTGCCCGGCCGCCGCGAGCCCCGTCAGGACGACGACGGCGAGGGCGGGCACGAGCAGCGACCACGTGTCCGCCCGCAGCGGGGCGCCGTCGAGCGGGGCGAGGCCCGGGGCGGTCGCGAGCGCCAGCTGGAACAGGTCGATGCCCGGCGCGAGCAGCGGCACCGTCGCCCAGCCCACCAGCGCGCCGCCGATCGCCGCGAGGAACGCCTGCGGCAGCGCCTCCAGACCGAGCAGCCGCCGCCCCTGCCCGCGGGTCAGGCCCATCGTCCGCAACCGCGCGAGCAGGGTGTTCCGCTCCGGGGCGTTCTGCAGGAGGGAGAGCAGCACGGCCACCACGGCGTAGCCGGCGCCCACGCCGATCGCGCCCAGGTAGATCCGCTCGGCGCCCGACTGGAGCGGCGAGTCCACGTAGGTGTTCCGCTTCTCGCTCCGCGTCGCCACCGCGAGGGCGTCCGACGTCGCCTTCACGGTGTTCCGCAGCGCGGTCCCGTCCACCGGCCCCGTGACGAGCAGCGCGGTGGCCGCCCGGCGGGTGAGGTCGGCGCCGTTGACGAGGAGGAAGTCCTCGCCGGGCAGGGCCGGGGTGGACGGCCGGACGCCGACCACCTTCACCCTGAACGTGCCGGCCGCCGCCACGATCCCCAGCGGTTCGCGGCCGAGCCGTTCGGCGACCGACGGCGAGGCGATCGCGGGCAGCACCCGGTCGGTGTCGCCCGTGGTGCCCTCGCCGCCCTTCCCCGTCGAGGCGAGCAGCCCCGCCGGGAACGGGCCGAAACCGGTCCGCTCCGCGAGCCGGGTGTACGAGGCGGGGTCGACGCCCACGAGGACCGTGCTCATCGGCGGGGCGGAGGTGCCCTCGTGGGACGGCAGGTCCACCCCGTACTCGATCTGCACGGGCGCCAGGTCCCGCACCCCCGCCGTGCCGCGCACGGCCTCGGTGAGGTCCGCCGGCAGCGGGGTCCACTCGACGGAGCCGCCGATCCGGGCGTCCGCGCCGGTCGCCAGGAGCGCCGCCCGGTCGCGGGCGTCGGCGACACCGGCGAGGACGGAGCCGCCGAAGGCCGCCGTGGTCAGCGCGAGGACGAGGGCGAGCAGCGGGAGCGTCCCCGCCGAGGGCGAGCGTCCCGCGCGGGCCAGGGCCAGCGGGCCGACCGCCCCGCGCAGCCGCCGGGCCGGGCGGCCCAGCCACCGCAGCGGCAGCGGATAGACCCGTACGAGCACCGTGGCGGCGATCAGGCCGACCAGGACGGGAGCCGCGCTCACCAGGTGGTCGTCCGCGTCGCCCGTGCCGCGCAGCCGCAGCGAGACGACCGCGCCCACGGCCAGGACGAGCAGGGTGAGTTCGAGGACCGTGCGGCGCCGGGAGGGGCGCGCGGTCAGCAGGTCGTCACGGCCGCCGTGCGGGCGCGGGCGCCGGTGCAGCACGACCGCCCGCAGCGGCAGGACCAGCATCGCGACCAGGGCGACGACCGAGGCGGCGAGCAGCGAGGGCCCGAGGGGTACCCCGCCCGTCCCGCCGGTGGGCGGCCGGACGGTCACGACCGCGAGGACGAGGGCGAGGGCGGCGGCCGGCAGGACCACCGCCGAGGTCTCGCCGAGCAGCCGCAGGCCGATGCCGGTGAGGGAGGCGCCCCGGGAGCGGAGCAGCGACAGCTCGCCGTCGCGGCGGGCGGCGAAGAGGCCGCCGGTCATGGCGAGGACGACGGCGGCGACCGCGCCGATGCCGAAGACGGCGACGGCCACGACCGAGTCGATCGCGTCGCGCATCGAGCGGTACGAGCCGAGGATCTCGTCGAGACCGGTGGCGAGGGCGCCGTTGCCCCCCATGACCTCGCGCATCCTGACCAGGTCGGGGCCGGCGGCGGCGGAGTCGAGCGCGGCGGCGAGCCGGTCGGTGTCCCGGCCGGTGAGGTGGCCGGCCGTCGGCATGAACCGGAAGAAGGTCTCCTGTTCGCCGGTGGTGGCGGACACCACGGGCGCGGAGACGGGGGAGAGGACCAGCGCCGCCTGCCAGTAGCGCTTCACCTCGCCGTTGATGAAGATGGTGGCCAGCGCCGGGGTCCGCAGCAGCGGCTCCACCGCCCAGTACGCGGTCTCGGGGCCGCGCGGTTCCACGATGCCGGTGACCGTGACGGCGATCTGCTCGCCGCCGGTCCGGCTCGGCACGTGGACGACCGAACCGGGCTTCAGGCGCAGGGACTCGGCGGTCCCCGGGGTGACCACCGCCTCCGGGCGGGAGGGGGTGCCCCCGGCGAGCCGGCCCTGCCGGAGCGTCGCGTGGCGGGTCAGGTCGGACGGGCCGGAGAGCACGAACTCCGGGGGGATGCCGTCGGGGCTGGGCAGCCACGGATCGAGCGCCGTGAGCCGGTCGAGCGTACGGATGCCGTGGACGCTCTGACCGGGGTCGGTCCGGATCGGGGCGGGCAGCAGGGTCCGCAGCGCGTCGCGCTGTTTCCGCAGGACGGCCGGGGACAGGACCTCCTCGTACCGGGACGGGCCGATGAGGGGGACCGGCGAGGTCACTTCGAGAACGCTGTTGCGGGGCGCGGCGTACGCGATGTCGTGCCGGAGGCCCTCCGTCTCGTACCGGTCGACGGCGCGCGGCAGCGCCGCCGCGAGGTAGGCGGTGACCAGGACGAGGAGCGCGAGCGACGCGGCGGCCCAGGGCGCGGTCCGCAGCCGGGTCCGCACCCAGGGCGCCACGGTGGGGACGGGTCTGCCGGGTCCGTCGGGCCGGGAGGACCCGGAGGACCGGGGCCGGTGCCGGAGCATGTCGGGGGCCTTCCTGCGTGCGTCGGACTTGTCGGTGCCGTCCCCGTGCGGGGCGGGGGCGCGCTTCCCGCGGGGGCCTTCCGGGGCCGGGGGAGGGGTTCCGCCCGCGCCCGGCCTTCCGTCCGCGCCCGGCCTACCGTCCGCGCCCGGGGACCCCTTCCCGTTCCTGTCCGGCCCCGGCATCACTGGACCCCCTGGTGACGCAGGGTCACGACCGGGTCCGTGCGGCGCAGGGCGATGGCGGCGACGATGGCCAGCGGGAGTACGGCGACCCCGGCGACCAGCAGGGCGACCCGGCCGAGGGGCAGCTCGACCAGGACCGGCGGGACGGGCCGGGCGGCCTGGCCGGTGAGGACGACGAGCGGGACGACGGCCCGGACCAGGACGGCCCCGAGTCCGATGCCGACGAGCAGGCCGATGACGACGAGCAACCCCTGCTCGGCGGCGATCAGCCGGGCGAGCCGCCGCTGCGGCGTGCCGAGCGCCCGCAGCACCCCGAACTCGGCCGACCGTTCCCGCATCGCGCCGGCCGAACCGACCGCGAAGCCGACGGCGGCGAGCGCGGCGGCGGCCGCGGCCACGGCCATCAGGGCCGCGTGGGGGCCCGCGCCGAGCGGGTCGCCCAGGAGTTCGGCGGCGATCTCGTCCCGTACGAGCACCTGGGACGGGTCCGCGTCGGGGCGGGCCCGCAGGGCCGCGGCGACCTCGTCCGTCTTTCCGGGAGCGGTGGTCAGCCACCACTCGGTGGCCGGCAGGGTCGAGACCCCGTCCCCGGTACCGGCCAGGTACTGGTTGACCGAGGCCAGGTCGAGGAGGATCGCTCCGCCGTCCTCGGGGGTGGCGACGGGCGTGGTGGCGGAGACCGTCCGGGCGCCCGGCCCGGTGGTCGGCAGTTCCCCGACCACCCGGCCGACGGTGACGCGGAGCCGCAGGCCGTCGACGGTGACCTCGACGAGTTCGCCGGGCTTGGACCCCGTCGCCGTCATGAACGCCTCGGTGGCCACGGCGGGCAGCCGCTCGGGCGGCTTCGGGGCGGGCGCCTCCATGCGCAGGACGTACGTCTCCGGGGGCACGCGGAAGTCCCCGGCGCGCGCACCGGTGACCGCGAACGAGACGGAGTACGGGGCGGGGCCGCCGCCGGGTCCGGCCGTGCCGGGGCTGCCGCCCGCGACGCTCTCCTCGCGTCCCTCGCCGTTCTCGGTCTGCTCGACGCCGAAGGACCAGGCGGCCAGGACCCCGGCGGGGGCGTGCGCGCGCGTGCCGCCGTCCGCCCCGGTGGTGGCGAGGCGCTCGACGTGGACGGTCCGGGTGTGGTGCGCGCCGTCGGCGATCCCGCCGTCGAACTCCAGGCCGGTGAGGGTGAGCAGGCCGCCGGAGCCGCGGCCGCCGGAGCCGGGCTCGGCGGTGAGGGCGCCGAGGTCGAGGGCCAGCCGGTGGACGCGGTCGTCGGAGGGCAGCGTGCCCAGGGTCCGCCGGTAGGGGACGCCGCTCGGGTCCTCCAGGACGGCCGTCACCCGGGAGTCCCCGCTGCCGTTCGGCGCGGTGGCCCGCAGGTCCACGGTGAGCGCGCGGGTCCCGGCGGGCAGCGGGAGCCCGGGGCGGGTGCCGGCCCGCGGGGCCAGGGGCGCGAGCAGGGCCGGGGCGTCGGTGCCGGCGAGGTCGGGGCGGAGCAGCAGGCCGCCCGCGGCCTTCCGGGTGTCCACGGCGAGGACGGTGGCGTTCCTGCCGGCCACGTCCGTGGTGGCGCGGTGCACGGGGGCCACGGCCTCGACGCCCGGTACGGCGCCCAGCTGCTCGGTCCGCGTGGGTTCGCCGGGGCCGGCGCTCAGGACCCGGACGTCCGTGCCGGTCCGGAAGTCGGCCTGGTCGCGCTGCGAACGCTCCCACGAGCCGCTCTGCCCGATGGCGAGCATGCCCATCGCCACGGCGAGGACCAGGAGGAGGACGGGGCCCGCGCCGCGCAGCGGCCGGCGGCTGAACTGCCAGCCGGCGAGGGCGGCGGAGAGCCCGCGCCCGCCGGCCGCGCGCCGCTCGGCCAGCTTGGCGGCGGGCGGCAGCAGGCGCAGCGTCAGGACGGTGCCGGCGAGCAGGGCGAGGGCGGGGGCGGCGACGAGCACCGGATCGACGGAGCCCCCGCCGGTCTCGTCCGCGCCGAGGGTGCCGCCGGCGGCACCGGGCCGCTGGAGCTGCCAGTACGCGACGGCGGCGACGGCGAGGAGGCCGAGGTCCGTGCCGGCCCGTACGGGACCGGGCAGCGAGGACGAACGGGCCTTGCGCAGGGAGACGGCGGCACCGTCGCCGGCGGCGAGCGCGGGCGCCACCACGGCCGCCGCGCAGCACAGCGCCACCAGGGCGGCGACCAGCCACACCTGGAGCGAGGGCGAGGTGTCGACGCGCACGCCGAGCGAGGAGAGCGCGGACCGTTCGGCGAAGAGCCGGGTCAGCGGTCCGGAGAGGAGCGGGGCGGCGAGCGCGGCGGGCAGGGCGAGCAGCAGCGCCTCGGTGGCGGCCAGCCCGGCGATCCGGCGCCGCGAACCGCCGCGGGCCCGCAGCAGGGCCGTCTCCCCGGAGCGCTCGGTGCTGAGCAGCCGGGCGACGAGCAGCAGCGCGTACGCGGCGAGCAGCACCAGCTGCACGGCGACGATCAGCAGGGTGGAGCGGGAGACGAGCAGGGCCCGCGCGGTCTGGTCGAGGACGCCGGGGAGCGCGGTGGACACCGAGACCGTCGTGCCGAACGCGGCCCGGTTCTCGGCCAGCGCCTTCGGGACGTCGGTCGCGGCGGCGCGCAGGGAGTCCATCCGGTCGGTGGTGAGACCGGTGAAGTCGGCGGAGCCGAGCCAGGTGGTCTCACCGGGGCTCAGCGCCCCGGAGGCGAGGACGGCCGGGTCGGTGAGCAGCGGGCCGTACGTCGTGAACGCCACGGTCCGCACGCCGCGCCCGCCCGCCGGGTCCAGCTGCCAGTACGGGTCGGTGGTGGCGAGGGGCCGGTAGACGCCGGTGACGCGGGCCCGCACCCGCCGGTCGGTGAGCCGGTCGGCGAGGTCGAGGACGGTGCCGGGAGCGACCCGCAGCCGCCGGGCCGCCTCCTCGGGCAGCGCCGTCTCGATCGCGCCGCCGGTCCGGGCGGCCGAGGGCCAGGCACCCCGCACGAGCGCGAGCCGCGAGCGGTCGAGCGCGGCGAAGTGGGCCAGGTCCGGGTCGCCCTTGCGGGCGTCGGGCGGCTGGAGGTCCCGGGGCAGGGCGTACGGCCCCGAGCGTTCGAGCCGCTGTACGGTCACCGGCAGCCCGTCGAAGGTCTTCCGCGCCCCGTCGAGGACGGCGGCGTCGGCGTCCGCCCGCCGGTCGGGGGGCACCTGCCCGCCGACGAGCAGCGAGGCGGCCGCCGCCGACCGGCCCCGCAGGCCGGCCTGGAGCGAGGCGTCACCGATCGCGCCGGAGAAGGCGGCGAGGGTGGCGAGCACCGAGGTGGTCAGGAGCACGGAGAGCAGCGCCGCACCGAGCAGCAGCCGGTGCGCCCTGACACGCAGAAAAACGAACCCCGTCACCCATCCCCCTGGCCATCACGGTCACGGTGCGCGTGTCGAACGCTTTCCGAACGCTCCCGAAAGACTTCCCGGATGCTTTCAGAGGGGACGGTCCGGTGGAAACCGCTTGCGGACCCACCTTGATGGGATTGTGACCGTTATCCGGCGCCCCGACTCCGGAATGCGCCCGTCCGGCCCTCGGTGTTGCCCCCGGTGGTGCCCTTTCGTACACGCGGCGCCGCCCCCGGCCGTGCCGTGCCGACCGCGCGGCCCGAGAGGGGCTCGCGGCCCGAGGGGGGCTCAGCCCGCCGTGTTCACCATCGAGGCGGCGGCGTACGTGAAGTAGCGCCAGAGCTCCGCCTCGTGCGCGGGCGCGAGGCCGAGGTCGTCCAGGGCGGTCCGCATGTGGCGGAGCCAGGCGTCGTGCGCGGCCCGGTCCACGGCGAACGGGGCGTGGCGCATGCGGAGGCGGGGGTGGCCCCGGTGCTCGCTGTAGGTGCGGGGGCCGCCCCAGTACTGGATCAGGAAGAGGGCGAAGCGCTCCTCGGCCGGACCGAGGTCCTCCTCCGGGTACATCGGGCGCAGCAACGGGTCCGCCGCGACGCCCTCGTAGAAGCGGTGGACGAGACGGCGGAAGGTCTCCTCGCCGCCGACCTGCTCGTAGAAGGTCTGCTCCTGTACGGCTTCCCCGGGAATCTCGTTCACCGTTCCATCGTCTCAGATGCCCGGCCGAGGACCGGAGGTCTAGGACCCCCGGCCCCCCCGGGCCCGGACGGCGGTCAGCCCAGGCGGATCGTGATCGTGGTCCAGGCGCCGACGTGCACCCGGTCGCCGTCCTGGAGCTGGACGGGGACGTAGGGCTGGATCGGCTCCTCGCCGCCGTTGATCGTGGTGCCGTTGGTGGAGTTCTGGTCCACCACCGCCCACGAACCGTCCGGCTGCTGCACCAGCACCGCGTGCTGGTGCGAGACGCCCGGGTCCTCCGGCGGCACCGACAGGTCGATGTCGGGGGACTCGCCGGTGGAGTGCCGGCGGCGGCCCACGGAGACCTGGTTGCCCTGGAGCGGCAGGTGCCTGTCCGGCGAGTACGCGGGCAGGTTCAGGCCCGTGGCCTCCGGGCCGCTGCGCTGCATCATCGCCATGAAGTACTCGCGGTCCGGACCGATGACCGCGGTCCAGTTCCGGGGCGGCCGGTGCTGCTGCGGCGGGTCCTGGTGGTGCTGCTGGTGCTGCGGGGGACCCTGGTGCCGGGGAGGCTGCGGCGGACCCTGCTGCTGCTGGTGGTGCTGCTGCGGGTCCTGGTGGTGCGGCGGGGCCTGGTGCTGCGGGGCGGGCGGCTGCTGCGGGACCCCGGGCGGCGGCCCCTGGTGCTGGGGACCCCGGTGCGGGGGCTCCTGGTGCGGCGGCGGGCCCTGGCGCTGGGGGTCCTGGTGCGCCGACGGGGGCGGCAGGAGCCAGTCGTCGTCCGCGCGCGGCTGCGGCGGCGCGGGCGGGGCCGGGGCCTGGGCGGACGCCCGGTACGCGGGCGGCTGCTGCTGCGGAGTCCGGTGGTGGGTGGGCTCGGCGCCCAGCGGCTCGGCCGGCCGGTTCACCTGCGAGGGCCGCGAGCCCTGGTAACCGAACGGGTCCGGCTGCTGCTGCGGCGGCGGTCCCGGCGGCGGGGTCTGGAAGCCCGGCGGCAGGTTCGGGCCGGGCGGCGGTCCGGGCCGGCGCGGCGGGGAGTCGGGCGGCGCCACCGGCGTGTACGAGGTCGCCGTGTTCGTGAGGAAGTTCCAGCGGCACTCCTCGCAGAACGGCGCCATGTGCTCGCGCGGCGTACGGCACTGCGGGCAGAGCTGTGCCTGGGCCGTCGCGTTCGGGTCGCCCCCGGGGCCGAAGCCGCCGGGAGCGCCCGGCGGAGGGCCGGCCGGGGGCCGGGGGGAGCCGGGGTGTCCGTACGCGGGGGGCGGCGGGGGAGGCGGCGGTACGGCACCCGTCGGCGCGCCCGCCCCGGCCATGCGATGGCCACAGACCTCGCACCAGTCGTCGGAGACCGACTGGTGTCCGTTCGGGCAGGTCGGCATGTCGGTGCTTCCCCCTCTCGTCGTCCGGCCCGGTGGCCGGGCTACCTCGTGACGCGAACGGTCTTCGTGGAACGGGTCTCGAGTGTCATCTCGTCCGCGTCGGCGACCTTCGCCTTCAACCGCACAGTACCCGCCGCCGCGTCGACCACGTCGACCACCTTCGAAAGCAGTTTCGCCGTATCCGCGTTGCCGGAGGCCGCCGCGAGCTGCACGGCGCGTCCCAGTTTGGCCGTCGCGCCGTCGTGATCGCCCGATTTGCGGGCGTCCAGGCCCTCCCTGATGGCGTCCGCCAGTTCGGCCTGGCCGGTGTAGTGCGCGACCTGCGGGTTGATCGACGTGGACATCGCCAGGTCGTCCGTCCACACCGCCCGCACCAGCCCCTGGGCCGGCGGGCGCGGCTCGCCGCCCACCGGGCCCGGAACGATCAGGGAGACCCGGGCGGCGAGCATCTCCTGGCCGACCGAGGCCCGCGGGACCCGCACGCTCACGTGGTAGTCGCGGGACTCGTCGCCCCACGAGCCCGTCGGGTAGTCCCCGGCGCGCGGCCCGGCCTCGGTGCGCCGGCCGGTGAGGTCCTCGACCGTCGGCGCCACCTGCTTCACGAACGCGATCTCCACCCCGACCGGCGTCCACAGCCGCAGCGCCACGTCCGCCACGCCCTTGCCCATCGCCTGTTCCATCATCGCCGTGAAGTCGGCGGCGAGACCGGCCGGGTCGGCGACGATGTCGGCGGTGCCGAGGAGCGCCGAGGCGATCCCGGTGACCTCCTTGACCTCCCAGTCGGTGCCGACGCCCCGCGCGTCGCAGGTGAACCGGCCGGCGCAGGCGTCGAGCGCGGCCCGCAGCGCCTCCGGCGACTCGTGCTCGTTGCGCCCGTCGGTGAGCAGGATGCCGTGCCGGATGGTGAGTTCGGTGGAGGAGAGCAACCGGTCCGCGAGCCGCAGCCAGGTGCCGATCGCGGTGCCGCCGCCCGCGGAGAGCCGGCGCAGCGCCCCCTTGGCCTCGTCCCGGGTGCGGGCGTCGGCGACGGCGAGCCGCCCGTTCCCCGGGTAGACCTCCTTCGCCACGTGCGTACCGGCGACGACGGCGAAGGAGGTGCCGTCGCGCAGGGTGTCGACGGCGGCGGCGGTCGCCTCCCGCGCCCCGCGCATCTTGGTGGAGGGGTACTCCATCGAGCCCGAGCAGTCGACCATGATCACGACGCCGGCGCCGCCGGAGTCCCCGGTCCCCGCCGGGCCGCCGGTGCCGCCGCCGGTCGAGGTGACGGTGACGATCGCGCTGACGTCCCTGCCGCCCTCCGGCAGGAACTCGTTCTGGTAGACGTCCACCGAGAACCGGGGCGCGGTCGGCTTGGAGAAGTTCGCCATCTGTTCGGCTCCTCGGGCAGGGACGGCGGGACGGGAGAGGGGCGGGACCGGGCCGTTCAGGCCGGGCCCGTTTCCCGGGCGGGGAAGGGGAACGGGACGAGCGCGACCGTGATGTTGTCGTGGCCCCCGCCGTCCAGGGCGTGGCCGACCAGGACCCGGGCGCCGTGCAGCGGGCGGTCCGCCGCGTCGGCCGGGACGACCCGGGCCATGTCGTCGGCGCCCTCCGCGTAGTTCCACAGGCCGTCCGTGCAGACCACCACCACGCCGGAACGGTCCGGCTTGAACGCGGAGGTGTGCGGGTCGAGTTCGTACGCGTCGGCGCCGAGCCAGCCGGTGATCGCGTGGGCGCGTTCGTCCGCGTACGCCTCGGCCTCGCTCATCAGGCCCGTCGCGACCATCTGCGCGGCCCACGAGTCGTCCTCGGTGAGCCGGACGGACGGGACGCTGCGGTCGTCCGGCACCCAGTAGGCGCGGCTGTCGCCGACCCAGCCCACGACGAGCAGGCCGTCCGCGACGACGGAGCCGACGATGGTGCACGCCGGGGCGTTGCGCCGGGTCTGCCCGTCGTCGCTCCCGGGCTCCTCCGCGAGGGAGTTGACGGCCTCGGCGGCGGCGACGATGGCCTCGTGCATCGCCTGGCGCGGGTCCGTGCCCCGGGGGAGCGCGGCGAGCAGCGAGGCCCCGGCCGCCTCGGCGGCGGCGGCGGAGGCGTCGTCGGGCCGGGTCGCCGAGGAGACGCCGTCGCAGACGATGGCCAGGGTGGCGGGAGAGCCGTCGGGCAGGGTGGTCGCGGAGACCGTGAACGCGTCCTCGTTGCGGTGGTGGCGCAGCCCCCGGTCGCTGACGGCGGCCACCCTTTCCAGCTCCCGTTCCACGTGGTCGCGTTCGCGGGGCTGCGCGTGCCCGCAGTTCTCGCAGTACCCGTCGGCGTCCACCCGCCCGGCCCGGCAGGCCACGCAGAACGCGGGGTGCACGGCGGGAGCGGCCGGGGCCGGGTCCGCCCGCACGGCGGCGCGGGGGTCGGGGGCCGCCAGCTCGAAGTCCCCGCCGGAAGCGGGGGCGGAAGCGGAAGCGGAAGCGGGGACGGGGGCGGGCGCGCCGGGAGCCGGCCGGGCGCCGGGCCCGGGTCCGTCCGCGCGGCCCTCCGCCGCGGGCAGGTCGCGACCGCCGGAGTCGGTGCCCGGCAGGTCCCCGGGGTGCTGGGTGGCGGTCGACAGCGAACCGGGATCGCGCGACGGCGCGTCCGGCCAGGTCACGGGGGTCCCGATCGCCGCGGTCGGGCGGTCGGGCCCGGCTCCGGCGGCCGGTGCGGCCGACAGGTCGTGACCGCACGCCCCGCAGAAACGGTCACCCGCGTCCAGCGGTTCCGCGCAGCCCGGACAGACGGCGAGTCCGTGCGACGGCTTCGGCTTCTGGGACATCCTCACACCCACGTCCGGGGGCGGAAACGGTTGGCCCGCTCCACCAGTTCGATCCTCTCCTCGCCCCGCTGGGCGAGCCTGGCCAGCACCCGGTACGAGCGTTCGAGGGCGAAGCGCAGTCCGCGCTCGTCCAGCTCGCTCCCGAGCAGCAGCGTTCCGCCGCCCGGTGCCGCACCGGGACTCCCGGAGAGTACCCAGTCGAGGGCCGTCCCGAGGACCTCCGCCGTCAACCGCTCCCGGCGCACCGCGTCCAGACCGAAGCCCCGGAGCGCCGAGACCTGCGCCGCGGCCGCCGTCAGGTCGGGGCCGAGCGGCTCGGACGGCGGGCGCCGCCGCAGCCGCGCCCGCACGGCCGCGACCCGGGCCGCCGTGTAGTGGATCGACACCTCCGGGACGGACTCCAGGGTCCGTACGGCCCCGGCGCGGTCGCCCGCCGCGAGCCGCACCCGGGCGAGCCCGAAGGCCGCGCTGACGAAACCGGGGTCGGTCGACCACACCAGGCGGTAGTACTCGGCGGCGTCGTCCGGCCGGCCGAGCACCTCGGCGCAGATCCCCAGGGCCAGCTTCGGCGCGGGCTCGCCGGGGAAGGCGTCGTACACCGCGTCGAAGGCCAGGGCCGCGTGCTCGTGGTCCCCGGCCACCAGGGAGGTGACGCCCCGGTACCAGACGACCCGCCAGTCGTCCGGGTCCCGCTCCTCCAGACCGGCCAGGGTCCGCGCGGCGGACGGCAGGTCGCGCAGCTCCAGCTGGGCCCGCAGGGTACGGAGCCGCAGCTCGGCGGAGGGCGCGGGCGCGGCCCGGAGCGCGCCGAGCAGTTCGCCCGGCGCGGCGGCGGCCAGACCGGCGAGGAAGCCGGCGTTGGGGTCGTCCGGGTCGACGCGCGGCACGGGCAGCGCGAGCGCGGTGGCGGGCGCGTCGACCGGCGCGAGCAGCCCCTCGAGCCCGGTCTCCGGCGGCGCGGCACCGGTGCCCGCCTCCCGCGCGGCCCCCCGCCTCCGCCGGGCGCCCAGCAGGGACACGTCCTGCGTCTGCTCGGCGAACAGGGTGGTGTCCGTGACCCGCGTCTCCGTGCCGAACAGCGTCGAGAGCGCCGGGCGCGGCCGCCCCGTCTGGACCGCCACCACCTCGCGCAGGACGCCGGTCAGCTGCTCGGCCATCTCCTGCGCGGAGGAGAACCGGCGCGCCGGGTCCGGGTCGGTGGAGCGGACCAGGAAGCGGTGGAACGACTCGTACGTCCGGAAGACCGGAACGTCCTCCGGGTCGGGCAGCGAGTCCGCGAAGACGTTCGTGTAGCCCTGGAAGTCGAAGGCCATCACGGCGAGCGTGCGCGCCACCGTGTACAGGTCGCTCGCCACCGACGGGCCGGTCTCGGCCACCTCGGGCGCCTGGTAGCCGACCGTGCCGTAGATCGCCGACTCGTCGTCGTCCATCCGCCGGACCGCGCCCATGTCGATGAGCTTGAGCTGGTCCTCGGTCTGGATGGCGTTGTCCACCTTGAAGTCGCAGTACAGCAGGTTCCGGCTGTGCAGGTGCCCCAGCGCCTCCAGGGCCTCGATCCCGTACGCGCACGCCTGCTCCACCGGCAGCGGGTCGCGCCGGCCGTCGGGGGCCCGCCGTTCGTTGGCGATCTCCTTGAGCGACTTGCCGCCGACGTACTCCATGACGATGTAGCCGTCCAGGGAGCCGGTCCGCTGGTCCAGGTGCTCGACGAAGTTGTAGATGCGGACGATGTTGGCGTGTTCGATCTCGGCGAGGAAGCGGCGCTCGGAGATCGCCGCCGCCATGGCGTCCTGGTCACCGGTGTCGAGCAGGCCCTTGAGGACGACCCAGCGGTCCGAGACCGCCCGGTCCACGGCGAGGTAGACCCAGCCCAGGCCGCCGTGCGCCAGACAGCCCGCGACCTCGTACTGGCCGCGGACGACGTCCCCGGCCCTCAGCTTCGGCACGAAGGAGTACGGGTGCCCGCAGCCGGTGCAGAAGCCCTCCGTGCGGCCCGGCCGGTCGCCGCGCGCGCGGCCCACCGGGGCCCCGCAGTCGGAACGGGAGCAGAAACGCTTCCGCTCGGGGACCTCGGGGTTCTCCATCACGGCGGTCCGGGGGTCGGGGCGCGGCACCCCGGGCATCGTGACCAGACCCGCGCCCAGCCGGTTCCGGGCGGACCGCCCGGCCGACGCGCCCGAACTGCGCACCGACACCGAGCGGCCCGCGGAGGACCCGGACAGGGAGCGCGAGAGACGGCCGGAGACCGACCGGCGCGAGGTCGAGGAGCCGGACGAGGCGCGCGAGGAGGCCCGCGAACCGGTCCGGGACGAGGCGGAGTCCGGTCCGCCGGTCCCCGTGCCCGTGCGGGAGGACCGGCCGGGCACGGCCACACCGGTCGGCATCGAGCCGATCTCACCGCCGGGCGCGACGACCGGCGCGAGCCCGCAGGTGTCGCAGTACAGCTCGCCGCCGCCCATGTCCTCGTACGCTCCGTCGCACGAGGGGCGCTGGCAGCTCCCCCCGCCCTTCTCCCCGTTCACCATCGCCGTCCTCCCGCGCCGTCCACGTCTTCCGTGCTCCCCGTGTCCTTCGCGTCCCCGGGCCCGGACAGCACCTCGGCCACCGCCCGCTGGTAGCGCAGGACGGCCTGCTCCGCGACCCGCAGGTCGCAGGGCGCGCTCCACAGCATCCGCCGGGCCGTGTCGTACCGCTCGACGAGCAGCGGGTCCTCCGCCGCGCCGAGCCGCGCCACCTTCGCCCGGTACGCGTCGAGCCGGCCGCGCAGCTCCGCCCGGACCGCGAGCGGCGCGGTGACCGCCGTCAACGACGCACGGGCCCGTTCCAGTTCCTCCTCCGCCTCCCGTTCCAGGGAGTCCAGGAGCGGGGAGAGCCGGTGCCACCGGGCGTGTCTGCGGTGCTCGGCGGCGGCGGCGAGCCGCTCCTGGAGCGCGGTCGGCGGCCCGCTGACGGCCGGCACCTCGGAGGCGGCGATCTTCGCCAGGACCTCGCCGCGCGCGGCCCGCGCCTCGGCGAGCGTCCGGTCCGCCCGCGAGAGCACGTCGCGCAGCCGGAGGAGCCGTTCCTCGGAGTCCTGACGGACCGCGAGGACCGCCTCGATCTCGCGCCGGACGTCCTCCAGGGCCAGGGCGGCGCGGTCGTACCGCGTGGTGTCGGGTCGGCCTCCGCCCGGGGCCGAACTCCCCGCCGCCGGGCGCCAGAAGGCCAGCGGGTCGGTCACCACTTGGGAGCGCAGCCCGGTCAGCTCGGCCGTGATCTCCTCCAGCTCGTCCCCGGCCGGGTGCTCACCGGGCCGTACGCCCACCGAGTGCGCCAGGGAGCGGGTCCGGCCCAGTTCGGCGGCGAGCAGGTCTATCCGGGCGGGCAGCGCCGACCAGACGGCGTCGGCGGTGACGACCAGGTCGAGCGAGGAGGCGTACAGCTCGTTCATCCGCCGGACCAGCCCCTCGAGCGTGAACCGCTCGGTGAGCAGCGCCTGTTCCCCCGCCCCGCCCGGGACGAGGACGCTCTCGCCGCGCAGCCGTTCGGTCAGCTCCGCCAGCTCCTCCCGGCCGGGCCAGCGGCGCCGCGCGCGCACCTCGCGGGCGTCCCGCAGCGCGGCGGTGTACACGTCGAAGCAGGTCCAGAGCAGGGTGATGGTCCGCTCCGCCGCCGCCCAGCGCTCCCGGGTGACGCCGGTCAGTTCGGCCCCTTCGAGGAGCCTGCGGCCCGCGTGGTCCTGGAGTGCGAGGAGCGAGTCCTCGACCGCCTTGTGCTCGGCACCGAGGCGCGCCAGCACACGGTCCACCTCGTCCCGGTCCATCACCGGCCCAGGGGGTCCCGTGACGCCCATCGGTCACCTCTTCCGCCCTGTACACAGGGGTTGTTCGTCGGGGCTGTCCGCGGCCCGGTGCCCGGGGCCGCTCGTCCATCGGCGCTACTTGTACGGGATTTCGGGTGGTCCCGTTATGCCGGGCAGGTCCTCCTTCAGCCACTTCTCGTACGCCTGCTGCCAGGGGCCCCGCCGGTAGCCCTCCAGGACGTGGTTGACCCGGCGCACCAGGTCGTCGTTGCCCAGCTTGACCGCCACCCCGTAGTACCCCTCCTGGTCCTCGGGGAACGGTCCGCCCTTGAACGCGAGCGTCGGGTCCTGGGCGACCAGGCCGGCCGCGAGGGCGTCGTCGGTGACGATGGCGTCCACCTCGCCCATCTGGAGCCGGACCAGGCAGTCCAACTGGTTGGGGACGGTCAGCAGGTCCTCGTCGTCCTTCGTGCCGTCGCCCTTGTCCTTGTAGAGCGCGCCGTAGGACTCCTTCTCCAGGGTCTCGTGGGCGATGGATTCCTCCGCGGTGCAGACCCGCCTGCCGCGCAGCGAGGAGTCGTAGCCGGTGATGCTCCGGTCGGACCGGGGTGCCAGGACCTGCTGCTTGACCCGGAAGTAGGGGGTGGAGAAGGCGACCTCCCCGAGACGCTCGCAGGTGATCGTCATGGTGCGCACGACGAGGTCGACCGCTGTGCTCTTCAGGGCGGCGGTCCGCTGGTTGGTGGGAACCGCGCGGAGGACGAGGTGCCCCTTCTCGCCGAAGATGTCCTGGGCGATGGCCTCGGCCAGCGCGATGTCGAACCCCTCCAGGGCGCCCGTCTCCGGGTTCCGGTAGCCCCAGCGGTAGCTGGACTGGTCGACGCCGACGACCAGCTTCCCGCGGTCCTTGATCGCCCGGACCGCCGGGCCGGCCTCGGTGGAGGGGGCGAGGGACTTCTCCGGGTCCCGGCAGGTGTCCGCCCTGACCCGGACGCCGGCACCGGCGACCGTTCCGGGCCCGTCCGTCCCGGGCGGGGCCGCGGCACCGTTCCCGTCGTGCGCCGCCGGGAGCAGGGCGAGCGACCCGGCGCTGAGTGCGCAGGCCAGGGCCATGGCCGCCACCCCGCCCCAGCCACGCGGCCGCCGTTCCGTCCGCCGCGCCGGCGGCTCCGTCTCCTCGGGCACCTCTCCCCCTCTCACCGGTACTCCGACAGTCTGCGGTTGACGCCGAGCACGGCGCCCGCCGCCCCCAGGACCCCGAGGGCCGCCGCTCCCAGCGGCAGCGGCTCCAGCGCGTCCCGGGCGTCCTCGGCGGAGCGGGTGAACTCGGCCCGTTCGTGGTTGAGGGCCCGGTCCAGGGCCCCGTCGATCCGGCTGAAGGACCGACTGGTGGACTCCCCCGGTCCGACGGTCCGGTCGAGGGCGTCCTGGTAGGAGCCTTCGCGGTCCTTCGCGCGCGCGTCCCTGTGGCGCTCCTCCCACTCCGCCACGCGGCGGACGGAGTCGTCGACCGGGGCCCGCCCGGCCTCGTCGTCGGCGAGCCTTCCCGCCTGGGCGAGCGCCGCCTTCAGGGCGTTCATGCTCGCCGTGTGGTCCACCTCGTACTTGTCGTTCTTGCCGTCCTCGGTGAGGACGGCGCCCCGGGCGACCAGGGCCAGGTTCTCGTTGGCGCGGGCGGTGAGGGAGCTGATCCGGGCGGTGGTCAGGGCCTGGAGGGACTCCTGCCCGTGCGTCCGCGCGTCGTCCAGTCCGGCCCGGGCGACGGCGTGCGCGGTACCGAGCCAGAGCAGGACGCCCGCGGTGGCGGCGGTGGCGGCGAGCAGCCCGTGGTTGAAGACCCGGTGGGTGCGGAGGTACTCGCGGCGCTGGACCCCGCCGAGGGCGGCGAGGGCGAGGAGGCCGAGCGCGAGCGACAGGTACGGCCAGGCGCGGGCCGACCTGTCGTCCCGGTGGAGGCGCTCCGTCTCGGCCTCGTACAGCCGCTTGGCGGCGGGGAGCAGGACGGTGGTCATCCGGTGGTTGGCGTACCGCAGATAGGCGCCGCCCAGCGGCAGGCCCTGCCGGTTGGCCGCCCGGGCACGCTCGACGAGCCCCGTGTAGCGGGGGAGTTGCTCGTTGAGGAGGGTGATCTCGCGGATCGACTCCTGCGAACCGCCCGTGTTCGAGGCGGCCTTGACGAGGAGCTGGGAGGCGGTGGCGATGTCCGCGTCGTACTGCTTCCGCGACGCGGTGGGCTCCAGGGAGCCGGCGAGGAAGCCACTGGCGGCGGTGGTGTCGGCTTCGGCCAGGGCGCGGTAGACGGAGGCGGCGTCGTTGCTCAGCAGCCGGCTGCGGCCGGCCACGTCGGTGGTGACGGAGAACCGGTCGTGGACCTCCAGGGCGGTGACGGTCCCGAACGCGACGACGAGCAGCGCCAGTACGGCCCCGAGGATCTGGAGCCGGCCGGGTTCGGTCGTCGCGGCCGCCCGCAGCCGCTCCCGCCCCACGGCCCAGGCCCCGCGTCCGGCGGGCGGGGCCCCGGGAAGGACGGGTGAGGGCTGCGCGGGCACGCCGGCCGGGCGCGCGGGCGCCGGTGCCGTGCTCCGCGCCGCCGGCGCGGCGGACGCGTTCGGCTGGTGCGCCATGTGACCTCCCCCTCGGTCGTCGACATCGGCCGGTCCGCCCGGAGAACCGGCGGGAACCGGCTCCGGCACAGAACCGCCCGGTCAGCAGTATGGCCGCAGGGAGCCTTCCGCACACCGGGATTGGCGCGATCTTGTTCCTGCCCGCCCCCGCCGTGCCTCACGCCTCTTCCGCGTCTGCGGGAGAACCCCTCGTCATGAATACGCCTCCTGGCCGGGATCGGTTCCGCACCGGACATCGCTCGAACAGGTGAACGTGGGTGCCTCTCGGAGGGAATCCCGCACCCGGACCCCCGCCCCACGACGGCGGGGCGCCCCGCCCGACGGGCGGAAACGCCCCGCACCCCCCCGGGAGGTCACCCCTCCCGTTCCCGCCCCCGGCGGCCCACCGTCCTCACGCCCCGTAGTGCTCCCGCAGCCGGGCGGCCGCCTCCGGCCCCTCCGCCCACTCGTCCAGGGCGAGGAGCCCCGCCCCCAGGACCGGCGGCGCCGTCACGAAACCGACCGCCGCCTTCGGCGCCCGCTCCGCGAAGAGCGCGCGGACGCGCTCCTCCAGCTGCGGGTGGCGCGCGGCCAGCACGCTGCCGCCGAGGAGCACCGGGGCCGGCTCGTCGAGCAGCCCGAGCCGCCGGAGCGCCACCGTCGACATGACCACGACCTCCTCGGCCAGCCGGTGCACGAGCGCCAGCGCGACCGGGTCGCCCGCCGCGCTCACCCGGAACAGCACGGGTGTCAGCTCGTGCCGCCGCTCGGCCGGCACCCGGCCCAGGTGCAGCGCCTCGATCAGCGCGTACATCGTGTCCAGACCGAAGTGGGCGGGCAGCGCGCGCGACAGCTCGGTCGGTTCGCCGCGCCCGTCCTCGCCGCGCGCCGCGAACCACAGCGCCTCGTCGGCCATGCCGCCGCCGCCGCCCCAGTCCCCGGAGAGCTTCCCGATCGCGGGGAAGCGCGCGGTCCGCCCGTCCGGCGTCATCCCGACGCAGTTGATCCCGGCGCCGCACACCACGGCCACGCCCCGGGGCTCGTCGATCCCGGCCCGCAGTATGGCGAAGGTGTCGTTGTGCACGCGGACGGACCCGCTCCAGCCCCGGGACAGCACCTCGTCCCGGAGCTCGGTCTCCTCGACGGGCAGGTCGGCGTTGGCCAGGCAGGCCGCGACGTGCGCGAACTCCGGCGGGACACCGGCCTCGGCGCACGCCCGCGCGACGATCTCCGCGAGCGCGTCCACGGCCGTCCCCACCCCCACCACCGGGGGCTGGAAGCCGCCGCCGCGCGCCGCCCCGAGGACGGCGCCGCCCCGGGAGACGACCGCCACGTCGGTCTTGCTGTTCCCCGCGTCGATCGCGAGGAGCACTCCGTTCACGCCCACGGGAGGTGCTCCCGGTTGTGGGCGATCAGCCGGTCCGTGAGGCCGTCGGCGTACGCGTACTGGCCCACCAGCGGGTGGGCGAGCAGCGCCTTGAACACCCGGTCCCGGCCGCCGCGCAGCGCCGCCTCCAGGGCCAGGTCCTCGTAGGCCGTGACGTTCGCGATCAGACCGGCGTACAGCGGGTCCACCGGCGCGACCGGCAGCGGCGCGGCACCGTGGGTCCCGACCGCCGCCTGCGTCTCGATGACGGCGTCGTCCGGCAGGAACGGCAGCGTGCCGTTGTTGTACGTGTTCACCACCTGGTACGGCGAACCGCCGCCGCCCAGCAGGGCGGCCGCCAGGTCCACGGCCGCCTCCGAGTAGAAGGCGCCGCCGCGCCCGGCGAGCAGGGCCGGCTTCTCGTCGAGCGCCGGGTCCCCGTACATCTCCAGGAGTTCCTTCTCCATCGCGGCGACCTCGGCGGCCCGCGACGGCTTGGTGCCCAGCTCCCGCACCACCTCGTCGTGCGCGTAGAAGTAGCGCAGGTAATAGGAGGGGACGACGCCGAGCCGGTCCAGGACCGGGCGCGGCAGCCGCAGGTCGTCCGCGATCGCGTCGCCGTGCTCGGCGAGCAGCCGGGGCAGCGCGTTCTCACCCTCGGGGCCCCCGATCCGCACCGCCCGTTCCCAGGTCAGGTGGTTGAGCCCGACGTGGTCCAGGTGCACGTCCGACGGGGCCACGTCGAGGAACGCGGCGAACTTCCGCTGGAAGCCGATGGCCACGTTGCACAGGCCGACGGCCTTGTGCCCGGCCTGGAGCAGCGCCCGCGTCACGATGCCGACGGGGTTGGTGAAGTCGATGATCCAGGCGTCCGGGTTGGCGCGCCGGACCCGCTCCGCGATGTCCAGGACCACCGGGACGGTGCGCAGCGCCTTGGCGAGGCCGCCGGCGCCGGTGGTCTCCTGGCCGACGCAGCCGCACTCCAGCGGCCAGGTCTCGTCCTGTTGGCGGGCGGCCTGACCGCCGACCCGCAGCTGGAGCAGGACGGCGTCGGCGCCCTCGACCCCGGCGTCGAGGTCGGAGGTGGTGACGATCCGTCCTTCGTGCCCCTGCCGGGCGAAGATCCGCCGGGCGAGTCCGCCGACCAGCTCCAGCCGGTCGGCGGCCGGGTCGACGAGGACGAGTTCGGTGACGGGCAGGGTGTCGCGCAACCGCGCGAACCCGTCGATCAGTTCGGGGGTGTAGGTGGAACCGCCCCCCACGACAGCGAGCTTCATGTGTGGTTCAGCCCTTCACTCCGGTCAGTGTGACTCCCTCGACGAACGCCTTCTGGGCGAAGAAGAAGACGAGGATCACGGGGGCCATGACCAGGACGGTCGCGGCCATGGTCAGATTCCAGTCGGTGTGGTGCGCGCCCTTGAAGGACTCCAGGCCGTAGCTCAGCGTCCAGGCGCCGGGGTTCTCGGAGGCGTAGATCTGCGGCCCGAAGTAGTCGTTCCAGCAGTAGAAGAACTGGAACAGGGCCACGGCGGCGATGCCGGGCTTGGCCATCGGGACCACGATCCGGAGCAGGATGCGCAGTTCGCCGCACCCGTCGATCCGCGCGGCCTCCACGTACTCGTCGGGGATCGTGAGCAGGAACTGGCGCAGCAGGAAGACGGCGAAGGCGTCCCCGAACGCCATCGGGACGATCAGCGGCCACAGGGTGCCGGAGAGGTCCATCTGCTTCGCCCAGAACAGGTACATCGGGATGATCACGACCTGCGGCGGCAGCATCATCATCGAGATCACGAGGAGCAGCGACAGGTGCCGGCCGCGGAAGCGGAACTTGGCGAGCGCGTACGCCACGGGGACCGAGGAGACCACGACGAGGACGGTGCCGAGGCCGGCGTACAGGAGGGAGTTCCGCCACCAGACGAGGAAGCCCTCGGTCCGGAAGACCCTGACGTAGTTGTCCCAGTGCCAGGTGTTCGGCGTGAGGTCCCGGGTGAGCGCCTGGTCGTCGCTCATGAGGGAGGTCAGGAAGACGAAGACGAACGGGAGCACGAAGAACAGGGCGGCGGCGATGCCGAGCGCGTGCACGGCCGTCCAGTGCAGCAGCGCCTTGCGGCGGGCCCGCCTCCCGGTGGGGTCCGGGGCCGTGGTGGTGGGGGTCATGTCCGGTCACCCGAGCCGATCAGGCCGCCGCGCCGGCGCATCAGGAGCGCGGTGAAGGCCGTGGAGAGGACGAAGAGCACCAGTGCCACCACGCAGGACGCGCCGTAGTTGAACTGGCTGAAGCCGAGGCTGTAGACGAGCTGCGGCAGGGTGAGCGTGGAGTCGTCCGGGTAGCCGGGGACGAAGGTGACGCCGGAGCCGCCCATCACCCCCGAGGCGATCTTGGAGGCCACGATCGGCTGGGTGTAGTACTGCATCGCGCCGATGACCCCGGTGACGACCGCGAAGAGGACGATCGGCGAGATGTTCGGCAGCGTGACGTAGCGGAACCGCTGCCACGCCGAGGCGCCGTCCAGCTCGGCGGCCTCGTACTGCTCCTTCGGCACGTCGAGCAGCGCGGCCATGAAGATGACCATGAGGTCCCCGACGCCCCACACGGCCAGGAGCGTCAGGGCCGGCTTGGACCAGGACGCGTCGTTGAACCAGGAGGGGGCGGGCAGGCCGACCGCCTCCAGGAGCGAGTTGACCGGGCCGGTGCCGGGGTTGAGCAGGAAGACGAAGGCGAGCGTGGCCGCCACCGGCGGGGCCAGGTACGGCAGGTAGAAGAGGGTCCGGAAGATCCCGGCGCCCCTCTTGATCTTCGTGATCAGCATGCCGACGCCGAGGCCGAAGACCACCCGGCAGCCGACCATGACGACACAGAGCCAGAGCGTGTTCCGCAGGGCCGGCCAGAACGACGGGAAGTCGGTGAAGACGTACGACCAGTTGTCCGTGCCCCGCCACTCCGGCGGGTTGAGGCCGTCGTACTTCATGAAGGAGAAGTACACGGTGGAGACGAGCGGATAGACGAAGAAGACGCCGAATCCGATCAGCCAGGGCGACATGAACGCCAGGGCGCGCAGCGCGTCGCGGCGGCGCCTGGCCCGTGCCGTGTTCCGTCCCCCGGGGGAGGGGGCGGCCGGGACGGCCGCCCCCTTCGCGGGCAGGGTGTCCGTGCTCATGGGCGGTGTCCGGCCGTCACTTCGCCGCGGCGATGTCGCGGTCGATCTGGGCGGCCGTGTCGGCGAGCCCCTTCTTCAGGTCGGTGACCTGGCCCTTCTCGTACTGCTGGGCGAACTTCTGGAGGGTCTCCTCGTAGGCGGAGCCGTTGACCGCGCCGTCCGAGGTGCTGGAGGCGGGGTGCCGCGCGATGTCCAGGAAGGTCTTGAAGCGCGGGTCGAGCGTCAGCTTCGGGGACTTCAGCGCCTCCAGGGTGGAGGGCACGTTGCCGATCTCGTTGGCGAAGGCCACCACGGCGTCGGTGTCCGTGGTCATGTACTTGATCAGCTCCCAGGCCGCGTTCTGCTTCTTGCTCTGCGGCGCCATGCCCATGATCGTGCCGGAGAGGTAGCCCTTGCCGTACTCGGCCGCCTCGTCGTCCGCGACCGGCAGCGGCGCGACGCCGATGTCGAAGCCGACCTTGTGCTGCTGGGTGAACTTCAGCCGCCACTCACCGTCCAGCTGCATGGCGACCTGCCCGGTGTGGAAGGGGTGCTTGGCGCCCCACTCGTCGCCGAAGGTGGTGCGGTACCTGTCGAGCTTCTGGAACCCGCCCAGGGCGTCCACCAGGGACTTCTGGTACGTCATCGCCTTCGCGAACCCCGGGTCCCGGGCGACGTTCGACGCGCCGTCCTTGTCGAAGTACGCGTGCTTCCACTGCGACATGTAGTGCGAGAAGGAGGTCTCGTAGCCCAGGTAGTTCGGCATGAAGCCGAGCCGCTCGTAGGAGTCGCCCTTGGGCTTGGTGAGCTTCTTGGCGACCTCGGTGAACTCGCTCCAGGTCTTCGGCGGGGCCTCGGGGTCGAGACCGGCCTTCCGGAACGCGTCCTTGTTGTAGTAGAGCCCGTACGCGTCGGAGAGCAGCGGCAGGCTGCACCGCTTGCCCTCGAACTGGGTGTAGTCCCGGAGGACCTTGGGGAAGGTCTTCTCCAGGTCCAGCCCGGACTTCTCGATGAAGGGCTTGAGGTCCGCGAGCGCGCCCGAGGCGCAGAACTTGCCGACGTTGGACGTGGTGGACGAGGAGATGACGTCCGGTCCGTTCGACCCGCCCGCTCGCAGGGCCTGGCCGAGCTTGTCGTCGCTGATGTCGCCGACGACCTTCACCTTGATGTTCGGGTGGGCCTTCTCGAAGCGGGCGACGTTGTTCTCGATCGCCTTGACCTCGGCGGGGTCCGACCAGCCGTGCCAGAAGGTGATCGTCGTCGCGGCCCGGGGGTCGTCGGCGGCCGCGTTGTCCGCGGAGCCGGTACAGGCGGAGGCGGAGAGGGCGATCGAGGCGGTGGCGGCGAGCACGGCGGCGGCTCTGCGCGGACGGACGGGCATGACGGTCTCCCTGGGCGGAGGGGGTGCGGGACGGAGGACGTGCGGGACGGAGGACGTGCGGGACGGGGACGGGGGCGGTGCCGGTTCGCGGGCCCGGACGGGCGGGGGTCAGCGAGAGGTGTCGAAGACCTCGTCACGGGTGGCGGCGAGGGCGCTTTCGAGGGCGCCGCGCAGGACGGGACGGCGGGGTACGGAGGCGAGGACGAGGCGCGGCCGGGAGGCGGCGAGGTCGGCGAGTTCGGACTGCACGCGGGCGCGCAGCGGCTCGCCGCCGGCGACCAGGACGTCGCCGGACAGCACGATCAGTTCGGGGTCGAGGACGGCGACGACGGAGGAGAGCCCGATGGCGACGCGCTCGGCGTAGCGGTCCAGGAGGGCCGCGTACCGGGGGTCCCCGTCCGCCGCCGCGCCCGCGTGCGCGAGCAGTGCGGCCGCCACCGGCGCGTACGGCTGCTCGGGCGTCTCGACGCCGAGCGAGCGGGCGATCCGGGGCACGGCCTGCGCACCCGCCAGTTCCTGGTAGCCGCCCGAGTTGGCCTTGGTGACCTGCCGTACGAGCGGGGTCCCGGGCACGGGCAGGAAACCGACCTCGCCGGCGCCGCCGGTGAAGCCCCGGTGGAGCCGCCCGCCCAGGACGAGGGCGGCGCCGATGCCCTCCTCGTTCCAGAGCAGGACGAAGTCGGAGTGGCCCCGGGCGGCGCCCAGGCGCTGTTCGGCGAGGGCGACCAGATTGACGTCGTTCTCGTACTCGAACGGCATGGGCAGGGCGGCGGCCAGTTCCTCCAGGAGGGTGGGGGAGTGCCAGCCGGGCAGGTGGGAGGCGTACCGCAGGCGGCCGGTGGCCGGGTCGAAGGCGCCGGGCGTGCCGATGACCAGGCGCCGCACCTCCTCGCGGGCGATCCCGGCCGCCCCCACGGCCCCGTCGAGCGCTTCGGTGACCTGGCGGACGACCCCGGCGGCGGAGCGTCCGGGGGTCGGCAGCTCGGCCTCGCCGACGATCTCGCCGGTGACGTCGGCGACGGCGGCGCGGATGCGGCGGGTGGTGACGTCGAGTCCGGCGGCGTACGCGGCGCGCGCGTTGACCGCGTAGAGCTGGGCGTTCGGGCCGGGGCGGCCCTCGGTGGTGCCGGTGGCGACGACGAGTCCGGCCGCTTCGAGGCGGGCGAGCAGCTGGGAGGCGGTCGGCTTGGAGAGGCCGGTGAGCTTGCCGATCCGGGTGCGCGAGAGCGGGCCGTGCTCCAGGAGCAGGTCCAGGGCGGCCCGGTCGTTCATGGCCCGCAGCACGCGGGGCGTGCCCGGGGTTCCCGGAGTTCCCGGAACGCCCGGGACCCTCTGGGTCGTACCGGCCATGACGATCGCACCTGCCCTTGCACTGTTAGGAAAGTTTCCTATTGCGTGGGAGGAAAATAAGGCGCCCGTCGCGGAACCGTCAATACCCGGGCACGTACAGGACCCCCGAAGGCAACCGAAGCGTTACCCGCGGGGGCCCGCGCACGGGACGGCGGCCGGTCCCTCCCGGCGGGCGGTCCCCGTCCGCCCGGAAGGGGCCCCGGTCGGACGGGGACCGCCCGCCGGGAGGACCGGTTACTTGGAGAGGTCCGACTTCGGCAGCGGGGTCGCCGCCGCCGACTGGGGCGAGGACGTGTTGGCGAAGACCGAGGGCGCCGCCACGCCCGCCGACGGGTCGGCCGCCGCCTCCTCGGCCGGCACCGGGAGACCGCCCACGATCCGGATGCCCGCTTCGTCCAGGCCCCGCTTGATCCGCCAGCGCAGCTCGCGCTCCACGCCCAGCGCCTTGCCCGGCATCGTCTTCGCCGCGACCCGGACCGTCATCGAGTCGAGCAGCACCTCGTTGAGGCCGAGCACCTCCACCGGCCCCCACAGGCGCTCGTTCCACGGCTCCTCCTTCGCCATGGACTCCGCCGCCTCGGTGATCACGGACCGCACCCGGTCCAGGTCCTCCGTCGGCCGCACCGTCACGTCCACGGCGGCCGTGGCCCAGCCCTGGCTGAGGTTGCCTATCCGCTTGATCTCGCCGTTGCGCACGTACCAGATCTCGCCGTCCACCCCGCGCAGCTTGGTCACCCGCAGGCCCACCTCGACGACCTCGCCGGAGGCCACGCCCGCGTCGATCGAGTCACCGACGCCGTACTGGTCCTCCAGGATCATGAAGACGCCGGAGAGGAAGTCGGTCACCAGGTTCCGGGCGCCGAAACCGATCGCCACACCGGCCACACCGGCCGAGGCGAGCAGCGGTGCCAGGTCGATCTTGAAGGCGCCGAGGATCATCAGCCCGGCCGTGCCCAGGATCAGGAACGACGCGACCGAACGCAGCACCGAGCCGATGGCCTCCGAGCGCTGCCGCCGCCGCTCGGTGTTGACGAGGAGACCGCCCAGGGCCGTCCCCTCCACCGCCTGCGCCGAACGGTTCATCCGCTCGATCAGCTTCGTCAGGGCCCGGCGGACGGCCATCCGCAGGAGCAGCGCGACGACCAGGATGAGCAGGATGCGCAGCCCGGTGTTCAGCCAGGTGGACCAGTTCTCCTCCACCCAGGTGGCGGCGTTCGTGGCGCGCTCCGCGGCTTCGTCCAGGGTCACCGGCATGGGTTCGGGTTCGGTGGCAGCCGCCAGGGCGGACCAGGACACGGGACAACCTCCAGGCATCGCGTACGCAAGTCATCCACAGTAACGGGGCGGCGGGCGTGGTCCGGCAGCCGTGTTCGAGGGAGAGACGGACCTCACCCGGGCATGAAGGAGGTGATGCCGATGTGGCCGGGAACACTCCGGGGGCCCTCGCTCCGGTCCCGTCACGTGGTGGCGCTCCCGCCCGGCATGAGGAGAGACTGAGAGCAGTTCGTCCCGGCGCGAGCCACGCGCCGCCGGCGTCATAGGAGGCATGCGTGCCGCACGTCCTGGTCCTCAACGCGTCGTACGAGCCGCTCGGCGTCGTACCGCTCCGCCGCGCACTCGTCCTCGTCCTGGAGGACAAGGCCCTCTGCCTCGAGGAGTCCGGCGCCTTCCTGCACAGCGAGACCCAAGTCGTCCCCGCGCCCAGCGTGGTGCGGCTGAAGCGCTTCGTGCGGGTCCCCCACCGGGGGCCCGTTCCTCTGACCCGCCGGGCCCTCTTCGCCCGCGACGGCGGGCGCTGCGCGTACTGCGGGGGCGTCGCGACCAGCGTCGACCACGTCGTCCCGCGCAGCCGGGGCGGCACGCACGCCTGGGACAACGTGGTGGCGGCCTGCCGCCGCTGCAACCACGTCAAGGCCGACCGGCACCTGCGCGAACTCGGCTGGCGGCTGCGCCACCAGCCCGCCCCGCCGACCGGCCCGGCCTGGCGGATCATCGGGACCGGCCACCGGGACCCGCGCTGGCTGCCCTACCTGGAGGCGTACGGCGCGCGGGACGTGATGGCCCGGATCGACTCCGTCGCGGAGACTCCCGCGGGGGCGCTGACGACGGGGTGAGCCGCCGTGCGCGCGGGGCCTTCCCCGTGCGCACGCGGTCTTCCCCGCGCGCGGCGGTCCGCCGGGCGGTGCGCCCCTCAGGGGGCGGGCCGCTCCTCCGGCGCGTCCGCTCCCGTGCCGGTGTCCACGCCCACGCCCACGCCCGCGTCCGTGCCCGTGCCCGTGCCCTTGTCCGCGTCCGGCGGCGGGGGCGCGGTCGTGGCCGCCGGGGTCTTCGGGGCGGCCGTCGCCGGGGGCGCCGCCGGCTTCGCCGCGTCCGCCCGTGACGGCGACCCCTGAGCCACCGCGTACGCCTCCACCGACCAGAGCGAGTAGCCGAAGCGGGTCGCCCGCTTCTCGCCCCGCACCCGCAGGAAGCGCGTGTCCGGCGCGTCCGTCCGGACCGACTCCCGGCCGCCCCGGCCGTCCGTGACCGCCGCCGCCGTGCGCCACGTCCGGCCGTCCGCCGAGACCTCCACGCGGTAGCGGGAGGCGTACGCGTCCTGCCAGCGCAGCACCACCTCTCCCAGCCGGACCGGCGCGGGCAGTTCGAGCCGCCACCAGGCCCCGTCCTCCGCCGGGGAGGACCAGCGGGTGGCCGGATCGCCGTCCACCGCCGCGGCGGCCGGGAAGTCCGGGGTCTCGTCGCCCGAGGAGGAGGCCGTCCCCGTCCGCGCCAGGTCCGGGCCGCCCGTCGGGGGGAAGGCCCGCACCGTGAGCACCCGCTCCTCGCCGGCGAAGGACACCGGCACCCGGTACGCGCCGACCGGCACGTCCGCCGCCACCGACACCTCCAGGGGGACGCGCGCGCGGGCGCCGCGCCCCACCGAGGCCCGCCCCGGCAGCCGGACCGTGATCCCCTTCGGGGCCCTCGCCGTCAGCGCGCCGCGCACCTCGTCCGTGCGGCGGTTCGTCAGCTCCACGTCCACCCGCCGCGCCGGACCGCCGATCACCGCGTCCGTCTCCGTACGCGCGAGGGCGACGCCGGCGCGCGGCACGTCCGCGAACCACGGCACCAGGGAACGCACCGCGGGCGCGGGCCCGTCGCCGTCCCACACCACCCGCAGCGCCTCGGCCCGCAGCCCCTTCGGCGCGGCCTGCGTCCACCCGGACGGCGACAGCGGGCCGAGCGGCCGCCAGCCCCCGCCGGGCACGTACGCCTCCACGCGCGCGCCCGCGCCCGCCCGTCCGTCCGCCGGGAACGGCTCGGTCATCACCGTCAGGGCCTCCAGGGGCCGCGCCCGGCCGAGACGCACGGTGTACGAGCCGGGGGCCCGCTCGGCCCGTACCGACCGGGCCCGGTCGGCGCCGGTCCAGGCCGCCGCCCCGGCCTCCGCGCGCGCGAGGAACGGGTCGAGCACCCCCGCCCCGACCGTCACCCGGCTCGCCCCCAGGGCCTTCCGCAGCGAGGAGAGCTCCCACTGTGCCCGCCAGGCCGCCGCGCCGTCGCCGCGTTCCTGGGCGAGCAGCATGTCGACGGCCGTCCCGCCCGCCAGGCCGTACCGGGACAGCTGCTCCAACCACGGCCCCGCCTCGTCGCCGAGGGCGCCGCCGGCGGTGGCCGCGAGGCGCTCGGGGGCGGTGCGCATCACGGTGAACGCGGCCCGCAGCCCGCGCGCCGTCCGCTCCCGCGCGCGCGTGTCCGGGACCGCCCCGGCGCGCGCGTCCCAGAAGGCGGCCAGGAGCGGCTTCAGGTAGGCCGATTCGCCCGCCGGGGCGAGCAGCGAGGAGGCGCCGTTCCCGGCGAGCGCCCGCAGCGCCTCGCGGGCGGCCGGGTCCGGGCCCGCGAGGTCGTCCACGGCGGCCCGCCAGGACTCCTCCGGCCGGTACCCCCTCGGATTCCACGCGTAGTCGGCGGCCGTGAACAGCGGGACGCGGGAGGCGGCGGGCTGCTCCATGGCGAGGGCGAGGTAGGCGGCGGACCCGGCGGCCACGGCCGGTTCCCGGCCCGTCGCGGGACCCAGGAAGAGCCGGTCCTGCGCGTAGTCGTTGACCGGGTAGTTGTCCATGGTGACCAGCGGGTGGCCCAGTGCCTCGCGCGCGTCGGCCAGTTCGCCGCCGGTGATGGCGGGCGGCACGACGCCGACGCCGGTCCACGCCACCCGCACGTCCGCGTCGAGCGCCTCGGCGAGCTTCGCGCGGTACGCGGTCGCCCCGTCCTGGTAGTACTCCGTCGGCATCACCGTCAGCGGGTCGCCGCCCGGATGCCGTTCGGCCAGGTGCCGGGCCACGGCGTTCGCCACGCGCGCGTGGGCGCCGGCCGCCGCCTCGGGGCCGCGCCCGAAGGCGTCGGCGTCCCGGGAGCAGTGCCACTCGTCGTAGGAGGCGTCCTGGAACTGGAGCTGGAAGAAGCGCACGCCGAGCGCCCACATCGCGTCGAGCTTCCGCGTCAGCGCCGCCACGTCGGCGGCGGAGGCCAGGCACATGGACTGGGCGGGCGACACGGCCCAGCCGAGCCTCACGTGGTGGGCGCGGGCCCGTTCGGCGAGTTCCCGGAACTCCGCCCGCCGCCCGGCCGGGTAGGGCTCGCGCCACAGCGTCTGGCGGTACGGGTCGTCCCCGGGCGCGTACAGGTAGCGGTTCTGCTTGGTGCGGGCCAGGAAGTCGATCTGGGCGAGCCGCTGCTCCCGCGTCCAGGGGCTCCCGTAGAAGCCCTCGGCGACGCCGCGCTCGGCGGTGCCCGGCCAGTCGCGGACGACGACCCCGGGGACCTCCCGGCCGGTGCCGCCCGCGCCGCCGAGGAGCTGGCGCAGCGTCTGCACGGCGTGGAACAGGCCGTCCTCGCCCGCCCCGTCCAGGACGACGGTGTCCCGTCCCCGGAAGCGCCCGGTCGCGAGCCGGTAGCCGCCGCGCGGCAGGTCGAGGCGTTCGGGCACGCGCAGCGCGGTCAGCACCTCGGCGGCGCCCTCCCCGGAGGGACCGGCGGCCCGGACCACCGGGCCCCGGCCCGGGAGCCCGGTGTGGACGGTCCGCACCCCGGCCGCCCGCAGCAGCCCGCGCAGGGCGTCGAGGGCGTACGGGTCGGCGTCGGCGCTCGCCAGCAGCGTCACCTCGTCCCCGAGCCGTACGGAGGGCCCGGCGGCCGTCAGGGACTGCGGCCGGGGCCAGACGGCGGGCACGCGCGCGGCGGCCGTCCCGGGGCCGGCCGTGCCCGGTCCGGGCGGCGGGGCGGGCGCGGGCACGCGCGCGGGGGCCGCGGGCGCGGAGGCCACCGGCGGCTCCGGGGACGTCCGGGCGCCCGGAAGGGCGTGCGTCCCCGGGAACGCGCGCGCCTCCGGGGACGTCCGGCTCCCCGGGAGCGCGGACGCCTCCGGGAGTGCCTGGGCCGCGCCGGGGGCGCCGCCGCCGAGGAGGCCGCCGACGACGACGGCGACGAGGGCCGTCGCACCGCGCTTCCTGGGTCCGGGGCGCACGGGGTCTCCCTTCGGCTGCTCCGCCGTTGGTCACGAGTCGGTCACGAGCCCACCATCCGTCGCACGCACGTGTCAACGCACAGGGCCGATGTGTCGGTTTTGCCCGGTGAGCTGTCGGCGGGGTGACGCCACTTCGTCCCCCTCCGCCGGTAAAACGAGGTGCGGTGGGTAGGTGTCAGAAGTTGTCCAGGCCCCACCCGACGAGACGAACCGGGAGCCCCCGTGACCACGACCGCCCGCCCCGCCGGAGGAATACGGCTCCCCCGGCGGCCGGTACCGGGCGGCACGCCGTCGTCCGCCGCGCCGCCCCCGCCCGCCGCGTCCCCCCTCACCGGCGAGCCGCCGGCCGCGGCGGCTCCCCCGACCAGTGAACCCACCGCCCTCGTCCGCGCGGGCGGCCCGGAGTGCCCCGGAGTGTGAAGTGACCCTGGCCCGTCTCGCCGCCCTGCACGGCGTCGCCACCGTCCACAGTCCCGCCGACGGCGGCGACGTGCCCGTGCCCGACGCCACCGTGGTGGCCGTCCTCGCGGCCCTGGGCGTCGACGCCTCCACGCCGGAGGCGGTCGCCGCCGCCCTCGACGCGGCGGAACGGGCCGCCCGCGAGCGCCTGTTGCCGCCCACCCTGGTCCACTGGCGGGCCGTGGACACGGACGGCGGCCCCGGCCCGCGCGGAGCGGAGGATCCGTACGACGCGCGCGCGGAGACCGATCCGTACGACGGGCCCGGAACGGCGGACCCGTACGACGGGCGCGCCGGGGCGGCCCCGTACGAAGAGGTCGCCACCTGCGAGGGGTTCGCCCACCACGACGCCGCGGTCCCGTGGCGGGAGCCCGGCCTCCGCCCCCCGTCCGGCCTGCCGCCCGGCACCCGCCTCCAGGTCACCACCGAGGACGGCGCGGTCGTCATCGGGGAGGACTGGGCGCGGCTGCCGCTCGGCGTCCACGCGGTCGAGGCCGAGGCCCCCGACGGACGCACGGCCACCAGCACCCTGATCGTGAGCCCCGCGCGCGCCCCCGGGCCCGCCCGGCGCGCGTACGGGCTCCTCGTGCAGCTCTACTCGCTGCTCTCCACCCGCTCCTGGGGCATGGGCGACCTCGGCGACCTGCGCGAGCTCGTCACCTGGGCGGGCCGGGCACACGGCGCCGGATTCGTCCAGGTCAACCCGCTCCACGCGGCCGTGCCCGGCGCGCCGACGGACCCCTCCCCGTACCGCCCCTCCTCGCGCCGCTTCCCCGACCCCGTCCACCTGCGGATCGAGGAGATCCCCGAGTACGCCCTGCTCGGTCCCGGGCACCGCGACGAGCTCGACCGGATCCTCGCGGACGCCGCCGAGCTGCGGGAACGGGTCCTCGGCAAGGGCGCCCTGATCGACCGGGACGCGGTCTGGGAGGTCAAGCGGCGGGCCCTGGAGCTGCTCGTCGCGGGCGTCGAGCCGGGTCCGGGCCGGCGCGCCGACTTCCACGACTTCCTCGCCGCGCGGGGCCGCGCCCTGGAGGACCACGCCACCTACCAGGCCCTCGCGGAGCGCCACGGCCCCCACTGGCGCGCCTGGCCCGAGGAGCTGCGCACCCCGCGCGGGGCGGAGGCGGCCGTGCGCGCCGACCCCGACCTGGCCGCCCGGGTCGACTTCCACTGCCGGCTCGCCTGGCTGACGGACCGGCAGCTGGCCGACGCCGCCGGGGCCGCCCGCGAGGCCGGGATGGAGATCGGGATCGTCCACGACCTGGCGGTCGGCGTCCACCCGGAGGGGTCGGACACCTGGGCCTGCCAGGACGCCTTCGCGGCGGGCATGTCGGTCGGCGCCCCGCCCGACGCCTTCAACTCCCGGGGGCAGGACTGGGGCCTGCCGCCCTGGCGGCCCGACGCCCTCGCCGCCGCGGGCTACGCCCCGTACCGGGGCGTCCTGCGCGAACTCCTCCGCCACGCGGGCGCCCTGCGCGTCGACCACGTCATGGGCCTCTTCCGGCTCTGGTGGGTGCCGGAGGGCCGCGAGCCCACCGAGGGCACGTACGTCCGGTACGACGCCGAGGCGATGCTCGCCGTCCTCGTGCTGGAGGCGCACCGCGCCGGCGCCCTGGTCATCGGCGAGGACCTCGGCACGGTCGAACCGGGGGTACGGGAGGAACTGGCCCGGCGCGGGGTGTTCGGGACCTCCGTGCTCTGGTTCGAGCGGGACTGGGCGGGCACCGGCGGTCCGCTGCCCCCGGAGGAGTGGCGCGCGGAGTGCGTGGCCACCGCCACCACCCACGACCTGCCCTCCACCGCCGCCCGCCTCTCCGGCGACCACGTCACCCTGCGGCACCGGCTCGGGCTGCTCCCCGGCGGCCTGGAGCGCGAGCGGGCGGCGGACCGGACCGAGACCGCCGAGTGGCGCGGCCTCTTCGAGCGGCTGGGGCTGCTCCCGGAGGGGCCGGGGGAGGAGGCCGAGATCAGGGCCGTCCACCGCTATCTGCTCGCCACCCCGGCCCGGATGGTGGGCGTGTGGCTGCCGGACGCCCTGGGGGACCGCAGGCCGCAGAACCTGCCGGGCACCTGGGACGAGTACCCCAACTGGCGACTGCCGCTCGCCGGCCCCGACGGGCAGCCGGTCACCCTGGAGCAACTGGCCGCCTCGCCCCGCGCGCACGCCCTGCTGAGCGAGCTGCACGCCCGTACGGCACCCCCGGGCGCGCGGCCCCTCCGGGCGTTCGCTACGTTTGCTCCGTGGACAAGAAGAACGCCCTGCGCGCCGGCTCCGTCGCGGCCGGTACGACGCTGATGATGCTGCTCATGTCGTCCCCCGCGCTCGCGCTCACCCGCGACGACGGTGACGACCCGGCCCCCAAGCTGGAGGTCGTCGAGACCCTCGGCCTGTTCGTGGCCGCCCCGCTGGTGCTGTTCCTGATCATCGCCGGCCTGGTGATGGTGCTCGACAAGTCCAAGAAGGCCTGACCCCTTCCTCCGTCTCCGTCGAGGGCGCCGCACGGCACGACATGCCGTGCGGCGCCCTCGCGCGTCTCCGGCCGTCCGTCACGCGGTGGCCGCGAGCAGCTTCCGCAGCAGTCCGGAGAGCTGTTCCGCCTCCTCCGGGCCGAGTGCCGCCTCCAGGGCCGCCCTCTGTCGCGCGAGGCCGTCCACGACCGCCAGGTCCACCAGCTCCCTGCCGCGCGGGCTGAGGGTGACCCGCAGTCCGCGCCGGTCGTTCGGGTCGGGGCTGCGGCTGAGCAGCCCGGCCTTCTCCAGCCGGTCGAGGCGGCCCGTCATGCCCCCGGTGGTGATCATCAGGGTGGCGGCCAGCTCGCGCGGCGAGAGCGTGTACGGCTCTCCGGACCTGCGCAGGGTCGCGAGCACGTCGAACTCCCCGAGGCCCATGCCGTAGGGCGCGTACGCCTTGTCCACCGTGCCGCGCATGGCCTGGGACAGCCGGTAGATCCGGCCGAAGACGGCCATCGGCAGTGTGTCCAGATCGGGCCGGACGGCCGCCCACTGGTCGGTGATGGCGTCGACGGCGTCGCGGGCCGGGCCGGGGCCCGGGGGGGTCGTGTTCATCCGTCCAGTCTCTCCTCGCGTGCCGTTCGTCGGCAAAAAAGTCGCTTGTGGATAAGTAGCTTAGTGCTAAGTTAATCAACGCCAAGCCGCTTTGGCCTCCGGATCCGGCCCCGGACCCGGCCACCGGCACCCGCACCGAGGGGAACCGCCATGTCCCGCAGAGCCGCCACCGTCGCGCTGACCGCGCTCGCTCCCGTCTCCTGGGGCTCCACCTACTTCGTCACCACCGAGTTCCTGCCGCCCGACCGCCCCCTCTTCACGGGCCTGATGCGCGCCCTGCCCGCCGGGCTCCTGCTCCTCGCGCTGACCCGCAGGCTCCCGCGCGGCGCCTGGTGGGGGAAGGCCGCCGCCCTCGGCGCGCTCAACATCGGCGCCTTCTTCCCGCTGCTCTTCCTCGCCGCCTACCGGCTCCCCGGTGGCGTCGCCGCCGTCGTCGGCTCCGTCGGCCCGCTCTTCGTCATCGGCCTCGCCGCCCTCTTCCTGGGCGACCGGCCGACCGCGCGGACCCTGCTCACCGCCGTCGCCGCCGCCTTCGGCGTCAGCCTGGTCGTCCTCAGGGCCGGGGCCGCGCTCGACCTCGTCGGCGTCGCCGCCGGGCTGCTCTCCGCCCTGTCGATGTCGGCGGGCACCGTCCTCACCAAGCGCTGGGGCCGCCCCGAGGGCGTCGGCGCCCTGACCCTCACCGGCTGGCAGCTCACCGCGGGCGGCCTGGTCGTCCTGCCCGTCGCCCTCCTGGCCGAGGGCGCCCCGCCCGCCCTGACCGGCACCCACCTCGCCGGCTACGCCTACCTGGCCCTCGGCAACACCGCGGTCTCGTACTACCTCTGGTTCCGGGGCATCGAGCGCCTCGGCGCCTCCTCCGCCACCTTCCTCGGCCCGCTCTCGCCCGTCACCGCCGCGATCATCGGCTGGGCCGCGCTCGGCCAGGCGCTCGGCCCGGTCCAGCTGCTCGGCATGGCGATCGCCTCCGGCGCCACCCTGGCGGGCCAGCGGGGACCCCGCACCCCGGGGGTCCCCGTCCCCCGGACCCCCGGCACGGCCGGCCGCGCCGCGCCGGAACCCGCGGCGGTCACCGCCCGGGAGCGGTGACCGGGCCGGTAGGTTGCGCCCCATGACCGAGTGGGACGTCAAGAAGCTCCGCATCCTCCGCACCCTCCGCGACCGCGGCACCGTCACCGCGGCCGCGGAGGCCCTGCACCTGACCCCCTCGGCCGTCTCGCAGCAGCTCACCAACCTCGCCGGACAGCTCGGCGTACGGCTCCTGGAGGCCCAGGGCCGCCGGGTCCGGCTCACCGACGCCGCCCACCTGGTGCTGCGTCACGCGGAGGCGGCCTTCGCCCAGCTGGAGCGCGCCGACGCCGAACTCGACGGCTACCTGCGGGGCGAGGCCGGACAGGTCCGGGTCGCGGCCTTCCCCACCTCCGTGCCCGCCCTCGTCGTCCCCGCCGTGCGCCGGCTGCGGGCCGACCGCCCCGGGCTCCGGGTCCGCGTCCGGGAGGCCGAGGCGGCGGAGGCGTACGAACTGCTCGCGGCCGGCGAGGCCGACCTCGCCCTCTCGCTCGCCGCCCACGCGCCCTCCCCGCGCGACCCCGGGTTCAGCCGGGTGCCGCTGCTCGCGGACCCGCTCGACGTGGCCCTGTCCGCCGGGCACCCGCTCGCCGCCGTGCCCGGCCTGCGGCTCGCGGACCTCGCCGCCGAGCCCTGGATCTACGGCGGTTCCGGCCCCTGGTCCGCGATCACCACCGCCGCCTGCGAGGCCGCCGGCTTCGTGCCCGAACAGGCCCACAGCGCCTCCGGGTGGACCGCGATCCTCGCCATGGTCGAGGCCGGGATGGGGGTCGCGCTCGTGCCCCGCATGGCCTCCGCCGAACGCCGGGGCGGCACCGGGGTCGTCCTGCGCGCCCTCGCCGCCGACCAGCCGCGCCGCCACGTCGTCGCGGCGGTGCGGAGCGGCGCCGAGGAGGGCCCCGCGGTGGCCCGCGTCCTGACCGCGCTCCAGTGGGCGGCGGCGGAACGCGAGACCGCCCCGCGGGGCCGAACCCCGGGTCCGGCCCCCACCGTTCACCGGAACTGAAAGGTACCGTCGAAAACATTCGATGGACCCGGACGACCCGGCGCGGGAGGGTCGGGACATGAGCAGCCCCGACGCGCACCAGGACCCGCACGCCAACGACGCCGCCCCCTACGCCGGCGGAGACCCCTACGCCGACTACCGCGCCGGTGACTTCCCCTTCACCGACCTCGTCGACCTCGCCGACCGCCGTCTCGGCGCCGGAGTCGTCGCCGCCAACGACGAGTTCTTCGCCGAGCGGGAGAACCTGCTCGTCCGCGAGCGCGCCGTCTTCGACCCGGAGCGCTTCGGCCACAAGGGCAAGATCATGGACGGCTGGGAGACCCGCCGCCGCCGGGGCGCCGACGCCGCGCACGTCTTCCCCGCGCCCGGGGACCACGACTGGGCGATCGTCCGCCTCGGCGCCCCCGGCGTGATCCGGGGCGTCGTCGTGGACACCGCCCACTTCCGGGGCAACTACCCGCAGCGGGTGTCCCTCCAGGCCACCGCCGTCGAGGGCGCGCCCGGCCCCGCCGAACTCCTCGACGCGACGTGGGAGGAGCTGGTCCCGCCCACCCCCGTCCGGGGCCACGCCGCCAACGGCTTCGCGATCGACGCCGAGCGCCGCTTCACCCACGTCCGCCTCTGCCAGCACCCCGACGGCGGCGTCGCCCGCCTCCGCGTCCACGGCGAGGTCGTGCCCGACCCCGAGTGGCTGGAACTCCTCGGCACCCTCGACCTGATCTCCGTGCTCAACGGCGGCACGTACGAGGACGCCTCGGACCGGTTCTACTCCTCGCCCACCCAGATCATCCTGCCCGGCACCTCCCGGAAGATGGACGACGGCTGGGAGAACCGCCGCCGCCGGGTCCGGGACACCCACGACTGGGTCCGCTTCCGGCTCGCCGCCCAGGGCGCCGTCCGCGCCGTCGAGATCGACACCGCCTGCCTCAAGGGCAACGCGGCGGGCTGGATCGCGCTCCAGGGACGCGACGGCGAGACGGGCGAGTGGTTCGAGGTCGTCCCCAGGACCCGCCTCCAGCCCGACACCCTCCACCGCTTCAAGCTGCCCGCCGAGGCCGTCGTCACCCACGTCCGCCTCGACGCCTTCCCCGACGGCGGCGTGGCCCGGATGCGGCTCCACGGCTCCCTGACGGAACGGGGCGCGGCGGACCTGCGCGCCCGGTTCACCGCCCTCGGCGGCTGACCGGCCTCCGCCCGGCGGAGCGGCCGCGCGCCGACGCCCGCCCGCCGGGCGGACCTCCACCCCGGAAGACACGACGAAGGGGCGCCCCCCGGGGGAGGGCGCCCCTTCTCCGTGCCGCTGCCGGCCCGGCGGTCAGACCGCCGCGGCCGCGTCCGCCGCCTGTGCCTTCAGGGCGCGCTCGACGCCCGCGCGGCACTCCGTCACCAGACGCCGCAGCGCCGGGGCCGGCTCGTGCTCCTCCAGCCAGGCGTCCGTCGCGTCCAGGGTCTCCCGCGAGACCTGGAGCGCCGGGTAGAGGCCGACCACGATCTGCTGGATCATCTCGTGGCTGCGGGTCTCCGAGACGCCCTTGATCGCCGCGAAGTACTTCGCCGTGTACGGGGCGAGCAGCTCGCGCTGGTCGGACTGGACGAAGCCGCCGATCACCGCCTCCTGCACGGCGTTCGCCAGCTTGTCGTCCTCGACCACCGACGCCCACGCCTCCGCCTTGGCCGCCTCGGACGGACGGGCCGCCCGCGCGGTCGCCGCGTGCCGCTCGCCCGCCGCCGTGCGGTCGCGCTCCAGCTCGGCCGCGATCTCCGCCTCGTCGTAGACGCCGGCCGCCGCGAGCCGCTGCACGAACGCCCAGCGCAGCTCGGTGTCCACCGCCAGGCCCTCGATCGTCTCTCGCCCCTCCAGGAGGGCGGCGAGCAGGTCGAGCTGCTGCGGGGTGCGGGCGGTCGCCGCGAAGGCGCGCGCCCACGCGAGCTGGTGGTCGCTCGCCGGCTCGGCCGCGCGCAGGTGTGCCAGCGTCGCCTCCGTCCAGCGGGAGAGCCCGGTCTCGCGCCACGACGGCGCCGCGTACAGGTCGAGGGCCGCCTTGACCTGGCCCTGGAGCGACTGCACCACGCCGATGTCGGACTCCTTGGCGATGCCCGAGAGCACCAGCTCCAGGTAGTCGCGGGCGGCCAGTTCGCCGTCGCGGGTCATGTCCCAGGCCGAGGCCCAGCACAGCGCGCGCGGCAGGGACTCGGCGAAGTCGCCCAGGTGCTCGGTGACGTTCGCCAGGGACACGTCGTCGAGGCGGACCTTGGCGTACGACAGGTCGTCGTCGTTGAGGAGGACGACCGCCGGGCGGGCCTTGCCGACGAGCTGCGGCACCTCGGTCAGCCCGGCCGCCGCGATGTCCAGCTCCAGGCGCTCGGTGCGCACGAGGCGGCCGGTCCCGTCCAGGTCGTAGAAGCCGATCGCGATCCGGTGCGGGCGCAGGACGGCCTCGCCCTTGGCGCCGGCGGGCAGCGCCGGGGCCTCCTGGCGGACCGCGAAGGCCGTGATGGCGCCGTCCGCGTCGGTCTCGATCTCCGGGCGGAGGACATTGATGCCGGCCGTCTCCAGCCACGCCTTCGACCAGGAGGCCAGGTCGCGCCCGGAGGTCTTCTCCAGGGCGCCCAGCAGGTCCGACAGGCGCGTGTTGCCGAAGGCGTGCGCCTTGAAGTACGCCTGCACGCCCTTGAAGAACTCGTCCTGCCCGACGTAGGCGACGAGCTGCTTGAGGACCGAGGCGCCCTTGGCGTACGTGATGCCGTCGAAGTTGACGAGCACGTCCTCCAGGTCGTTGATGTCGGCCATGATCGGGTGCGTCGACGGCAGCTGGTCCTGGCGGTAGGCCCAGGTCTTCTCCGCGTTGGCGAAGGTGGTCCAGGCGTTCGGCCAGCGGGTGCCGGGGACGGCGGCCTGGCAGGCGACCGACGTGTAGGTGGCGAACGACTCGTTCAGCCACAGGTCGTTCCACCACTCCATGGTCACGAGGTCGCCGAACCACATGTGGGCCAGCTCGTGCAGGATGGTCTCGGCGCGCCGCTCGTACGCCGCGTCCGTCACCTTCGAGCGGAAGACGTACTGGTCGCGGATGGTGACCGCGCCCGCGTTCTCCATCGCGCCCGCGTTGAACTCCGGCACGAACAGCTGGTCGTACTTGGCGAACGGGTAGTCGTACGCGAACTTCTCCTGGAACCAGTCGAAGCCCTGGCGCGTGACGTCGAAGATGTGGTCCGCGTCGAGGAACTCGGCGAGCGACGGACGGCAGTAGATGCCCAGCGGGACGGTCTGCCCGTCCTTGCCCTCGTACGTCGCGTGCACGGAGTGGTACGGGCCGGCGATCAGGGCCGTGATGTAGGTGGAGATCCGCGGCGTCGGCGCGAACTCCCACACGCCGTCCTCCGGCTCGGGCGTCGGGCTGTTGGAGACGACGGTCCAGCCGGCCGGGGCCTTCACGGTGAACCGGAAGGTCGCCTTGAGGTCGGGCTGCTCGAAGGAGGCGAACACGCGCCGCGCGTCCGGCACCTCGAACTGGGTGTACAGGTAGACCTGGTCGTCGACCGGGTCGACGAAGCGGTGCAGGCCCTCGCCGGTGTTGGTGTACGCGCAGTCGGCGACGACCCGCAGCTCGTTGCGGCCCTTCTTCAGGTGCGGCAGGGCGATCCGGGAGTCCCGGAAGACGGCGGCGACGTCGAGGGCGTGCCCGTTCAGGACGGCCTCGTGGACGGCGGGGGCGACGAGGTCGACGAAGGTCTCGGCGCCCTCCTCGGCGGAATCGAAGCGGACGGTGGTGACGGACCGGTAGGTGCCGCCCTCCTGCGCGCCGGAGAGGTCCAGTTCGACCTCGTACGCGTCCACGGTCAGCAGCGCCGCCCGCTGCCGAGCCTCTTCACGGGTCAGGTTCGTGCCAGGCACCCGGTCAACTCCTCTGTTTCATGACGATGGGGCCCATCCTTCCACGGGGCGGCTCAAGGACGCACGGCGCATTTCCACGGCCCGTCGCCGCCGATCCGCAGCAGCCCGGGGCCCGGGACCGGGACGGACACGCGGACCCCGCCGGTCCCGCCGGCCGCGTCGACCAGCAGTTCCCGCTCCTCGTCGTCGTGGAGCGGGTCCGGCGGCGGGGCGTGCCGGTGCACGGTGAAGCGGGACGCGCCGCGGTGCAGGAAGTCCAGGACCGCGGCCGGCCCGTCGTAGCGCACCAGGTCGTGCGCCAGGCCCTCGACGTGGCTGTCGAACCGGCGCGCCCGGGAGAGCGGCAGCACCCGCAGCGTCCAGGGCGCGTCGGCCTCCACCCGCAGGGAGAGCGGGCGGGCGCGCGGGACGAGGGCGACCGTACGGGCGCGGACGTCGTCCTCGTACGCCGCGAGCAGGTACCCGGTGGGCCGCCCGTACGCGTCGCACGCCTCGACCGTGGTGGAGAGCGAGTGGTACGACTCGATCTCCACGAGCACCCAGCGGCCCGCCGGCAGGTCCGGGCCGCAGCGCACGGTCTCCCGCCCGCGCCCCCGGTACGCGGCGGGCCGGAACTCCCCGCCGTACGGGTCGGACGTCCGCGCGGGCGGGGCGGCGCGCGGCGGGGGAGGAGCGGGCGGCGGGACGTACCCGGGGCCCGGGACGGGAGGCGGCGGGGGCTCCGCCACGATCCCGAAGTCCGTCGCGAGCCCGGCGAGCCCCGACGCGTACCCCCGGTCGGCCGCGCGGAAGCCCCAGCCGCCGCCGTCGCGGCGGAACTCCCCGACGACGAGGGCCGTCCCGGTCGTCGCGCCCCCGAGCGGGCGGTACACGAGGGGCGCCCCGGCCGCGTCGGTGACCCGTACGTCGAGACCGGGCACCCGTCCGAGGGCTCCCCCGTCGGCGGAGGCGGCGATCACGAGCCGCCTTATCTCCGGCTCCACGCGCGCGAGGTCCAGCCACAGCCAGTCGGCGGCCTGGCTGCCGGGCGCACCGGGGGCGGACCGCCCCAGGTGCCGCACGGCCCCGGACGGGTGCCGGGCGTGGTTGTAGAAGACCAGGTCGGCGTCGCCCCGCACCCGCTCCCCGGCCCCCAGGAGCAGCGCCGACACGTCCACGTCGGGCACTCCGCGCCCCGTGCGCCAGCCGACCGCCACGTGGAGGGCCCCCGGGGGCAGCGGGACGTCGCCCCGCTCGGGTATCCGGTTCATGGGGGAACTCTGGCACGGACGGACACGCCGGAGGGGCGGCTTCCCCGACGGGACGCCGCCCCTCCGGGCGTACGCGCGGGTGTCAGCCCCGCAGCTCGGCCGCGACCAGCTCCGCGATCTGCACGGCGTTCAGCGCGGCGCCCTTGCGCAGGTTGTCGCTGGAGACGAAGAACGCGAGACCGTTCTCGACGGTCTCGTCCACGCGGATGCGGCCGACGTACGAGGCGTCCCTGCCCGCCGCCTGGAGCGGGGTCGGGATCTCGGACAGCTCGACGCCCTCCGCGTCCTTCAGCAGCTCCTGGGCGCGCTCGACGCCGATCGGGCGCGCGAAGCGGGCGTTGACCTGGAGGGAGTGGCCGGAGAAGACCGGGACGCGCACGCAGGTGCCGGAGACCTTGAGGTCCGGGATCTCCAGGATCTTGCGGGACTCGTTGCGGAGCTTCTGCTCCTCGTCGGTCTCGAAGGTGCCGTCGTCCACGATCGAACCGGCCAGCGGCAGCACGTTGAAGGCGATCGGGCGCTTGTAGACGCCGGGCTCGGGGAAGTCCACGGCCCCGCCGTCGTGGGTGAGCGCGGCGGCGTTCCCGGCGACGGCCCTGACCTGGCCGTCCAGCTCGGCGACGCCGGCGACGCCCGAGCCGGAGACGGCCTGGTAGGTGGTGGCGACGAGCGCGGTCAGGCCGGCCTCCTGGTGGAGCGGCTTGAGGACCGGCATCGCGGCCATCGTGGTGCAGTTCGGGTTGGCGATGATGCCCTTGGGGCGGTCCTTGACCGCGTGCGGGTTGACCTCGGAGACGACGAGGGGGACCTCGGGGTCGCGGCGCCAGGCGGAGGAGTTGTCGATCACGACGGCGCCCTGCGAGGCGACCTTCTCGGCGAGGGCCCTGGAGGTGGCGCCGCCGGCCGAGAAGAGCACGATGTCCAGGCCGGTGTAGTCGGCGGTGGAGGCGTCCTCGACCGTGATGCCGTCCACGACGGTGCCGGCGGAACGGGCGGAGGCGAAGAGCCGCAGCTCGTCGAGGGGGAACGCGCGCTCGGCCAGGATGCCGCGCATGACTGTGCCGACCTGACCGGTGGCTCCGACGATTCCGACCTTCACGGGGACTCCTCCGTGCTTGTGGGGCGTATGGGCGGGGTGCTGCCGGACCATGATGCGTGTGCTCACGGCCGGTTTGTCCAATCCATTGTCCAAGGGCCGGACGGCCCCGTCGTCCGGCCCGGCCGCGCCGCGGGACCGCCCGTCCCCGGGCGCCGGCCCTACCCTCTTCGCATGAAGAGGGACGTGAGGGTGGCGGCCTACGCCGTGTGTGTCCGGGACGGGCGGATCCTCCTCGCCCGCTGGGTGGCGGACGACGGCACCAGGCGGTGGACCCTGCCGGGCGGCGGCATGGACCACGGCGAGGAGCCCGTACGGACCGTCGTCCGCGAGGTCGAGGAGGAGACCGGGTACACCGCCGAGCCCACCGTCCTCCTCGGCATCGACTCCATCCGCCGCAACTGGTCGCGCCGCCTCCGCCAACCCGGTGACTTCCAGGGCCTCCGGATCGTCTACGAGGCCCGGATCACCGGCGGCGAACTGCGCGCGGAGACCGACGGCTCCACGGACCTCGCCGCCTGGCACCCGCTCTCCGCCGTCCCCGGCCTCCCCCGCGTCGAACTGGTCGACATCGGCCTCGACCTGTGGCGCGAACGCCCCCCGACCGGCCGCTCCCGGCTCGGTGACCCGCTCATGCGGGACGACTGAGGGCGGACGACTGAGGGCGACGGCCGGGAGCGGACGACTGAGAGCGGACGGCCGGGAGCGACGGGGAACGACCGGCCCGGGAAGCGGACGCGCGGGGCCGCTCGGGGCCGGGGAGGGCCGGGGAGCGGTCCTCACCGGGGCAGGACGACGACGTACGCGGCGGGGGGCCGGTCCGCCGCGGCCATCAGGGCCGTGCGGACCACGGTGGCCTGCTGGTCCGCCGCCTCGCGCAGTTTGCGCGGGGTGAGGTGGACGACCGTGATCCCGAGCCGCTCCAGGTGCTCGCGCCTGCGGGCGCGCTCGGACCATTCCCCCTCGTCGTCCCGCCGGGGCGCCCGGGTGTCCAGCTCGACCGCGACCGCCTGGTCCGGCCAGTAGGCGTCCACCCCGCCCAGGTGCGGGCCGCCCGGCAGCCGCAGGTCCACGTTCCACAGCGGGTCCGGCAGGCCGAAGTCCCGCACCATCTCGTACAGCCGCTCCTCGGAGAGCGGGCGCCCCTCGGTGAGCAGCACGTCCACCGCGTCCGCCACGTACGGCCGGGAGAGCAGCCGCGACCGGCTCAGCTCCCTCACCACCGCGCCCGGTTCGCAGTGTCCGCCGCGCACGGCCTCGGCCAGGAGGGCGCGGACCTCCCCCGTCTCCGAGAGGCCCGCCACCGCGTCGGCGACGGCGCGGGCGACCGGGGCGACGGGGACGCCGGTCAGCTCCACCGGTTCCGGCGCCTCCGGGGCGCGCACCACCCGCACCCAGCCGGTCGAGCGCGGCCGCCGGGTGCGCGGGACCAGGACGTCGATCCGCTCCAGGGTGGTGAGCGGGGGAGCGGAGGGGAAGCGGTGCAGGGCCAGGGCGGCGAACCCGGTGATCATCGCCTCGGGCTCCTGGCGCGGCAGGGCGCCGGGCCCGCGGGCGTAGAGGAGCGCGGCGCGCAGCCTGTCCTCGCCGGTGGGCGGCCCGGGGTGGAGCAGGAAGACGCCGGGGAGGAGCTGCTGCCAGCCGCCGGGCCGGCACTGCGCGGCGACCTCGGCGGCGGGAATGCCCTGGGCCCTCAACTGGGAGGCGGTGGCGAGGCGTTGCGTACGTCCGGTGCGGGAGGCGAGGGGGAGGGGGCGGGGGGTGAGGGGGGCGTTGTGGTTCATGCCGGGGGTCTTCCGCTTCAGAAGGCTGCCCTAACCTCTGTTACGCATCCGTCGACAATCGGGGACAAGACCGCCCTAAAGGACGCGCGTTCGAATGCCGAGGGGCGGAGCACTCCTCTCCCGCGCACCGGCGGGGGAGCTTCCCCACCCCGCGCACACCGGCGGCGGGAGTTTCCCCCACCCCCGCACACGCCGGCGGGGGCCGCGGGCCCGGAGCCCGCGACCCCCGCCGTTCACCGGGTCAGACCGCCGCGCGGTCGCACTCCTGCGCGCGCAGCGCCCGCGCCAGGTCGTCGCGCGCCTCCAGGACCAGTCGGCGCAGCGCCGGCGCGGCCGACTCGTGGGCCGACAGCCAGGCGTCCGTGGCGGCCAGCGTCGCCGCGTCGTCCTGGAGCGCCGGGAACAGGCCCCGCACCACGTCCATGCCGATCTGGATCGACCGCTCGGCCCACAGGCGCTCGATCGCCGCGAAGTACTTCTCCGCGTACGGGGCGATCAGCTCGCGCTGCGAGGGCTGGACGAAGCCCGCGATCGTCGCCTCGACGAGCGCGTTCGACAGGGTGTCCGACTCGACCACCTGCGCCCATGCCTGCGCCTTGACCGCCGCCGACGGGCGCGAGGCGAGCAGCCGCACCTGGTGGCGCTTGCCCGTCGCCGTGTCGTCCCGGGCCAGCTCCTCGCCGATCCGGACCTCGTCCGCCCGCCCGTGCGCGGCGAGCGGCGAAAGGAGCGCCCAGCGCAGCTCCTGGTCGACGTCCAGGCCGTCGATCCGCGCCGTACCGTCGAGCAGCCCCTCCAGGAGCTGGAGGTCGGCGTCCGTGGAGGCCGTCGCCGCGAAGAACCGCGCCCAGGTGAGCTGGTGCTCGCTGCCCGGCTCCGCCGTCCGCAGCTCGCGCAGCCCGCCCCCGGCGAGCAGCCGGCCGCCCTCCTCGCGCCACTCCGGCGCCGCGTACAGGGTGACGGCCGACCTCACCCAGGCGTGCACCATCTGCAGGACGCCGATCTCGGTCTCCCGGCCCGCGAAGGCGAGCGCGACGGCGACGAAGTCCCGGGCGGGCATCAGCCCGTCACGGGTCAGGTTCCACAGCGCCGACCAGCACAGGGCGCGGGCCAGGGGGTCGGTGACGTCGCCCAGGTGCTTCCGCAGGGTGGCGAGCGAACCCTCGTCGAAGCGCATCTTGCAGTACGTGAGGTCGTCGTCGTTGACGAGCACCAGGTCGGGCCGCTCCTCGCCCGCGAGCGCGGCCACGACCGTGCGGGCGCCGGTGACGTCCGCCTCGGCCCGCGCGTACCGCGTGAGCGCGCCGTCCGCCCCCACCCGGTACAGGCCCACGGCCGTCCGGTGCGGACGCAGTTCGTCGCCCTCCTGGAGGACGGCGAGTTCGGTGATCCGGCCCCCGGCGTCGTAGGTGACGTCCGGCGCCAGGACGTTCACGCCGGAGGTCTGGAGCCAGGACTTCGCCCACGCCCTCATGTCGCGCCCGGAGGTCTCCTCCAGGATCGCGAGCAGGTCGCCCAGGCGCGTGTTCCCGTACGCGTGGCGCTTGAAGTAGCGGCGCGCGCCCTCCAGGAACGCGTCCCGCCCGGCGTACGCCACGAGCTGCTTGAGCACCGAGGCGCCCTTGGCGTACGTGATGCCGTCGAAGTTCAGCTTGGCGTCCTCCAGGTCGCGGATGTCGGCCGTGACCGGGTGGGTGGACGGGAGCTGGTCGGCGCGGTACGCCCAGGACTTGCGGTTGTTGGCGAAGGTCACCCAGCTGTGGGTGAAGCGGGTCGCCTCGGCGTTCGCGAAGGCGCCCATGAAGTCCGCGAAGGACTCCTTCAGCCACAGGTCGTCCCACCACACCATGGTGACCAGGTCGCCGAACCACATGTGCGCCATCTCGTGCAGGACGACGTTGGCCCGCGCCTCGTACGACGCCTGGGTGACCTTGCCCCGGAAGACGTACTCCTCGCGGAAGGTCACCAGGCCCGGGTTCTCCATCGCGCCGAGGTTGTACTCGGGGACGAACGCCTGGTCGTACTTCCCGAAGGGGTACGGGAAGTCGAAGTTGTCGTGGAAGAAGTCGAGGCCCTGCTTGGTGATCAGGAAGACGTCGTCCGCGTCGAAGTGCTTCGCGAGGCCCTTGCGGCACATCGCGCCGAGCGGGATCTCCAGGTCGCCGCGCCGGTAGGTGTCGGTGACGTAGTGGTACGGACCGGCCACCACGCAGGTGATGTACGTGGAGACCGGGACCGTCTCCGCGAACCGCCACACCCCCTCGGCGTCCCGCTCCCCGGCACCGTTCGACCAGACGGTCCACCCCTCCGGGGCGGTCACCGAGAAGCGGTGCGGGGCCTTGAGGTCGGGCTGCTCGAAGGTGGCGTACACCCGGCGGGCGTCGGCCGGCTCGTACTGCGTGTAGAGGTAGACCTCGCCGTCCTCCGGGTCCACGAAGCGGTGCATGCCCTCGCCGGTCCGGCTGTAGGCGCACCGCGCGTCCACCACCAGCGTGTTCTCGTCCTCCAGGCCGTCGAGCGCGATCCGCGCGCCGTCGAAGACCTCCGCCGGGTCCAGGGAGCGCCCGTTCAGGGTGACCGCGTCCACCGAGGGGGCGATCAGGTCCGCGAAGGTGCTCGTGCCCGTCCCCGTGCGGCGGAAGCGGATCGTCGTCACCGAGCGGAAGGTGCGCACCGCCTCGTCGGAGTCGCCGACCGCCGAGCGCAGGTCGAGGTCGACCTCGTAACCGTCGACGGACAGCAGCGCGGCCCGCTCGCGGGCCTCGTCGCGGGACAGGTTCTCACCGGGCACGGTCACTCCTTCGTGGCGCGTTCGAAACAGCACCGATCCTCCCATGTGCCACTGTCGCCGGCGCACGGGAATGCCGCCGGGCACCCGCCGTGTTCCTCCCTTTCGGCACACCACCTTCTTTTCACGCGGCCGTACCGAGGAGTGACATGTCCGAGAACAGGACCACCGCCGACTTCTACTTCGACCCGCTGTGCCCCTGGGCCTGGATGACCTCCCGCTGGATGCTGGAGGTGGAGAAGCAGCGCCCGGTCGACGTGCGGTGGAAGGTCATGAGCCTGGCGGTGCTCAACGAGGACCGGATCGACGAGCTCCCGGAGGAGTACCAGGAGATGCTGCGGACCAAGGCGTGGGGCCCGGTCCGCGTCGTGATCGCGGCCCGGGAGCTGCACGGCGACGAGGTCGTCGGCAAGCTCTACACCGCGCTCGGCACCCGCTTCCACAACAACGGCGAGGGCCCCACCCGCGAGGCCATCGCCGGCGCGCTGAAGGACGTCGGCCTGCCCGAGGACCTGGTGGAGTACGCCGACAAGGACACCTACGACACCGAGCTGCGCGCCTCCCACAAGGAGGGCATCGACAAGGTCGGCCAGGACGTCGGCACCCCGGTCATCGCGGTGCCCGGCCCGGACGGCGAGGAGGTCGCCTTCTTCGGCCCCGTCGTCACCCCGGCCCCGCGCGGCGAGGCGGCGGCCCGGCTGTGGGACGGCACGCTGCTCGTGGCGTCCACCCCGGGCTTCTACGAGATCAAGCGCACCCGGACGGCGGCGCCGAGCTTCGAGTAGTCACCGGCCCCGTACGTACGGAAGAACCCCCGCGATTCACGTCATCGCGGGGGTTCTTCCTCGTTCCGCCCGCACGTGAAGGTTGAGAAGACGATCACGAGTGGGGCGACGGGGGGCCGGCGGCGGCCCGGCTCAGAAGGAGATCAGCGGGACCGAGGCCCTGGCGGCGCGGTAGCGCCTGTTCACGTCCTGCCAGTTGACGACCTGCCACATGGCCTCGATGAAGTCGACCTTCTGGTTCTTGTACTGCAGGTAGAAGGCGTGCTCCCAGGCGTCGAAGACCAGGATCGGGACCGAGCCCTGGCCGACGTTGCCCTGGTGGTCGTAGACCTGCTCGACGATCAGGCGGCCGCCGACCGGCTCGTACGCCAGGACGCCCCAGCCGGAGCCCTGGGTGGTCGCGGACGCCTTGGTGAGCTGGGCCCTGAACTTCGCGAAGGAGCCGAAGGACTCGGTGATCGCGTCCGCGAGGTCGCCGACGCCGTCGGCGGCCAGCGGCTCGCCGCCGCCCCCGTCCTTCGGGCTGTTCATGTTGTTCCAGTAGATGGAGTGGAGGACGTGGCCGGAGAGGTGGAACGCGAGGTTCTTCTCCAGGCCGTTGACCGCACCCCACTGGTCCTTGTCGCGGGCTTCCGCCAGCTGCTCCAGGGCGTCGTTCGCGCCCTTGACGTAGGCCGCGTGGTGCTTGTCGTGGTGCAGCTCGATGATCTGCGGATTGATCACCGGCTCCAGCGCCGCGTAGTCGTACGGAAGCTCGGGAAGTGTGTAGATCGCCATGCGTCCGGCCCTTCGACTGCTCCTGCTTATTGCAACCTATGTGCAGGTGCAGGCTAACAGCAGATGCGGTGGGTGGGTGATCGTTCTTTCGTCCCGTGTCCCCGTGTCCCCGTGTTTTTTGTCTCCGTCCCCGCGTACGGGTCCGGACACGGCGAAGCCCCCGGACCGGGCGGGGTCCGGGGGCTCCGGGCGGATCGGGGGCGCGGTCAGGAGGCCCGGCGCTCCGCCGCCCTCTGGCGTACGAGGCCGACGACGGCGAGCAGGACGGTCAGGCCGCCCGTCGAGTACAGCTGCACCCGGGTGCCCTCCTCGCGGGCCATCAGGAAGAAGACCGCCGCCATGCCCGCCAGTGCCGCGCAGGTCAGGTACGGGAAGGCCCACATCCGTACGACCAGCTTCCCGGGCGCCTCGCGCTCGGTGCGGCGGCGCAGCACCAGCTGGGAGGCGGCGATGAAGAACCAGACGACCAGGATGACCGCGCCGATGGTGTTGAGCAGCCAGACGAAGACGTCGTCCGGCCGCCAGTAGCTCAGCAGGACGCAGCCGAATCCGAAGACGGAGGAGGCGAGCACGGCCGGGCGGGGGACCCCGCCGGAGACGCGGCCGAGCGCCTTCGGGCCCTGGCCGCGCGCGACCAGCGAACCGGCCATCCGGGAGGCGCCGTAGATGTTGGCGTTCATCGCGGAGAGCAGGGCGACGAGCACGACCACGTTCATGATCTGCCCGGCGGCCGGGATGCCCAGGTGGTCGAGGGTGGCGACGTACGGGCCCTTCTCGACGACCGCCGGGTCGTCCCACGGCACCAGGGTGACGATGACCGCCATGGAGCCGACGTAGAAGAGGGCGATCCGCCACATCGCCGTACGGACGGCCTTGGCGACGCCCTGGACCGGGTGCTCCGACTCGGCCGCAGCGATGGTGACCGTCTCCAGGCCCCCGTACGCGAAGACCGAGGCCAGCAGGCCCACGATCAGCCCCTCGGAGCCGTGCGGGAAGAAGCCGCCGTCCCCGGCGAGGTGGGCGGTGCCGGGGGCGTCCGCACCGGGCAGCAGGCCGGTGATCGCGAGCACGCCGACGCCGAGGAAGAGGACGATCGCGCCGACCTTGAGCGCGGCGAACCAGAACTCGAACTCGCCGAAGTTCTTCACGGCCGCCAGGTTGGTGACGGTGAAGACCGCCATGAAGAGCGCGACCCAGGCCCACTCGGGGCTGCCGGGGAACCAGCCCGTCATGATCTGCGCCGCGCCGATGCCCTCCAGGCCGACGGCGACGCAGAGCAGGAACCAGAAGGCCCAGCCGGAGGTGAAGCCCGCCCAGGAGCCGAAGGCGCGCTCGGCGTGGACGGAGAAGGAGCCCGAGGCGGGGTTGGCGGCCGACATCTCGCCCAGCATCCGCATCACCAGCATCACGAGGACGCCGGAGAGGGCGTAGGCGATGACGATCGAGGGCCCGGCGGCGGCGATGCCGGCGCCGGAGCCGACGAAGAGCCCGGCGCCGATGACGCCGCCGAGGGCGATCATCGAGAGGTGGCGCTGCTTGAGGCCGGGGGAGAGCCCCTGAGCGGGGGGCGCGGCGTCGCCCTCGCGGTCGACGGGCGCGGGCGCGGTGGTCCGGGTCATGGGCCGCCCTGTTCACTGGCTGAGACGGGGGAACGCGCCTCAGTCTGGGCGGGCGCACCGCCGGGAAGGAACAGGTGTCCGCTATGCGGGCACGGGCTTCACGCAAGGTGAAGATCCGGTTCCGTTTCGTGCGCGCACCCGTTCGCGGGCCGGTTCCGTCACCGGCCCCGCCGCCCGGCTCCGGTTCCGTCACCCGGCCCCGCCCGGTCCCGGTCTCGGCCCCGCCCGGTCCAGGCCCCGTCACCCGGCCCCGGCCCCGTCACCCGGTTCCGGACCCCTCCGCCGTCCCGTCCCGGTCCGCGCCCTTCGCGCGCCGCTCACGCGCCCACGCCACCACCAGCACCGCCCCGGTCGCCGCCCCCGACCACAGCACCTGCGGCCGCGCGCCCCCGTCGCACAGCATCAGGACGAGCACCGCCCCCATCGCCGCGAGCGCCGCCCAGGTCAGCCAGGGGAAGCCCCACATGGGCAGCGTCAGCGCCCCGGTCGCCTCCCGCTCGATCCGGCGCCGCAGCCGCAGCTCCGAGACCGCGATCAGGCCCCACACGAAGAGCAGCACCGCGCCGACCGAGTTCAGCAGGTAGAGGAAGACGGAATCCGGCCACTTCAGATTGAGCAGGACGGAGACGAAGCCGAAGGCCACCGAGGCGAGCACCGCCCGGCGCGGCACCCCTCCGGCCGACACCGTGAGCAGCCCCTTCGGCGCCTCCCCGCGCTCGGCCAGCGAGAACACCATCCGCGAGGAGCCGTACAGGTTGGCGTTGAGCGCCGAGAGCAGCGCCACGAACACCACCACGTTCATGATCCGGCCCGCCGCCGGCACCCCGATCGCGTCCAGGACCGCCACGTACGGCGACTCGCCCGGCCGCATCGACGTCCACGGCAGCAGCGTCACGATCACCAGCATCGACCCCACGTAGAAGAGGAGGATGCGCCACACGGCGCTGCGCACCGCCCGCGCCACGTTCCGCGCCGGGTCGTCCGACTCGGCCGCCGCGATCGTCACGACCTCCAGGCCGCCGAAGGCGAAGACGACGACGAGCACGCCCGACACCACCCCCGACCAGCCGTTCGGCAGGAAACCGCCCCGCCCGGTCAGGTTCGCGAGCCCGACCGGGTCCGTGTCCGGGAGCCACCCGGCGATCGCGAGGACGCCCAGGACCAGGAAGAGGACGATCGCGCCGACCTTGAGCGCGGCGAACCAGAACTCGAACTCGCCGAAGTTCTTCACCGCCGTCAGGTTGGCGAGGGTGAACACGACCATGAGGACGAGGACCCACCCCCACTGCGGCACCCCCGGCACCCAGCCGTGCGCGATCCGGGCCGCACCCGTCGCCTCCACGGCCAGGACCACCACGAGCAGGAACCAGTACAGCCATCCCGCCGAGAAGCCCGCCCACCGGCCGAGCGCCCGCTCCGCGTGCACCGAGAAGGCGCCCGAGGCGGGCATCGCCGCCGACATCTCGCCCAGCATCCGCATCACCAGCATCGCGAGCGCGCCGGCGATCAGGTACGAGATCACGATGGCGGGCCCGGCGACGGCGATGCCGGCGCCCGACCCCACGAAGAGGCCCGCGCCGATCACCCCGCCGAGCCCCAGCATCGTCAGGTGACGCCGCTTCAGTCCGTGGGAGAGGGGCTCCGGTTCGGCGGCCGGAGGGGACGGAGGGGCGTCGCGCATGGTGGGAGGCTCGTGTTCTCGGGAGAGGGTGCTTTATGGAGACTCCACAGTCTCCCCGTCAACGCCTCCCGGACGCAAAAGGGACGTCTCCTGACGATCGACCAGTGACGAGGGTCACGTGGCGCCCGGCGTGTGAACCGTTCTTTGTCGGAACTCCATGAAGCGGCCGCCTCCCGCTTTGTCGGCCGCTGACGGTGATCGAACGTTCACTCCTGGCATAGCGTCAACCTGTCCCTTCCATCCTCACCCCCGCGGAGTACCGATGAGCACCGCCGCCGCCCCCGTCCGCTCCCTCCGGGCGGGCACCGTCCTCGCCGACCTGATCCCCGCGAGCCGCGCCCGCGACATCGCCCTGGTCGTCGGCGGCGCCGCCCTCACCGGTCTCGCCGCGCAGATCTCGGTCCCGGTCCCCGGCTCCCCGGTCCCGGTCTCCGGCCAGACGTTCGCCGCCCTGCTCGTCGGCACCGCCCTCGGCGCCCGCCGGGGCTTCCTCTCCCTCGCCGTGTACGCCCTGGTCGGCATGGCGGGCGTCCCGTGGTTCGCCGAGGCGAAGTCGGGCTACGCGATGCCGTCCTTCGGCTACGTCCTCGGCATGCTCCTCGCCGCGACCGTCGTCGGCGCCCTGGCCCGCCGCGGCGCCGACCGCTCGGTGCTCCGCACGGCCGGCGCGATGGTCCTGGGCTCCGCGATCGTCTACGCGGTCGGTGTGCCCTACCTGGCCCTCGCCACCGGCATGACCCCCGGCCAGGCCGTCGCGGCCGGCCTCACCCCGTTCCTGATCGGCGACGCCCTCAAGGCGGCCCTCGCGATGGGCGTCCTCCCGGCCGCCTGGAAGCTCGTGGGCCGCAGGGGCTGAGCCCCGTACGCACGTGAAGAGGGCCCCGGCGGAACGCGCCGGGGCCCTCTTCACGTCCGTACGGACGCGGTTCTCACGCGCGGTGGCGCGGTCACCGCTCCAGGGGGGCCTTCGGGGAGGTCTTCGCGACCCGCTCCCTGACCAGCGCCACCGCGACCACGAGCGCCGCCACGAGCAGCGAGAGCAGGACCTGCTCCCGGGCGTCGCCGCCGTCGTAGATCATGTAGCCGAGGACGAAGACGATCATGCCGATCGTCGCCCAGGTCAGGTACGGGAAGAGCCACATCCGCACGACCAGCTTCTCCGGCGACTCGCGCAGGATGATCCCGCGCATCCGCAGCTGGGTCACGCAGATGACCAGCCAGACGAAGAGCGCCACCGCGCCGGAGGCGTTCAGCAGGAAGGCGAAGACGGTGTCCGGCCACTCGTAGTTGAAGAAGACGGCGACGAAGCCGAAGACGACCGAGCCGAGGATCGCCGCCCGGGGCACGCCCCGCTTGTTGACGCGGGCGAACGCCTTCGGCGCGTCGCCGCGCCGCCCGAGCGAGAAGGCCATGCGGGAGGCGGTGTAGAGGCCCGAGTTCAGGCAGGACAGGACGGCCGTCAGGACGATCACGTTCATGACCTGGCCGGCGTGCGGGATGCCGATGGAGTCGAGGGCGGCGACGTACGAGCCCTTCTCGACGATCGCCTTGTCGTTCCACGGCAGCAGGGTCAGGACGACGAGGATCGAGCCCAGGTAGAAGACCGCGATCCGCCAGATCACGCTGTTGGTGGCCTTGGAGACCGCGCGCTGCGGGTCCTCCGACTCGCCGGCCGCCAGGGTGACGATCTCGCTGCCCATGAAGGAGAAGACGACCATCAGCACGCCGGTGAGGATCGCGCCCGCGCCCATCGGGAAGAAGCCCCCGGTGTCGGTGAGGTGCGCGAACCCGGCGCCCGGGTTGTCCGAGCCGGGCAGCACCCCGAAGGCCGCGAGCAGGCCGACGACGACGAAGGCGCCGATGGCGACGACCTTGATGCCGGCGAACCAGAACTCGAACTCGCCGTAGGAGGCGACCGAGGCGAGGTTGGTGGCGGTGAGTACCAGCATCACGATCAGCGCCCAGCCCCACTGCGGCACGGCCGGGACCCAGCCCTCCAGGATCTTGGCGCCCGCGGTCGCCTCGACGGCGAGCACGACCACCCAGAAGAACCAGTACAGCCAGCCGATGCTGAAACCGGCCCAGCGGCCGAGGGCCTGGTCCGCGTAGGCCGAGAAGGAGCCGGAGGAGGGCCGGGCGGCGGCCATCTCGCCCAGCATCCTCATCACGAAGACGACCATGACGCCCACGAGGGCGTAGGAGAGGAGGATCGCGGGCCCGGCGGCGGCGATGCCGGAACCGGAGCCGACGAAGAGGCCGGCGCCGATGACGCCGCCGATGGCGATCATCGAGAGGTGGCGGTTCTTGAGGCCCGCCTTGAGGCCGTCGGGGGAGTCGGGCGTTCCGGGGGTGCCGGCCGTCCCGCCGTCCTTCGTCAGGGTCGGTTGCGTGTTCATGGACGCTTCCTCGTGTCTGGGGGGTGCTCGGGTCGCGAGCCCCGGTATTCAACCCCGTGGAGGGGGATGATCGGAATACCCCATTCCGGATTGTTGCGCGGACGGTTCCCCGGAGGGCGAAGGTCCGTACCGGGCCGGGCGGAGGACCCGACCCCGCTGCCGGATACCCGGGTCCGGACGTGCCACACTCGGCTCCATGCGCGTCTACATCGGTTCCGACCACGCCGGCTACGAACTCAAGAACCACCTCGTCGAGTGGCTGAAGGCCCACGGCCACGAGCCCGTCGACTGCGGTCCCCACGTCTACGACGCCCTCGACGACTACCCGCCGTTCTGCCTGCGCGCCGCCGAGCGGACGGCCGCCGACCCGGACTCCCTGGGCATCGTCATCGGGGGCTCCGGCAACGGCGAGCAGATCGCCGCGAACAAGGTGAAGGGGGTGCGCGCCGCCCTCGCCTGGAGCGAGCAGACCGCCGCCCTCGGCCGCGAGCACAACAACGCCAACGTGATCTCGGTCGGCGGCCGGATGCACACCCGGGAGGAGGCGACCAAGTTCGTGGAGATCTTCCTGAACACGCCGTACTCGGGCGACGAGCGCCACACCCGCCGGATCGACATGCTCACCGCGTACGAGAACACCGGCGAGCTGCCCCCGATCCCGGCCCACCACCCGCAGGAGCCGACCGCCTGATGCCCGAGGGGCACACCATCCACCGGCTGGCCGCCGACCACCGCGAACGGTTCGGCGGCCGGCCCGTGCGCGTCTCCAGCCCCCAGGGCCGGTTCGCCGACTCGGCGGCCCTGCTGGACGGTGCCGTCCTGGAGACCACCGAGGCCCACGGCAAGCACCTCTTCCTGGGCTTCGCGGGCCTCGGCCAGGTCCACATCCACCTCGGCCTCTTCGGCCGGGTGGCCTTCGGGGGCGCCCCGGCCCCGCCGCCCGCCGACACGGTCCGGTTGCGGCTGGCGAACCCCGAGGCGTACGTGGACCTGCGCGGCCCCACCACCTGCGCCCTGATCACGGACGACGAGAAGCGGGCGATCCACGACCGCCTCGGCCCCGACCCGCTCCGGGACGGCGACGACCCGGACAGGGCGTGGCGCCGGATAACGAGGTCCCGCACCACGATCGCCGCGCTGCTCATGGACCAGAAGGTCGTCGCCGGCGTCGGCAACGTCTACCGCGCCGAGGTCCTCTTCCGGCACGGCATCGACCCGTACCGCGCCGGCAAGGACCTCACGGCGGGGGAGTGGGACGCGATCTGGACCGACCTCGCCGCACTGATGCGCGAGGGCGTCCGGCTCAACCGCATCGACACCGTACGGCCCGAGCACACCCCCGAGGCGATGGGCCGGCCGCCCCGCGTCGACGACCACGGCGGCGAGGTCTACGTCTACCGCCGCGCCCACCTGCCCTGTCTCGTCTGCGGCACCGCGGTCCGCACGGCCGGCCTGGCGGCCCGCAACCTCTTCTGGTGCCCCGGCTGCCAGACCCGCTAGCGGGCGGCGCCGGTCCGGAGCGGAGGCACGACGCCCCCTCCGCGTCGCCCTTCCGCGTTCCGTCACCGGGGTACCCCTACGCGACACCGGCCGGGATGGATAGGGTCCAGCCCAATGGGACACCGCACGGGAGTGGACACGTACGCGGCCCGGACGCGCAGGCGCGCACGCCGGGTCCGCACCGTGCTGCGCAGATCCGCCGTCGACCACTTCCGGGGGGACGGCGCCGACTGGCTCGCCTTCGCCGGTCTCCTCCTCATGATCCCGGCCATCGCCTGCGGCACCCTCCTGAACCCCGTCTGGTGCGCGCCCACCGCCCTCGCCCTGCCCATCGTGGCCGGCGGCCTGCTGCTGCGCCCCGCCAGCCTGCTCGGCCTGTACGCGGCCGCCGCCGGCGCCCTCATCGTCGAGTCCGTCGTCCTCGGCCCGTACACGCGGGGCCCCGCCCGGGTCACCCCCGGCACCGTCCTGGTCGTCGCCGCCTGCGGCTTCTTCGGACTCCTCATCGCCCAGTTCCGGGCCCGCGTCGGCGTGCCCTGGCGGCGCGGCGGCACCATGCTCTTCGACCTGCGCGAACGCATCCGCGTCCAGAGTGCCCTGCCCCGGCTCCCCGCGGGCTGGCACCGCGAGATGGCGCTGCGCCCGGCCGGCGGCCAGTCCTTCTCCGGCGACTTCGTCGTCGCCGCCCGCACGCACGACGGACGCACCCTGGAGGTCGTCCTCACCGACGTCTCCGGGAAGGGCATGGACGCGGCCTCCCGTTCCCTGCTGCTCTCCGGCGCCTTCGGCGGCCTCCTCGGCTCGCTCCCGCCGCACGGCTTCCTGCCCGCCGCCAACGGCTACCTGCTGCGCCAGGACTGGGACGAGGGCTTCGCCACCTCCGTCCACCTCGTCCTCGACCTGGAGTCCGGCGACTACGAGCTCTACTCCGCCGGGCACCTGCCCGCCCTCCAGCTCCACGCGGGCAGCGGACGCTGGGAGGAGAAGGCCGCCGAGGGCCCGCTCCTCGGCGTCTACGACGGCGCCGAGTTCCACCCGGTCAAGGGCTCCCTGCGCCCCGGCGACGTCCTCATGCTCTTCACCGACGGGCTGGTCGAGGCCGCCGACCGGGACATCGCCGAGGGCATCGACCGGCTCACCGGCGAGGCCGACCGCTGCGTCGCCGAGGGCTTCGAGGGCGTGGCCCGGCACCTCATCGAGGCCGTCGCCAAGGACGTCAACGACGACCGGGCGCTTCTGCTGATCAGCCGCCGGCCGCACTGAGGGCGGCGCCCCGGGCCCCGGGCCCCGGACACGGCGACGGCCCCGGACCGTCCCGCGCGGGGAGGGTCCGGGGCCGTACGGAAGGGCGGGTCAGGCCGGCTTGGCCGGCGCCGTCTCCTTGCGGAAGGCCCAGGGCATGTCGGGCTCCGTCACCCACTTCAGGGCCTTGCGCACCGGAGGGGTGCAGAGCAGGGTGATCGCCGTCATGGCGACCAGGGTGACCACCACCCGGCCCGGCGCCGTGGTGAGCCACGGGTGGTCCTCGAAGAGGTCCAGGTAGTCGGCGCCCCGGATGAGGAAGCCGTGCAGGACGTAGCCGCAGATGGTGCCGGACCCGAGGACCGTGAACCAGCGCCGGGTGCCCGGGACGAGGGAGAGGAACGCGGCCATCAGCACCAGCGTGCCCAGGAAGAGGACCCCGACCAGGAGCAGGCCCCACACCACACCGGCGTTCAGCTCCTGCACGCTGCGGGAGCGGTAGAACCAGTTGAGGTAGAAGGCGGGCGCCTGCCAGTAGAAGAACGGCACCGCGGCGGCGAACACGGCGGCCGAGGCGATCCGTACGGGCCGCCGCCGCAGGAGCGCGAAGTGCTCCGGCTTCATGCACAGCCCGATCACGAAGTACGGGAGGAGCTGGAGCACCCGGGTCAGGTCCAGGGCCCCGCCGATGGCCGGGGTGACCGAGGCGAGACCGGCGATCACCAGGGAGGTCGCCACCGGCCACCGCACGACCCGCCAGAACGGCGAGGTCAGCCGCCAGGCGAACAGCGCGATCAGGAACCACATCAGGTAGGTGGGGTGGAGCAGGCTGATCGGCCGGGGAGCTCCCGTCCCCCACCGGGTGAACAGCGTGTACGCGACCTCGAAGACGACGTACGGCACGGCGACACCGGTGAGCAGGCGCTTGAGCTGGTCGGGCCGGCCGGTGTAACTGCGGGACAGATAGCCCGATATCAGGATGAAGACGGGCATGTGGAAGGTGTACACCAGCATGTAGAGCCCGCGCGTGGCGCGGCTTCCCTCGATCACCGTGGGCCAGACGTGGCCCATGACGACGAGCAGGATCGCGAGGTACTTCGCGTTGTCGAAGTACGGATCGCGCGCGGTGGGCGTGCGGGTGGTTCCGGCCTGTTCCGGCGTGGTCGGCGCGTGCTCCGGCGTCCGCTCCTCGGAGAGCGGCGCTCTGGTGCTGTGCTGTGTGGCGGAGGACATTCGCGGACCCTAACCGCGCCGTACTTTCGGTTGAACCCCTTGAGCGAAGAGGGGCAATGCGCGCAAACAGGGCGCTGCTAGGTCATTTGTTCCCGTCGGTTAAGCCTCATATGCGGGTAAGTCGGGCATGGTTGTGTGATTGTGCCTTTTCTCTCTCCGGGGTCATGGAGGAGATCCGTTTCCCCGGCGGCCCGACGCTTCGTCACCGGGCGGCGCGGGCAGGGTGGTTGGTGGCACCATGGGGGCATCGGGGGCGCGGGTGACGTGCGGCCTCCGGCCGGCAAGGCGGGACCGACCGAGGGTGTGATCTGTTGTGGCCATTTCGCTGTCTGTGGTGTTGCTGTTGGCGATCATCATGGTGGTGCTGATCCGCGGGGGGAGCCTCAAGGGCGGTCCCGCCGTGGTCGCGGTCCTCTTCGGCTTCTTCCTCGCCTCCACCGGGATGGCCGACGACATCCAGCGCTTCCTGGACTCGATAACGCAGACGGTCGCGTCCATCAAGTTCTGAGCGGGCGCGTCGCGCGCACGGCGAAGGGCCCCGCCGAGACCGGCGGGGCCCTTCGTGCGGGACCGGTCGGCTCAGAACAGCCGCGTCCCGGCCGGTACCGCGCCCCGGACCGCCTCGGGGGCGGCCGGAGCCCCGTCCGCCCGCACCGGACGCAGGGCGAGCCCGCCCCGCCGGTCACCGGTGACCAGGTCGATGCGCTCGTCCCCGGTCAGGTCCCCGACGGCGACCAGCGACGGCACCTGCCGGACGCCGAACCCGGAGGCGGCGACCGTCACCGGCGCGACCAGCGCGTACGGGGTCTCCGTCCCGTAGTCGACGCCGAAGAACTCCAGCGTGCCGCTGCGGGTGTCCCGCGCCCAGTACGTCCCCGGGAGGGCGCCCGGGTTCGTGTCCGAGGCGACGAGCTCCTTGGTGTCCCAGCCGCTCGCGGCGAGGACCGCCGGCTCCGCGACGCGGATGCCGTTCCCGCTCGTGTGCACGTCGAAGTGGAGCAACTGCCCGTTCTTCACGACGACCAGGCCCGGGTTCCCGTAGTCCTGGGTGCTGAGCGCGAACCGGGTGACGCCGGACCAGTCGAACCCGGCGATCTCCACCGGCTCACCGAAACCGCCCTCGCCGTTGCCCGGGTACGCGTACAGCCGGCCGTTCCGCAGCGCCACGAGGTCGTTGCGTACATCGTTCGCCTCCTGCTGCCCGTACCGGTTGATCAGCCGGCCGGCCCGTGCCACCCGCGTGTCCGTCCAGTCCCGGGTGTCGGCCACGGCCGGGGCCGCGAAGCCTCCGCCCTCCAGGCCCGCGAGCAGCGTCAGCCGGCCCGCCGCGTCGACGCCGAGCAGATCGGGACGGCCGTCACTGTCGTAGTCGCCGAACGGCTCGATGAACGGGGAGGTGACCCAGTAGTCGGCATGCGCGGTGTCGGAGAGGTTGCCCGCCCGGTCGAAGGCCCGCACCCACACGCTCGCGGGTCCGGTGCGCTCCGGGGTCACGAACGTCGTGGTGGTGGTGCCGTCCGCGCCGACCGGGACGCGGCGGTCGGCGGCGCAGCCGTAGGTGCCCGTGGCGACGAGCGGGTCGAGGCAGAAGTACGCGGCCTCCGTCCCCGCCGGCAGGCTGACGCGCACCGTTCGGACGGTCCCGGAAGGTGCTCCGTTCGGGTACGACGCCGTGTCCAGGAACTCGACCGCGGGAGCGGCGGGCCGGGTCTGGTCCGTGCCGAACCCGCACGGCGCGGTCCATGCCGAGGCGCCGCCCGCGCGCTCCACCCGGGCCTGCCACCAGTACGGGCCCTCCGCCGGGATCCGGTCCTTGGGGACCACCAGGGTGGCCACCGATCCGAGCGACGTGGCAACGGCGACGTCGACGACGGGAGTCTCCGCGGCGCCCTCCTTCCAGACCCGGAACCGGGCGTCCAGGGAGTGCCCGTCGGACGTCTCGCCCACGGTCCGGACGGACAGGCTGACGTCGGTGTTCCCCACCCAGGGCAGCTCGCCGCCCGTCACGCACCCGCCCGGCCGCGCCGTCGGCTCGGCCGCCGTGTACGGGAACTCCGCCGCGAACGCGGGCTCCCCGCCCAGCAGCCCCGCCGCGCAGGCCAGCGCGAGCGCGGCCACCGCGGTGGATCTTCTCGTTCTCTTCCTCATGAGGCCCCTCCCCGGATCCGTCGATCGACGACTGGTCGACCAGGGAGAACGTAGCCACCGGCCGGGCGGGAGCGCGCGCGAACAACGCGGACCGACGGGTCGGAGCCGGTACGTGGCCGGGAGACGACCGCGGCCCGGATCGCGCGAGGCGAACCGGGCCGTGGACCTGTGGAGCGGGTGACGGGAATCGAACCCGCGTAGCTAGTTTGGAAGACTAGTGCTCTACCATTGAGCTACACCCGCACAGCATCGCGCCGCAGGTCACCAGGACCGCGGCACGAAGAGCATGGTAGCGGGTCCGCACCCCTCTTCGCACACCCGGAGCGCGCTCCGCGAAAGAGGGAGCGCCGGACAGTCCCCGTGCATGTACCCTACGTGTCGCACCGACGGGGTGTGGCGCAGCTTGGTAGCGCGTCCGCTTTGGGAGCGGAAGGCCGTGGGTTCAAATCCCGCCACCCCGACCACGACGACCGTATGTCCGCCCCGGGCGTTCTTGATCATGTTGTGGCCGTCCTCCCGCTTGCGGTTACTATGCAAGCTGCGTGCCCGTGTGTCTTTCTGACCGGGCCGATCGGCCGGAACCGCTTCGCGCGGGCCCGGCGGAATCCAGGAATCAGCCACAAGGAGACCGAACCGTGAAGAGCGCCGTGGAGACCCTGAACCCGACCCGGGTTCGGCTCACTGTCGAGGTGCCCTTCGAGGAGCTCAAGGACAGCCTCGACGCGGCGTACAAGAAGATCAACCAGCAGGTCACGGTCAAGGGCTTCCGCAAGGGCAAGATCCCGGCTCGCGTGATCGACCAGCGGTTCGGCCGCGGCGCCGTGCTGGAAGAGGCCGTCAACGACGCGCTCCCGAAGTTCTACACCGAGGCCGTCAACGAGGCCGAGGTCAACCCGCTCGGCCAGCCCGAGGTCGACATCACCGAGCTGAAGGACGGCGAGCTGCTGGCCTTCACCGCCGAGGTGGACATCCGCCCGGCGATCGAGATCCCGGACTACTCCGGCATCGAGGTCACCGTCGACCCGGTCGAGGTCACCGACGAGGACGTCGAGAAGTCCGTGGAGCAGCTCCGCGAGCGCTTCGCCTCGACCTCCCCGGTCGAGCGCGCCGCCCAGGACGGCGACGTCGTCACCATCGACCTGGAGGCCAAGGTCGACGGCGAGGTCCTGCCCGACGGTGTCGCCAGCGACGTCTCGTACACCATCGGCTCGGGCGAGCTGCTCGACGGCATCGACGAGGCCGTCAAGGGCCTGGAGGCCGGCGGCGAGGCCACCTTCACCTCGCAGCTGAAGGGCGGCTCCGCCGAGGGCAAGGACGCGGAGGTCACCGTCAAGGTCACCGCCGTCGCCGCCCGCGAGCTTCCCGAGCTGGACGACGAGTTCGCGCAGATGGCGTCGGAGTTCGACACCCTCGACGAGCTCAAGGCCGACAGCCGCAAGCGCCTCGAGAACATGAAGCAGTTCGACCAGGCCACCCAGGCCCAGGAGCGCGTCCTCGACGAGCTCCTCAAGCTGGTCGAGGTCCCGATGCCCGAGAAGCTCCTCGAGGACGAGATCAACACCCGCAAGCACAACCTGGAGCACCACCAGCTCGGCCAGATGGGCATCGACCTCGCGAAGTACCTGGAGCTCCAGGGCAAGACCGAGGAGGAGTTCCTGGCCGAGACCAAGGAGCAGGCCGAGAAGGGCATCAAGACCCAGTTCATCCTGGACGAGCTGGTCAACCGGGAGAAGCTCGACGTCTCCCGCGAGGAGCTCACCGAGCACCTGTTCCGCCGTGCCGCCTCCTCCGGCATGAGCCCCGACCAGTTCGCCCAGGCCGTGGCCCAGGGCGGCCAGGTGCCGATGCTCGTCGGCGAGGTCGCCCGCGGCAAGGCCCTCGCGGTCGTCGTCGAGGCCGCCAAGGTCGTCGACACCAACGGCGAGGTCGTGGACCTCTCCGACGACGAGGACGAGGCCGACACCGCCGTCGAGGCCGCCGACGCCGAGGGCTCCGAGGGCTCCGAGGAGAAGTAGGCCGGGGAAGCGGCGAGGGGCCCCGCGCCCCCGCCCGGTCCCGTCCCGCGGGCCCGTACGCACCGACCGTGCGTACGGGCCCGCGGGCGTACCGGGGGGCCTTCCGGGGACCCGGCGCGGGCCGGGCCGGGAGGGCCCCGCGCGCCCGCCGGAAGAGCCCCGCGGCGCCCCAACTACCTTGCGCTCCCAGCGAACAGTTCGGGAACCGGGATGGCGTTGTCCCACCTGCGCGTTAGGGTCCATGAATACGGGGCAGTGCCCTCTGAACGAGACGCTGAGACGGCCCCGGGCCGTCGGAGACGAGCAGGTGGATACGTGACGAATCTGAAGCCTTACGCCGCGGGTGAGCCGTCCATCGGTGGCGGCCTCGGCGACCATGTCTACAACCGGCTGCTCGGCGAGCGCATCGTCTTCCTCGGCCAGCAGGTCGACGACGACATCGCCAACAAGATCACCGCCCAGATGCTCCTCCTGGCCGCCGAACCGGACAAGGACATCTACCTCTACATCAACAGCCCCGGTGGCTCGGTGACGGCCGGCATGGCCGTCTACGACACCATGCAGTACATCCCGAACGACGTCGTCACCATCGGCATGGGCATGGCCGCCTCCATGGGCCAGTTCCTGCTGACCGGCGGCACCCCCGGCAAGCGCTTCGCGCTGCCGAACACCGACATCCTGATGCACCAGGGCTCCGCCGGCATCGGTGGCACCGCCTCGGACATCAAGATCCAGGCCGAGTACCTCCTGCGCACCAAGAGGCGCATGGCCGAGATCACCGCGCACCACTCCGGCCAGACCGTCGAGGCGATCATCCGCGACGGCGACCGCGACCGCTGGTTCACCGCGGAGGAGGCCAAGGACTACGGCCTCATCGACGAGATCATCTCTGCCGCTTCGGGCGTTCCCGGCGGCGGCGGCACGGGCGCCTGAGCCCCGCCGGCCAGCTCAAGAGCCCCAGCCCACCGAACGCCACCAGGACGGTGAACACCCAGATGTACAACAACCTCTCCATGAGCGGCCTCCACACCGGCGCGCCGATGGACAACCGTTACGTCGTGCCCCGCTTCGTGGAGCGCACCTCGCAGGGCGTGCGCGAGTACGACCCGTACGCGAAGCTGTTCGAGGAGCGCGTGATCTTCCTCGGCGTGCAGATCGACGACGCCTCCGCCAACGACGTCATGGCGCAGCTCCTGTGCCTGGAGTCGATGGACCCGGACCGCGACATCTCGATCTACATCAACAGCCCCGGCGGCTCCTTCACCGCGCTGACGGCGATCTACGACACGATGCAGTTCGTGAAGCCCGACATCCAGACGGTCTGCATGGGCCAGGCGGCCTCCGCCGCGGCCGTGCTGCTCGCCGCCGGCACCCCCGGCAAGCGGATGGCCCTGCCGAACGCCCGCGTGCTGATCCACCAGCCCTCCGGCGGCACCGGCCGCGAGCAGCTCTCCGACCTGGAGATCGCGGCCAACGAGATCCTGCGCATGCGCAGCCAGCTGGAGGAGATGCTGGCCAAGCACTCCTCGACGCCGATCGAGAAGATCCGCGACGACATCGAGCGCGACAAGATCCTGACCGCCGAGGACGCCCTCGCGTACGGTCTGGTGGACCAGATCGTCTCGACCCGCAAGAGCACGGCCGCCACGGTCTGACGCTCGACCTTCCCCTGGCACGGTGCACACGCCCCGGACGGCCTCGTGGCCGAATCGCGACCATGTGAACCGTGCCAAGGGGGGCCCGAACGGGGGGCCCGGCAAGGTACCGTCGAATATGAGGCACCAGGAGTCGCTGAACCAAGCACTCCCAGGCGAAGGGGAAGCACCTCGTGGCACGCATCGGTGATGGCGGCGACCTGCTCAAGTGCTCGTTCTGCGGAAAGAGCCAGAAGCAGGTGAAGAAGCTCATCGCGGGACCCGGTGTGTACATCTGCGACGAGTGCATCGACCTCTGCAACGAGATCATCGAGGAAGAACTCGCGGAGACGAGCGAGGTGCGCTGGGAGGAACTTCCCAAGCCCCGCGAGATCTACGAGTTCCTCGAGGGGTACGTCGTCGGGCAGGAGCCCGCGAAGAAGGCCCTCTCGGTCGCGGTGTACAACCACTACAAGCGCGTCCAGGCCGGTGAGAACGGCGGCGCGCAGGGCCGGGACGACGCCATCGAGCTGGCGAAGTCCAACATCCTGCTCCTCGGCCCCACGGGCTCGGGCAAGACGCTGCTCGCGCAGACCCTGGCCCGGATGCTGAACGTCCCGTTCGCCATCGCCGACGCGACGGCGCTGACGGAGGCCGGCTACGTCGGCGAGGACGTCGAGAACATCCTGCTCAAGCTGATCCAGGCGGCCGACTACGACGTCAAGAAGGCCGAGACCGGGATCATCTACATCGACGAGATCGACAAGGTCGCCCGCAAGAGCGAGAACCCGTCGATCACGCGCGACGTCTCCGGCGAGGGCGTGCAGCAGGCCCTCCTGAAGATCCTGGAGGGGACCACCGCCTCCGTGCCGCCGCAGGGCGGACGCAAGCACCCGCACCAGGAGTTCATCCAGATCGACACGACGAACGTGCTCTTCATCGTGGGCGGCGCCTTCGCCGGCCTGGAGAAGATCATCGAGTCGCGGGCGGGCGCCAAGGGCATCGGCTTCGGGGCGACCATCCGCTCCAAGCGCGAGATCGAGGCGAGCGACCAGTTCCAGGAGGTCATGCCGGAGGACCTGGTGAAGTTCGGGATGATCCCCGAGTTCATCGGCCGTCTCCCCGTCCTCACCTCCGTCCACAACCTGGACCGCGAGGCGCTCCTCCAGATCCTGGTCGAGCCGCGCAACGCGCTGGTGAAGCAGTACCAGCGCCTCTTCGAACTCGACGGCGTGGAGCTGGACTTCGACCGCCCGGCCCTGGAGGCCATCGCCGACCAGGCGATCCTGCGCGGCACCGGCGCGCGCGGCCTGCGCGCCATCATGGAGGAGGTCCTCCAGTCGGTGATGTACGAGGTCCCGTCCCGCAAGGACGTGGCCCGGGTCGTCATCACCGCGGACGTGGTCCGCGACAACGTCAACCCGACGCTGGTGCCGCGGATCGTGAAGAACGACGGCAGGCACGAGAAGTCGGCCTGACGGCACCACGTACGCGTGAGGGGCGCCCCGCCGGACCGGCGGGGCGCCCCTCACGCGTACGGCGCGTCAGAGCTTGACGCGCACCTCCTTGCGGAGACCGGCGGCGATCGTGGCGGTCCCGTCCACGGTGCCCGCCTTTCCGGCCATCAGCTCGGCGAGGTTGAAGTGCATCACGTAGCCGATGGTGCTGTGGTCGCCCCAGACGCACACGGGCATGACCACTTCCTTCGGGCCGGCGCCCCCGGCTTCGGAGTCCGGCTTGTACTGCATCTCCTGGCACTTCATCACGGCGCCGTCGAGGCCCGCGGGCGTGACCGCCCTGGGGGTGCCGAGGACCTGGCCCTTGCCCTGCTCCTTCTCGGCCTTGGCCTTGAAGGCGGCGAAGACGTTGTCCACGACCTTCTCGGGATCGTCGATCTGGCCGTACGTACCGCCGAACGCCAGCATCTTGCCGGCGAGCGGGTTGACCTTGTTCTCGGCCCGCCACGAGCCGCCGACGTCCTGGGGGTTCTTGACCCCGAGCGCCGCCGAGTCCGCGAGGGGGTCGTCGTCCGACTTCTTGTCCTTGTCGGGCGCCTTCTTGTACTCGGTGAGCACCGTCTCCGGGGTGACCAGCTTGTGCGGGCCGTCGTCCGCGACGGACGAGCCGCCACCGCCGAGCACGAAGTACGCGCCCACGGCGATCGCCGCGACCACGGCCACCGCGCCGACGACCAGACCCGCCCTGGACTTCTTCGGGGCGGGCGGGGGCGGCGGGTAACCGCCGGGGCCCTGGGGGCCGCCGTACTGCGGCTGCTGGCCGTACGGGCCGGGCTGGGGCGGGTAACCGTACGGGGGCTGCTGCGGCGGGACGCCCTGCGGAGCCTGCTGGGGGTACCCGTAGCCCGGCTGGGCGCCGTACGGCCCCGGCTGCGGCTGCTGGCCGTACGGGCCCGGCTGGCCGTAGGGCCCGGGCTGCTGGGGCGGCTGGCCGCCGTACGGTCCCGGCTGGTTGTAGCTCATCGACAGGTTCCCCTCACAGGATGTTTATGCCTGTCCGACATCCTGGCGGAACGATCGGACACCCGGTGCGGCGGGGGCCACACCGTTACCGAACAATCGAGTTTCGGGACACCGCCGCGTCCCCCCTAAACTGACCCCGTGACCGAGAACACTCAGCAGCAGACAGCGCCCACCACCGAACTGCCGACCCAGTACGCGCCGGCCGAGGTAGAGGGGCCGCTGTACGAGCGCTGGGTGGAGCGCGGGTACTTCGAGGCGGACGCGAAGAGCGAGAAGCCGGCGTACACCATCGTCATCCCGCCGCCGAACGTCACCGGCTCGCTCCACCTGGGCCACGCCTTCGAGCACACGCTGATCGACGCCCTCACCCGCCGCAAGCGGATGCAGGGCTTCGAGACGCTGTGGCAGCCCGGCATGGACCACGCCGGCATCGCCACCCAGAACGTCGTCGAGCGCGAACTCGCCAAGGAGGGCAAGTCCCGGCACGACCTGGGCCGTGAGGCCTTCGTCGAGCGGGTCTGGGAGTGGAAGGCCGAGTCCGGCGGCCAGATCGCCGGCCAGATGCGGCGCCTCGGCGAGGGCCTGGCCTGGAGCCGGGACCGCTTCACCATGGACGAGGGTCTGTCCCGGGCCGTCCAGACGGTCTTCAAGAAGATGTTCGACGACGGGCTGATCTACCGCGCCGAGCGCATCATCAACTGGTGCCCGCGCTGTCTGACGGCCATCTCGGACATCGAGGTCGACTACCAGGACGACGACGGCGAACTCGTCTCCATGAAGTACGGCGAGGGCGAGGACGCCATCGTCGTCGCCACGACCCGCGCGGAGACGATGCTCGGCGACACCGCCGTCGCCGTCCACCCCGACGACGAGCGCTACAAGCACCTGGTCGGCAGGCGGATCAAGCTGCCGCTGACCGACCGTACGATCCCGGTCGTCGCCGACGCCCACGTCGACCCCGAGTTCGGCACCGGCGCCGTCAAGGTGACCCCGGCGCACGACCCGAACGACTTCGCCATCGGCCAGCGCCACGGCCTCGAATCCATCGAGGTCCTCGACGAGCGCGGCGTGATCACCGCCCACGGCCCCTTCCAGGGCCTGGACCGCTTCGAGGCCCGCTCCGCGATCGTCGCCGCCCTGCGCGCCGAGGGCCGGATCGTCGCCGAGAAGCGCCCGTACGTCCATTCGGTGGGCCACTGCTCGCGGTGCAAGACGACGCTGGAGCCGCGTCTCTCCCTGCAGTGGTGGGTCAAGGTCGAGACGCTGGCCAAGGCGGCCGGCGACGCGGTCCGCGACGGGCGGGTCGACATCCACCCGGCCGAGATGTCGCAGCGCTACTTCGACTGGGTCGACAACCTCAACGACTGGTGCATCTCCCGCCAGCTGTGGTGGGGCCACCGCATCCCCGTCTGGCACGGCCCGGACGGCGAACTGGTCTGCGTCGGCCCGGACGAGGAGCCGCCCACCGGCGAGGGCTGGACGCAGGACACCGACGTCCTCGACACGTGGTTCTCGTCCGGCCTGTGGCCGTTCTCCACGCTCGGCTGGCCGGAGCGGACGCCGGACCTGGAGAAGTTCTATCCGAACTCCGTCCTGGTCACCGGCTACGACCTGATGTTCTTCTGGGTCGCCCGGATGATGATGTTCGGCCTGTACGCGATGGACGGTCAGCCGCCGTTCCGCACGATCGCCTTCCACGGCATGGTCCGCGACGAGTTCGGCAAGAAGATGTCGAAGTCGTTCGGGAACACGGTCAACCCGCTGGACTGGATGGACAAGTACGGCTCCGACGCCCTGCGCTTCACCCTGGCCAAGGGCGCCAACCCGGGCGTCGACGTCCCGATCGGCGAGGACTGGGTCCAGGCGTCCCGGAACTTCGCCAACAAGATCTGGAACGCCACCCGCTTCGCGATGATGAACGGCGCGACCGTCGAGGGCGAGCTGCCCGCTCCCGAGAAACTGTCGGCGGCGGACCGCTGGATCCTCTCGCGGCTGAACAAGGTCGTCGCCGAGGCGGACGCGTACTACGACGACTACCAGTTCGCGAAGCTCGCGGACGCCCTCTACCACTTCGCGTGGGACGAGGTCTTCGACTGGTACGTCGAGCTGTCGAAGACGACGTTCTTCGCCGGCGGCGAGCAGGCCCGGGTCTCGGCCCGCGTCCTGGGCGAGGTCCTGGACGTCATGCTGCGGTTGCTGCACCCGATCGTCCCCTTCGTCACCGACACCCTGTGGACCACCCTCACCGGCGGCGAGTCCCTCGTCGTCGCGGAGTGGCCGGCCGACTCCGGGTTCCGCGACGAGGCCGCCGAGCAGGAGATCGGGCTGGTCCAGCGGGTCGTCACCGAGGTCCGCAGGTTCCGCTCCGACCAGGGCCTCCAGCCCGGCCAGAAGGTTCCGGCCCGGGTCGACGTGACCGGCACCGCGCTCGCCCCGCACGAGGCGGCCATCCGCCAGATCCTGCGCCTCCAGCCGGAGGGCGAGGGCTTCTCCGCCACCGCCTCCCTGCCGGTCGCCGGGGCCACGGTCGCGCTCGACCTGTCGGGCACGATCGACGTGGAGGCGGAGCGCAAGCGCCTCACGAAGGACCTCGCGGCGGCCGAGAAGGAGAAGGCGCAGGCCAACGGCAAGCTCGGCAACGAGGCGTTCCTGGCGAAGGCGCCCGACAACGTGGTCGAGAAGATCCGCACCCGCCTGGCCAAGGCGGACGAGGACATCGCCCGCATCCAGGCCCAGCTGGCGAACCTGCCGCAGGCCTGACGGCCCGGCACGGCACGACGAAGAAGGCTCCCGCCCCGGTTTCCCGGGGCGGGAGCCTTCTTCGTCGTGGCCGGTCCGCCGGCTCGGGTCAGGCCCGGCGGCGCCGGACGGCCCCGGCGACCAGCACCCCGGCGAGGGCCAGGACGCCCGCGCCGGTGCCCGCGAGACCCGCCTTCAGGCCCGGCGGGGTGTACGAGCAGGCGATGCGGTCGGCGCCCGCTCCGAGCGGGACGCCGAGCAGGCCCCGGTGGGAGACCGGCGGGCGCGACGCGCCGCCGTCCACGGAGCAGGACCAGCCCTGGATGGCGGGCGTCGCCACGACGGCGGTCCCGGTGGAGCCCTTCGGCAGCTCCGCCTCGACGGAGTGGCCGCCGACGTCCAGCCGCGTGGGGCCCCCGGCGCGCAGGGACCGCACGACGTCCTGGAACTTCTTCGGGTTCATGCAGCCGACGGCGTCGTACGGCAGCACCTGGTTCGGCCGTGACGCGCCGATCGCGAACCGCAGCTTTCCGTCCGCCGGGACCGTGCCCAGCGGATTCACCGGGCTCACGACGACCGGCGGCCGGCCGCTGTTGCTCATGGGCTTGGCGCCGGCGGCCACGGACAGGCCGGAGAGGGCGGGTGCGTAGAGGTACGCCTCGTCGCCCGGGGCGCACCGCGCGGTGAAACCGGACCACGCCTTGCCCGGCAGACGGGGGCTCAGCTGCCAGCCGTCCGAGCCGCGCACGGCCACCGGTCCCTTGTCGTACCGGATCTCGGGCACGGTGTACACCTGTGCGCCCAGCGCCGCCTGGCGGTTCGCCCAGACCGAACCGGCCGGCGCGCCGTACGTCCGGTCGCTGCCGGGGGCACGGAGGCTGACCAGCGGAACGCTGGGGACGGAACGCGCGGCGATCCGGGGGCCGGTCGCCGGCTCCAGGAGGGTGCCCACGCCCATCAGGGCGTTGAGGTAGGGGTCCCGGGGGATCCACAGGTTGCGCCCGCCCATCGCGTAGCCGATGCCCAGCTCGCGCAGGCCGGTGGCGGCCTCCTTGGTGATGTAGCTGCTGTAGTAGCCGCCGCTCTGGACGCCGAGGAGCATGGGGTCGTTGTTGGTGACGTAGAGGGAGGGGGCGACGCCGACGCGGGACTCGGGCCAGTCGTCGTTCTCGACGGCCGCCCGGTGCACGTTCTTGGTCAGCAGGCTCATCGTCGTGGTCGTGTTGAACGAACGGCGGGCCGTGTCGAAGACCACCTGGACGCCGTAGACCGCGTACGCCGTGGTCGCGAGGACCGACAGGGCGAGCGCCGGGACGACGAGGGCCCGGCCCCGGTGGCGCGGGCCGCGGGCGTGGAGCAGGAGCAGCGCCCCGACGACCGCGCCGCCGACCACCGTCCCCCCGAGGGCGTACGAACTGACGGGCTGGGCCGAGTGCGTGAGGAGCACCAGGCCGGCCAGGAGCCCGCCGCCGCCGAGCAGCGCCCGCCGTCCGGGGGAGTGGGCGAGGCAGACCCAGGCGGCCATGACCAGCAGCCCGCTGAGGACGAAGCTCTCCCGGAAGGGCGCGCCGTGGGGAAGCGTGAAGCCCTGCCACACCTTGGCGGTGGGCGCGAAGACGAAGGAGAGGGCCGTCAGGACGATCAGGGTGAGCCAGGCGACGCGTTCCCGGCCCGGGACCCTGGACTGGAACGGCAGGGCGAGCACGAGCAGCAGGACGAGGACGCCGGTGAAGACGTTGGGCGCGGCGGGCTCGGGAACGCTGCCGGGGAGGAAGAGCCCCAGGTAGGTGAGGGGGCCGGTGCTGACGTCGACGACGTAGCTGGTGGTCGGCTGCGACTGTCCGTTGGCCAGGCCGGGGACGATGACGGCGGGCGCGGCGAGCAGGAGTCCGGTGGCGGCCATGCCGGCGGCACGGGCCAGGGCGCGGACCCGGGCGCGCCCGGTGGTGTCGTCCAGGAACAGCCGGAGCAGGAGGAAGAGCACCGCGCCGATGGTGGCCATCGCGGCGCTGTAGAAGTTCGCGAACCAGCACACGGCGAAGGAGACGGTGCCCAGCACCCAGCGGCGTTCCCTCAGGCAGTCGTCGACCGCGATGCAGAACAGCGGCAGCGCGACGAGGCCGGTCATCCACATGGGGACGATGCTCGCGTCCAGCACGGTCCAGCCGCAGACGGCGTAACCGGTGGAGAGCAGGGCGCGCAGCCAGGGGGAGCCGGGGCGCAGGCGGCCGAGGAAGACCGTCATGGCGGCCGCGGCGAGGCCGATGCTGAGGAGGGAGACGAGGAAGACGGGGAAGTCGACGTACTGGCGGGGGAAGAGTCCGGTGATCCAGGACAGCGGGTTGCTCAGGTAGGTGAAGAACTCCGCGAGGAACCCGTTGCCGAAGCCGCTCTGCCAGTTGAACAGCAGGTCGCCCCGGGCCGCCCCGTGCTGGAGGTCCCACAGGTGGGCGTGGAACGGCACGTACTGGTGGCGCAGGTCGTTCATCGCGCGCGTGCTCGGCCCGAAGGGGTACGTGCCGTAGGCGGCCATGCCCACGCAGAAGGCCGTCATGGACAGGATCGCGGCGGACAGCGCCGCCGCCTTCTCGCTGCCGCGCAGACGGTCGGCGATCCGCCGCCCGCCCGCGGTGGAGGCCCTGTCCCGCTGCTCCGGGACGTGCGTGTCCGGAGCAGTGTCTATCGGAGCGGTCATGGTGAAGTGGTCCCGTGGTGGTCGTGTCCGGCCGCCTCACGGGGCCGAAACTCGGATGATTATCATATGGGGGCGCTTCGTGGGGCCCGGTGCCCGAACCGGAGCGGACGGGCGGGGCACGGAGAGCCGCGTGATCCCGCCGCCGTCCCGGAACCACCGAAAGGGGTGGGTCCGCCGTCCCGCCGGAGCGGCTCCGTAGACTGGGCCCGTGAGTGAGCCCCGCGATCCGTCCGACACGCCCGACGAACCGTCCGGCACCCCCGGTGCCCCCGGCACCCCCGACGCCTTCGACGAGATCGTCGACAACGAGGCCCGCCTCCCCCAGGGCCCCGACTCCGCCCGGCCGGGGGAGACCCCCGCCCCCGACCTGGCCGTGATCGAGGCCGGCAGCCGCACCCTGCGCACCCAGGCCGGACCGCCCCAGGGCGATCCCGTGCCGGGCCGCCCCGCGGACCCGGAGCTGGACGCGGCGCTGCGCGAGGTCGAGACCGAGCTGTCCACCCGCTGGGGCGAGACCAAGCTGGAGCCCTCGGTCACCCGGATCGCGGCCCTGATGGACGTCCTGGGCGAGCCGCAGCGCGCGTACCCCTCGATCCACATCACCGGCACCAACGGCAAGACGTCGACGGCCCGCATGATCGAGGCCCTGCTCGGCGCCTTCGAGCTGCGCACCGGGCGCTACACCTCGCCGCACGTGCAGACCATCACCGAGCGCATCAGCCTCGACGGCGCCCCGATCTCCGCCGAGCGGTTCATCGAGACGTACCGGGACGTCCGGCCGTACGTGGACATGGTCGACGCCCGCGAGGAGTACCGGCTCTCCTTCTTCGAGGTCCTCACCGGCATGGCCTACGCGGCCTTCGCCGACGCCCCGGTCGACGTGGCCGTGGTCGAGGTCGGCATGGGGGGCACCTGGGACGCGACCAACGTCATCGACGCCTCCGTCGCCGTCGTCACCCCCATCGACCTCGACCACACCGACCGGCTCGGCGGGACCACCGCCGAGATCGCCGGCGAGAAGTCCGGGATCATCAAGCCGGGCGCGACCGTGATCCTGGCCCAGCAGCCGGTCGACGCGGCGCAGGTCCTGCTGAAGAAGGCCGTCGAGGTGGACGCCACCGTGGCCCGCGAGGGCATGGAGTTCGGCGTCGTCTCCCGCGAGGTCGCGGTCGGCGGCCAGCTCCTCACCCTGCGCGGCCTCGGCGGCGAGTACGACAACGTCTTCCTGCCGCTGCACGGCGCCTACCAGGCGTGCAACGCGGCGGTGGCGCTCGCGGCGGTCGAGGCGTTCTTCGGCATCGGCGCGCAGCAGGCCCGCACCCTGGACGCGGACACGGTCCGGCAGGCGTTCGCGCGGGTGACCTCGCCCGGCCGCCTGGAGATCGTCCGCTCCTCCCCGACGGTGCTCCTGGACGCCGCCCACAACCCGCACGGCGCGCGGGCGACGGCCGAGGGCATCGGGGAGGCGTTCGGCTTCTCCCGGCTCGTCGGCGTGGTCTCCACGAGCGCCGACAAGGACGCCAGGGGCGTCCTGGAGGCGTTCGAGCCGATCTTCGCGGAGGTCGTGATCACCGCGAACTCCCACCCGCGCGCCACCGACGTGGACGCGCTCGCCGCGATCGCGGTCGAGGTCTTCGGGGAGGACCGGGTCGTCGTGGAACCGCGGCTGCCCGACGCCATCGAGACGGCGATCACCCTCGCGGAGGAAGAGGCCGAGTACGGCGGCGCGGGCGTGCTCGTGACCGGTTCGATCTTCACGGTCGGCGACGCCCGGCTGCTGCTCCGAAGGGGCTGAATCCCATGCGTACGCTCTGTTCCTCCACGCTCGTCGGCGAGTTCTTCGTCATCGGCTTCGCCGGGCTCGTCGCCATGAAGGACGACAGCCTGTCGATGTCCGCCGTCTGGTGGGTCTGCGGGGCCGCGATGGTCTTCTCCGTACTGCTGTGCGGGATGGTCACCCGGCCCGGCGGCGTGCAGCTCGGCTGGGCGCTCCAGATCGGCCTGATCGCCAGCGGCTTCGTCGTCCCGGTCATGTTCTTCCTGGGGGCGCTCTTCGCCGTCCTGTGGTGGGCCTCCGTGCACTACGGCCGGAAGGTGGACGGGATCAAGGCCCGCTGGGCCGCGGCGCAGGCCGCCCAGGCCCCGGCGGAGCCTGACGCTGCGTAATCGGGGCACGTGCGGGCCCTGTAGCCTCGGAGACCCGCACACCGCTTTCCCGAAGGAGTTCCCCCGTGAGCCAGCGCACGCTCGTCCTGCTCAAGCCCGACGCCGTCCGACGCGGCCTGGTCGGCGAGATCATCGGCCGCATCGAGCGCAAGGCCGGCTGGACGCTCGCGGCCCTGGAGCTGCGCGAGCTGGACCAGGAGACGCTGGAGCAGCACTACGGCGAGCACAAGGGCAAGCCCTTCTACGAGCCCCTGATGGGCTTCATGTCCTCGGGTCCCGTCGTCGCGCTCGTCGTGGAGGGCGAGCGGGTCGTGGAGGGCGTCCGGCAGCTCGCCGGCCCGACCGACCCGATCGCCGCCGCGCCGGGGTCCATCCGGGGCGACTTCGGCACCATCGTGCGCGAGAACCTCATCCACGCCTCGGACTCCGAGGAGTCGGCGCTCCGCGAGCTGAAGATCTTCTTCCCCGGCCTCGTCTGACCGGACCCGCCCGGCCGGTCTCGTCCGACCGGGCCCGTCCGACCCGGCGTCAGCCTCGCGAGGACGGCCGAACGAACCACCCTGTGGGGCGACCGAAGGAATTTCGGTCGCCCTCAGGCATATGAGCGCGGAACCCGGGAACGGATCGCCGCGTCCTGCCGTCACCTGTACACAGAGGTGGACCACCGCGCGGTATCCGGGCGGGCGGCACTACGATGGAAAACTCCACGCCGCACCACCCTCAGCCATGGGAAATCAAGGGGAACTCAATGTCGTTCATCGGCCGTGACATGGCTGTCGACCTCGGGACCGCCAACACGCTGGTGTACGTCAGGGGTCGGGGCATCGTCCTCAACGAGCCGTCCGTCGTCGCGATCAACACCAACACCGGTGGCATCCTCGCGGTCGGCGCCGAGGCGAAGAAGATGATCGGCCGGACCCCCGGCAACATCGTCGCCGTGCGCCCGCTCAAGGACGGTGTGATCGCCGACTTCGAGATCACCGAGCGGATGCTCCGCTACTTCATCCTCAAGATCCACAAGCGTCGTTACCTGGCCCGTCCCCGGGTCGTCGTCTGCGTGCCCTCCGGCATCACCGGGGTCGAGCGCCGCGCCGTCATCGAGGCGTCGACCCAGGCCGGCGCCCGCCAGGTGCACATCATCGAGGAGCCCATGGCGGCGGCCATCGGCTCGGGCCTCCCCGTCCACGAGGCCACCGGCAACATGGTGGTGGACATCGGCGGCGGCACCACCGAGGTCGCCGTCATCTCCCTCGGCGGAATCGTCACGGCGCAGTCCATCAGGGTCGCCGGCGACGAGCTGGACAACGCGATCATCCAGCACGTCAAGAAGGAGTACTCCCTCCTCCTCGGCGAGCGCACCGCCGAGCAGATCAAGATCACCATCGGTTCGGCCTTCGACCTGGACCAGGACGAGCACACCGAGATCCGCGGCCGCGACCTGGTGTCCGGGCTCCCCAAGACCGTGGTCATCTCCGCCGCCGAGGTCCGCAAGGCCATCGAGGAGCCGGTCAACGCGATCGTGGACGCGGTGAAGACCACCCTCGACAAGTGCCCGCCGGAGCTGTCCGGCGACGTCATGGACCGCGGCATCGTCCTCACCGGCGGCGGCGCCCTGCTGCGCGGCCTGGACGAGCGCCTGCGCCACGAGACCGGCATGCCGATCCACATCGCCGAGGACCCGCTGGACTCGGTGGCGCTCGGCTCCGGCAAGTGCGTGGAGGAGTTCGAGGCCCTCCAGCAGGTCCTCGACGCGCAGCCGCGCCGCTGACGCCGGAACACCACGGCACCGTGCCGGTGCGGTAGAACTGCCGCACCGGCACGGTCGCGGGAACACCCGCACCGGCCCCGCCCACGGACCGGCCCGCCGCACGGGGACGACCGCGTGGCGGAACGGACCACCCCGCGGAACAACCGCACCACGGAACGACCGAACCACGAGGAAAGGCACGGCCGCCGCACGTGAGGGACACACGAGAGAGCCGGCTGCTCCTGGTACTGCTGATCGCCATCGCGTTCGCGCTGATCACGGTGGACATCCGCGGCGGCCGGGAATCACCCGTCGACGGCGCCCGCAGGGCCGCGGCGGCGGTCTTCGGACCGGTCGAGAACGGTGTGGCCGCCGCCGTCGACCCCGTGGGCAACGCCATAGGGGCGGTACGCGACTCCGGCGAGCGGCACACCCGGATCGCGGCCCTGGAGAAGGAGAACGCCGAACTCAAGGCGAGGCTCGGCAGCGACGACCGCAACCGCAGCCGGCTGAACGAGCTCGACACCCTGCTCAAGACCGCCGGCGCCGGCCAGTACGGCATCAAGGGAGCCCAGGTCGTCGCCATAGGAGCGGCCCAGGGCTTCTCCTGGACCGTCACCATCGACGTCGGCGCCCGCGACGGCATCGAGCGGGACATGACCGTGCTCAACGGCGCCGGGCTCGTCGGACGCGTCACCACCGTCGGCCCCTCCACCTCCACGGTCCTCCTCGCCAACGACCCCGACTTCACCGTCGGCACCCGCATGGAGAAGAGCGACGAACTCGGCTTCGCCACCGGCCAGGGCAACAGCCCGCTCGTCGTCCAGCTCCTCAACGGCAAGGCCAAGGTCAAGCCCGGCGACCGGCTCGTCACCTTCGGCTCGAGCGGCGACAAGCCCTTCGTGCCCGGCGTCCCGGTCGGCGAGATCGTCCGCGTCGACCCGGCGGGCGGCGGCCTGACCCGCAACGTCTACGTCCGCCCGTACGCCGGCTTCACCAAGCTCGACATCGTCGGCGTCGTCGTCCAGGCCCCGCGCTCCGACCCGCGCGACGCGGTCCTGCCGCGGAAGCCCGCGCCCGCGCCGACCGTCACCGTCACCGCCTCGCCGCCCCCACCGGACGGACAGCGGGCGGGACAGAAGCCGGACGGGGAGCAGAACCAGGCCCGGAACCAGAACCAGGGGGACGCGACACCGTGAAGATCAACCGCATCCTCCTCTCCGCCGCCCTGATCGTGGTGGCCCTGGTCGTCCAGGTCTCCGTCCTGGCCCGCCTCCAGCTCCCCGGCGCCGTCCCCGACCTCGTCCTGCTCACCGTCGTCGCCCTCGCCCTCGTGTACGGACACGTCACCGGCGCCCTCGCCGGCTTCTCCGCCGGCCTCCTCGCCGACCTCGCCCCGCCCGCCGACCACGCCGTCGGCCGCTACGCCCTCGTGCTCTGCCTCGTCGGCTACCTCGTCGGCCTGGCCCGCCCCGAGAACGGCCGGACGACCTCCGCGGCCGGCCCCATGGCCGTCGTCGCCGCCGCGGCCGTCGGCTCCACGCTCCTCTACGCGGGCGTCGGCGCCCTCGTCGGCGACACCGCCGCCCGCCATGTCGGCCTGGGCTTCCTGCTGTTCACCGCGGTCCTGTACGACCTGCTCCTCGCGCCCTTCGTGGTGCCGCTCCTCATGGCCCTGGCCCGCCGCGCCGACAACGACCCGCTCGCCGACACCGGCGGCGGCACCGACGTCGCCTCCGGCTGGCTCTCCTCCGGAACCGGCCTGCGCATCGGCACCCAGCGCGGCGGCCTGCGGGTGAAGGCCGCGAAGAACCGCGCCTCACGGGCCGGACGCATCAAGGGAGTCAAGCGACTGTGACCGAGGGGGCAACGGCAGCATGAGCAACATCCCCGAGACCGGCCGGACCCCCCGGGTCCGGATCCGGCTCGTCGTCATCCAGATCCTCGTCTTCTCCCTGCTCCTCACCCTGGGGGGACGGCTCTGGTACCTCCAGATCCGCAACGGCAAGGAGTACACGGACGAGGCCAAGAACAACCACGTCCAGCAGGTCGTCCAGCCCGCCGTCCGGGGCTCCATCCTGGACGCCCGCGGCGTCCCGCTCGCCGACAACGAGACCCGGCTCGTGGTCTCCGCGTCCCGCACCGAGCTGATGAAGATGAAGGACGACGGCAAGGCCGTCCTCACCCGGCTCGCCGGCGTCCTCGGGATGAAGCCCCAGGACGTCATCAACAGCATCCGGCTCTGCGACTCCAAGACCCCCAAGCCCTGCTGGAACGGCTCCCCCTACCAGCCGATCCCCGTCACGGACGAGGCCACCACCCAGCAGGCGCTGACGATCCGTGAGAGCGCGGAGGACTTCCCCGGCATCACCGCCGAGCCCACCGCCGTCCGCCGCTATCCGGCGCCCGGCAAGGCCCGCACCGCGCAGGTCCTCGGCTACCTCTCGCCCGTCACCGACGACGAGATCAAGAAGGCCAAGGACACCGACTCGCCGTTCCTCCGCTCCGACCAGATCGGCCGCTCCGGGATCGAGCGCACGTACGACAAGGAGCTGCGCGGCAAGGCCGGCGTCACCCGCTACGAGGTCGACAACCTCGGCCGCGTCATGGGCCAGACCAAGTCCGACCCGGGCGTGGCCGGCTCCACCCTCGTCACCAGCATCGACGCGCGCGTCCAGGCCGTCGCCGAGTACGAGCTCCACGAGGCGATGAAGACCGTCCGCAAGGAGACCGACAAGGTCACCGGCCGCAAGTACGAGGCCGACTCGGGCGCCGTCGTCGTCATGGAGACCAAGACCGGCCGGGTCGTCGCGATGGCCTCCCAGCCCGACTACGACCCCAACGCCTGGGTCGGCGGCATCTCCGCCAAGGACTACGCCACGCTGACCGGCAAGAGCTCCAACTACCCGCTGCTCAACCGGGCCATCCAGGGCCAGGCCCCCGCCGGCTCCATCTTCAAGGTGGTGTCGGCCAGCGCCGCCGTACGGGCCGGGTACGACTTCAACGACAAGTACAACTGCAGCAGCTCCTACAGCATCGGCGGCCGCAGCTTCGCCAACTTCGAGTCCAAGGGGCACGGCCCCATCACCCTCGGCGACGCCCTCAAGTACTCCTGCAACACCGTCTTCTACGCCCTCGGCCACCAGGAGTGGCAGCACGACGGCGGGCTCAAGCCCAAGAAGGACGCGAAGGACTGGTTCTACCGCACCGCCCGCGACTTCGGGCTCGGCGCCGAGACCGGCGTCGACCTGCCGAACGAGGTGACCGGCCGCATCCCCGACCGCCAGTGGAAGCAGAACTTCTGGGCGGCCAACAAGGACGTCTGGTGCAAGCAGGGCAAGAAGGGCGGCACCTACGTCCAGCAGATCGCCTACGAGAGCTGCCTCGAAGGCAACCAGCTGAAGGCGTACGACAGCGTCAACTTCGCCATCGGCCAGGGCGACGTCCTCGTCACCCCCATCCAGATGGCCACCATCTACGCCGCCCTCTCCAACGGCGGCACCCTCTACAACCCCACCGTGGGCAAGGCCGTCATCAGCCCCGACGGCAAGAAGGTCCGCGAGATCGAGCCCACGCCCCACGGCAGGCTCCCGATCAGCGCCCAGACCGTCCGGGACCTCGACAAGGGGCTGCGCTCCGTCGTCGAACCCGGCGGAACCGCCGCCTGGCGGTTCGGCGGCTGGCCCCAGGACAAGATCCCGATGCGGGCCAAGACCGGCACCGCCCAGGTGTACGACAAGCAGACCACCTCCTGGCTGGCCACCTACACCGACGACTTCACCATCGTCATGACGATCTCCCAGGGCGGCACCGGCTCCGGCGCCGCCGGCCCCGCCGTGCGCAACATCTACGACGCCCTCTACGGCCTCGACGACGAGGGCAACCAGGACCTCCGGCGGGCCCTGCTGCCCCACCCGCAGAAGACCCTGCCGAAGATCAACCGCTACGGCACCATCGACGCCCCCGCGGTCAAGCCGTACGATCCGGCGTCGCAGAAGGTCGACCCCGCGAAGAAGGCCGACCCCGCGAAGAAGGGTGACGGACAGCCGCCGCTCGCGGGCCCGCCCCCCGTCTGGAGGGACTGACCCGATGACGACCCGCACCGACTTCTCCGTCTCCCGTTACGCCCCCCGGCGCGGCCCGCTGGTGAAGCTCACCGCCCGCGACTCGGTGCTGCGCCGCCTCGACTGGCCGATGCTGCTCTCGGCGCTCGCGCTCTCCCTCATCGGCTCCCTGCTCGTCTGGTCCGCCACCCGGGGCCGCACCCAGCTCAACCAGGGCGACCCGTACTACTTCCTCTTCCGGCACCTCCTCAACACCGGCATCGGCCTCGCCCTGATGGTCGGCACGGTCTGGCTCGGCCACCGCACCCTGCGGGGCGCCGTGCCGGTCCTCTACGGCATCTCGATCCTGCTGATCCTCGCCGTCCTCACCCCGCTCGGCGCCACCATCAACGGCGCCCACGCGTGGATCGTGATCGGCGGCGGCTTCTCCCTCCAGCCCAGCGAGTTCGTCAAGATCACGATCATCCTGATCATGGCGATGCTGCTCGCGGCCAAGGTCGACGCGGGGGACCAGCTCCATCCCGACCACGGAACCGTCGCCAAGGCCCTCCTCCTCGCCGCCCTCCCCATGGGCATCGTCATGCTGATGCCCGACCTCGGCTCGGTCATGGTGATGGCCGTCATCGTCCTCGGCGTGCTCCTCGCCTCCGGGGCGTCCAACCGCTGGGTCCTCGGCCTGATCGGCGCGGGAGTCCTCGGCGCCGTCCTCGTCACCGCCCTCGGCATGCTGGACGAGTACCAGATCAACCGCTTCGCCGCCTTCGCCAACCCCGACCTCGACCCCGCCGGCGTCGGCTACAACACCAACCAGGCCCGCATCGCGATCGGCTCCGGCGGCCTGTACGGCACCGGTCTCTTCAAGGGACACCAGACCAGCGGCCAGTTCGTGCCCGAGCAGCAGACCGACTTCATCTTCACCGTCGCGGGGGAGGAGCTGGGCTTCCTCGGCGCCGTCCTCATCCTCCTCCTCCTGGGGACCGTGCTCTGGCGGGCCTGCCGGATCGCCCGCGAGACCACCGAGCTGTACGGCACGATCGTCGCGGCCGGAATCGCCGCCTGGTTCGCCTTCCAGTCCTTCGAGAACATCGGCATGACCCTCGGCATCATGCCGGTCGCGGGCCTGCCGCTGCCGTTCGTCTCGTACGGCGGCTCCTCGATGTTCGCGGTGTGGGTGGCGATCGGACTCCTCCAGTCGATCCGCGTCCAGCGCCCGATGACGGCCTGACGGGCGCCCGGCGGGTCCGGCGGGGGCCTGATTTCTCCCGGAAACCGAGTAAGCGCCCCCGCCGGCGGTTAGACGCCGGACATGGCCGAGACGAAGCGCGAGACCGAGCGGAAGTACGAAGCCACGCCGGAGACCGACGTCCCGGACCTCACCGGGGTCCCGGGCGTCGCGACCGTCGTCGACGACGGCGTCACGGAGCTCGACGCCGTCTACCACGACACCCCCGACCTGCGCCTGGCCGCCGACTCGATCACCCTGCGCCGCCGCACCGGCGGCGCGGACGAGGGCTGGCACCTGAAGTTCCCCGTCGCCGCCGGCGTCCGCGACGAGATCAGGGCCCCCCTCTCGCCCACCGGAACCGACACCCTCCCGCCCGACCTGGCGGTCCTCCTGCGCTCCCGCGTCCGCCGCGGCGAGGTCGTCCCCGTCGTCCGCCTCCGCTCCGCCCGCGACGTCCGCCGGCTCCTCGACGCCGACGGCGCCCCCCTCGCCGAGCTCTCCGTGGACACCGTCCACGCCGAACGCCTGCCCGACGGGCCCCGGACCTCCTGGACCGAGATCGAGGTCGAGGCGGCCGAGGGTGCCGACCCCCGCGTCCTCGACGCCGTCGGCAAACGCCTCGGAAAGGCCGGCATCCGCCCCGCGCGCCACCCCTCCAAACTGGCCAGGGCCCTCGCGGAGACCGCCCCGGAGGACCGCGGCGGCCACGGCGGCCACGGTGGGCACCCCGCCCCCGGCACCGCCGGAGCCGCCGTCCTCGCCTACGTACGGGAACAGGCCGGGGCGATCGTCGCCCTCGACCCCGCCGTCCGTCGCGACCTCCCCGACGCCGTCCACCGGTTCCGCGTCGCCTGCCGCCGCCTGCGCGGCGCCCTCAAGACGTACCGCTCCGTCCTCGACCGGAAGGCCACCGACCCCCTCGGCGACGAGCTGAAGTGGCTGGCCGGCGAGCTGGGCGCCGCCCGGGACCAGGAAGTCCTCACCGAGCGGCTGCGCGCCCTCCTCGCCGACGTTCCCCGCCCCCTGCGCCGCGGCCCGGTCAAGGCCCGGCTCCGGGTCTGGGCCGCCGCCCGCGCCGACGACGCCCGCCGCCGGGCCGTCACCGCCCTCGACTCCGACCGGTACCTCGCCCTGCTCGACGCGCTGGACGCCCTGCTCACCGACCCGCCCCTGCGCAGGGCCGCCTCCCGCGACGCCGCCGGGGTCCTCGCCCGCGCCGTCCGCAAGGACCACGACCGCCTCGCCGCCCGCGTCGACCGCGCCCTCTCCCTCGCCCCCGGCCGCGAACGCGACCTCGCCCTCCACGAGGCCCGCAAGGCCGCCAAGCGCGCCCGCTACGCCGCCGACGCCGCCCGCCCCACCCTCGGAAAACCGGCCAAGAAGTTCTCCGGACGCGTGAAGGCGGTGCAGTCCCTCCTCGGGGAACACCAGGACAGCGTGGTCGCCCGGAAGGCCCTGCTGGAGATCGCCGCCCAGGCCCACGCGGCCGGCGAGACCGCCTTCACCTGGGGACTCCTGCACGGCCGCGAGGAGGCGGCGGCCGGGGCGACCGAGCGCGACCTCCCCCGCGTCCGGTCCCGGGCCACCGTCCCCCGGTCGCTGCGGCACTGAGCCCACCGGGCACCGGGGTACGCTTGAGAGTCGCCCCCCTGCCAGCTCACGAAGGTTCGAGATGTCTGCTGCCGAGTCTGTCTTCCCGCAGCTCGAAGCTCTGCTCCCGCACGTGCAGAAACCGATCCAGTACGTCGGCGGAGAACTCAACTCCACGGTCAAGGACTGGGACGAGTGCGACGTCCGCTGGGCACTGATGTACCCGGACGCGTACGAGGTCGGCCTGCCCAACCAGGGCGTCATGATCCTCTACGAGGTACTGAACGAGCGCGAGGGCGTCCTCGCCGAGCGCACCTACAGCGTGTGGCCGGACCTCGAAGAGCTGATGCGCGAGCACGGGGTCCCGCAGTTCACGGTCGACTCGCACCGTCCCGTCGGCGCCTTCGACGTGTTCGGCCTCTCCTTCTCCACGGAGCTCGGCTACACGAACATGCTCACCGCCCTCGACCTCGCGGGCATCCCGCTGGAGTCGAAGGACCGGACCGTCGACCACCCCATCGTGCTCGCGGGCGGCCACGCGGCCTTCAACCCCGAGCCGATCGCCGACTTCATCGACGCGGCGGTCATCGGCGACGGCGAGCAGGCCGTCCTCGACATGACCGGCATCATCCGCGCCTGGAAGGCGGAGGGCCGGCCGGGCGGCCGCGAGGAGGTCCTCTTCCGCCTCGCGAGGACCGGCAACGTCTACGTCCCGCGCTTCTACGACGTCGAGTACCTGCCGGACGGCCGCATCGGCCGCGTCGTGCCCAACCGGTCCGGCGTGCCGTGGCGCGTCTCCAAGCACACCGTCATGGACCTCGACGAGTGGCCCTACCCCAAGCAGCCCCTCGTCCCGCTCGCGGAGACCGTCCACGAGCGCATGTCCGTCGAGATCTTCCGCGGCTGCACCCGCGGCTGCCGATTCTGCCAGGCCGGCATGATCACGCGCCCCGTGCGGGAGCGAAGCATCACCGGCATCGGCGAGATGGTCGAGAAGGGTCTGAAGGCGACGGGCTTCGAGGAGGTCGGCCTCCTCTCGCTCTCCTCGGCGGACCACTCCGAGATCGGCGAGATCGCCAAGGGCCTCGCGGACCGCTACACCGAGGACAAGGTGGGCCTGTCCCTCCCCTCCACCCGCGTGGACGCCTTCAACGTCGACCTGGCCAACGAGCTGACCAGGAACGGACGCCGCTCCGGCCTCACCTTCGCCCCCGAGGGCGGCTCCGAGCGCATGCGCAAGGTCATCAACAAGATGGTCTCGGAGGAGGACCTCATCCGGACCGTCTCCACCGCGTACGGCAACGGCTGGCGCCAGGTGAAGCTGTACTTCATGTGCGGCCTGCCGACGGAGACCGACGAGGACGTCCTCCAGATCGCCGACATGGCGATGAACGTGATCGCCGAGGGCCGCAAGGTCTCCGGCCAGAACGACATCCGCTGCACCGTCTCCATCGGCGGCTTCGTGCCCAAGCCGCACACCCCCTTCCAGTGGGCCCCGCAGCTCTCGGCCGAGGAGACGGACGAGCGCCTGCGCAAGCTCCGCGACAAGATCCGCGGCGACAAGAAGTACGGCCGCTCGATCGGCTTCCGCTACCACGACGGCAAGCCCGGCATCGTCGAGGGCCTGCTCTCGCGCGGCGACCGCCGCGTCGGCGCCGTCATCCGCGCCGTCTACGAGGACGGCGGCCGCTTCGACGGCTGGCGCGAGCACTTCTCGTACGACCGCTGGATGGCCTGCGCCGAGAAGACGCTGCCCGCGTACGGCGTGGACGTCGCCTGGTACACCACCCGCGAGCGCTCCTACGAGGAGGTCCTGCCCTGGGACCACCTGGACTCCGGCCTCGACAAGGACTGGCTCTGGGAGGACTGGCAGGACGCCCTCGACGAGACCGAGGTCGAGGACTGCCGCTGGACCCCGTGCTTCGACTGCGGCGTGTGCCCGCAGATGGACACGCACATCCAGATCGGCCCCACCGGCAAGAAGCTGCTCCCGCTGACGGTCGTGAAGTAGGCCGGTCGCGCGGCCCCGGGCGACGGCCCGGCGGAGGGTCCACCCTCCGCCGGGCCGTCGCGCCGTTTCCGCCACCGGCCCGGGCCGCGCCCGGTCCCGGCCCGGGTGACCGCCCGGGACGCCCGGCGCGTCCCGCGCGGACCGGCCCGGTCGGCCGAGCCCCGGGAACCCGCGGCGGCCCGTGCGCGTACTCTGGGTAGTACAACGAACGTCCCCGGCGCGGCGCCCGCCCCCGAGATCTCCCCGCCGAGGCGGGGGTGAACCGGGCGGGCCCCCCGGGGCCAGCCGTACGTCTCGTGGACGGCGCGCACCCGCGCCGCCCCGCACCGAGGAGAAGAACCACTGGGCAAGCGACAGCCCGAAGGCCCGCCGCCCGCACCGGCGGTGCAGCGCATCCGACTGCGCTACACCAAGCGCGGCCGCCTCCGGTTCACCAGCCACCGCGACTTCCAGCGCGCCTTCGAGCGCGCACTGCGCCGCGCCGAGGTACCCATGGCGTACTCGGCCGGCTTCACCCCGCACCCCAAGGTGTCGTACGCCAACGCCGCCCCGACGGGGACGGGGTCCGAGGCCGAGTTCCTGGAGATCGCCCTCACCGAGGAGCGTGACCCGGAGACCCTGCGGGCCCTGCTCGACGAGTCCCTGCCGGCCGGCCTCGACATCACCGACGCCGTCGAGGCCCGTACCCCGGGCCTGGCCGACCGGCTCACCGCCTCCGTGTGGGAGCTGCGGCTCGAAGGCGTCACCACCGAGGACGCGGAGAAGGCCGTCGAGGCGTTCCTCGCGGCCGAGACCGTGGAGGTGCAGCGCAAGACCAAGAACGGCGTCCGCACCTTCGACACCCGCTCCGCCGTCACCGGGCTGACGGCCGTCCGTCCCCAGGGCGATCCCCGGGACGATGGGCCGCTGGACAGCGCCTGTGCGATACTGCGGCTGGTCGTTCGGCACGTGACACCCGCCGTACGACCCGACGACGTCCTGTCCGGTCTCCGAGCCGTGGCCGACCTGGCGCCGCCGGTCCCCGCAGCGGTGACCAGGCTGGCGCAGGGGCCCTTCGACGAGGAGTCCGGCACGGTGACCGACCCGCTCGCGCCCGACCGCGAGGCAGTCACGGCCGCTTCACCCACGGCCGCCGCGACCGCCCCGGCGACGGCGCCGGGTACGGACACCGCGTAGGGAGCGGTCGTCGCAGCGCAGCCCTGGCACTCGGGAGCCACCTGGGCCGGGCCGCGCACTGACCAGGAGACTTTCGCCAGGCCGTCCGCACAGGGCGTACGGAACCGGCGAGCCAGACACAGAGCTCCCGTGCGGCGCCCGCGCCCCGGACGGCGGCACCGCGCCCCAGGCGCGGCCGTGCCGCCGGACCGGATCCAGACGCGGCGCCCGGGAGCGTGACGGGAGAACCCCGCATGCTCGAGTCCAACGAAGACACCAATGCCCCCGGTGACAAGCTGCCGCCGCGCCGCAGGCGCCGCGCCGCTTCCCGCCCCGCCGGTCCGCCGGTGACGGGCGGAGCCGCCGACACCGCCGACTCCACCGGCACCGCCGAGAACGCGCCGGCCGACACGCCGGTCGCGGAGGCCGCGCCCGAGGCCGCCGCGCCCGCCGGGACGGCTCCCGAGACGTCCTCCGAGGCCGCTCCCGCGCCGCGTACCCGCCGCCGGGCCACCCGCAAGGCCACCGCCCCGGTCGCGGAGGCCCCGGCCGAGGAGACGGCGGAGGTACCGGAGCCGGCCGCCGAGACCGCGCCCGAAGCCGTCGCGGAGGCCCCCGAGGCCGCCCCGGCGCGCCCGGCCCGTCGCCGCGCCACGCGCAAGGCCACGTCGCCGGTGACCTCCCCGGCCGCCGCCGAGGAGGCGCCCGTCGCCGACACGCCGGTCGCGGAGGCCGCGCCCGAGGCCGCCGCGCCCGCCGGGACGGCTCCCGAGACGTCCTCCGAGGCCGCTCCCGCGCCGCGTACCCGCCGCCGGGCCACCCGCAAGGCCACCGCCCCGGCCGGCGCGCCCGCCGCCGAGGAGGCGCCCGCGCCCGCCGCCGAGCCGGTCGCCGCAGAGCCGGTCGCCGAGACCGCGCCCGAGGCCGTCGAGGAGGCCCCCGAGGCCGCTCCCGCGCCGCGTACCCGCCGCCGGGCCACCCGCAAGACCGCCTCGCCCGAGCCGGTCGCCGAGACGCCCGCCGGCGAGTCGCCGCCCGAGGCCGCCGTCGCGCAGATCGCCGCCGACGGGCCCGAGGTCGCCGCCGCCGAGACCGCCGCCACGCGCGGCCGGGGCCGTCGCCGCGCCGCCTCCCCGCAGTTCACCTCCGAGCCGGCCCCGGCCCGCGAGCCGCGCCGCGCCGCGCGCCCCGCCGTCGCCGTCTTCCAGGCCCCGGTCTTCACCGAGCCGATGTTCCAGACCCCGGAGACCGCCGCGGCCGCCGCCGCCGCTGCCCCGGTGGAGCCGGAGGACGAGGAGACGGCGGACGAGACGGTCGAGACCGCCGAGGCCGTGGAGACCGCCGAGCGGGCCGAGTCCGGTTCCCGCCGTCGCCGCCGCCGTCGCGGCGAGCCCGTCGCCGTCGAGCCCGTCCCGGCCACCGTCGCCGACGAGCCCGAGGTCGAGGCCGCCGCCGACGAGGTGGAGGAGGAGGCCGAGGAGAACGACGAGACCGGCGAGTACGAGGACCGTCCGTCCCGCCGTCGCCGTCGCGGCGGCCGTCGCCGCCGCCGCGGTGAGCTCGCCGAGGCCGAGGAGACCGAGGAGGACGAGGAGCCGCACGCCGAGGACGAGTCCGACGACGCGGACTCCCACGACGCCGACGATTCCGACCACGACGAGGAGGAGCAGGACGAGGCCGGGGCCCACGCCGGCGGTTCCAGCAGCTCCCGCCGCCGCCGTCGCCGTCGCCGCCGCAGCGGGGACGGCGCCGAGGCCGAGGCGGGCGACGAGGACGGCGTCCGTACGGTCGTCAAGGTCCGCGAGCCCCGCCCGGCCCGTGAGAAGGCCGAGCCGGGCACCGGGGCCGACGAGGTCCAGTCCATCAAGGGCTCGACCCGCCTGGAGGCCAAGAAGCAGCGCCGCCGCGAGGGCCGCGAGCAGGGCCGCCGCCGCGTCCCGATCATCACCGAGGCCGAGTTCCTGGCCCGCCGCGAGGCCGTCGAGCGCGTCATGGTCGTCCGCCAGAACGGCGAGCGCACCCAGATCGGCGTCCTGGAAGACAACGTGCTGGTCGAGCACTACGTCAACAAGGAGCAGGCCACCTCGTACGTCGGCAACGTCTACCTGGGCAAGGTCCAGAACGTCCTGCCGTCGATGGAGGCCGCCTTCGTCGACATCGGCAAGGGCCGCAACGCCGTCCTGTACGCCGGCGAGGTCAACTTCGAGGCGCTCGGCATGGCCCACGGGCCGCGCCGCATCGAGACCGCCCTCAAGTCCGGCCAGCCGGTCCTCGTCCAGGTGACGAAGGACCCGATCGGCCACAAGGGCGCCCGTCTGACCAGCCAGGTCTCCCTGCCCGGCCGCTACCTCGTGTACGTGCCCGAGGGCTCGATGACCGGCATCAGCCGCAAGCTCCCGGACACCGAGCGCGCCCGCCTCAAGACCATCCTCAAGAAGATCGTCCCCGAGGACGCGGGCGTCATCGTGCGCACCGCCGCCGAGGGCGCGAGCGAGGACGAGCTGCGCCGCGACGTCGAGCGTCTGCAGGCGCAGTGGGAGGAGATCCAGAAGAAGGCGAAGAGCGGCAACGCCCCGACGCTGCTCTACGGCGAGCCGGACATGACCGTCCGGGTCGTCCGCGACATCTTCAACGAGGACTTCTCCAAGGTCATCGTCAGCGGCGACGACGCGTGGGAGACCATCCACGGGTACGTCAGCCACGTCGCCCCGGACCTGATCGACCGCCTGTCCAGGTGGACGAGCGAGGTGGACGTCTTCGCGACGTACCGGATCGACGAGCAGCTGATGAAGGCGCTCGACCGCAAGGTGTGGCTGCCGTCCGGCGGCTCGCTGGTGATCGACAAGACCGAGGCGATGATCGTCGTCGACGTCAACACCGGCAAGTTCACCGGCCAGGGCGGCAACCTGGAGGAGACCGTCACCAGGAACAACCTGGAGGCGGCCGAGGAGATCGTGCGCCAGCTCCGTCTGCGCGACCTCGGCGGCATCGTCGTCATCGACTTCATCGACATGGTCCTGGAGTCCAACCGCGACTTGGTGCTGCGCCGCCTCCTGGAGTGCCTGGGCCGGGACCGGACCAAGCACCAGGTGGCCGAGGTCACCTCGCTCGGCCTGGTGCAGATGACCCGCAAGCGGGTCGGTCAGGGCCTCCTGGAGTCCTTCTCCGAGACCTGCGTCCACTGCAACGGCCGCGGCGTCATCGTCCACATGGAGCAGCCGACCACCTCCGGTGGCGGTGGCGGCGGCAAGCGCGCGAAGAAGCGCGGCCGTGGCGGGGACGGGCACGAGCACACCCACGAGCACGAGCACGAGCAGGACGAGGCCGTGGAGTCCGGTTCGGACGCCGCGGCCCAGGAGGTCGAGACCGAGGCCGAGGTGGCGGCGGAGCTGGCCGCCCCGGTGGCCCTGCCGGAGCCCATCGCCCCGGACGAGGAGCTGTACGGCTCCATCGCCGAGGCGGAGGCCGCCGCGTCGCGCGGTGGCCGTGGCCGCCGCCGCGCGACCCGCCGGGCGACCGCCCAGGCCGCCCCGGCGCCCGAGGCTCCGGCCGTCCCGGCGGCTCCGGCGGCCGAGGGTCCGGTCGTGGAGGCCGGGACCGTCGCGGCCGAGCCGACCGCGCAGCCCGCGCCCGCCCCCGTGGTGGAGGCGGAGACCGTGGCCGAGGAGGCCCCGGCCCCGCGCCGCCGCCGTGCCACCCGCCGGGCGACCTCCCCGGTCGTCTCCACCTCGGAACCGGCCGAGCCGGTCACCGTCGTGGAGCCCGCCCCGGAGCGGGCACCGGAGCCGGCCGCTCCCGAGCGGACCGCCCCGGAGCCCGTCGTGACCGAGGAGCCCGCCGCCGCGCCCGCCGCCGAGGAGGTCCCCGCGGCCGCCCCGCCGCGCGCCCGCCGCCGGGTGGTCCGCAAGGCCACCGCCCCCGCCGGTTCGCCCGCGGGCGCCGAGGAGGCCGCCGTCGTCGTGGTCACCACGGCCCCGGCCGCGTCCGGGATCCCGGAGAGCGGTACCGAGGCCGAGGCCGCTCCCGCCAAGAAGACGGCGGCGCGCAAGACCGCGGCGAAGAAGACCACGGCCAAGAAGGCCACCGCCAAGAAGACGGCGGCGACCAAGAAGACCGCGGCGAAGAAGACGACGACCGCCAAGAAGACCGCGGCCAAGAAGACGGCGGAGAAGCCCGCCGCCCCGGCCCAGGACTGACCGGCGGGTGCGGGCCGCTCCCCCTCCCCGGAGGGGGAGCGGCCCGCACCGCTCGGGCGGATTTGACCCCTCGTGGCAGCCGCCCGTACCCTTGACCGTCGGCGTGTCTCTTGACACGCCGCGCCTCTGAGCACCTCCCTCCCGCCCGCCGGGAGAGGCCGCTCGTCCGATTCCGGAACGCCACGGACCCCCGGGTCCGTGTGGGCGGCTGGCGTCAGAGGTTTCATCCCGAGTGAGAGAGAGATCCGCGTGTACGCCATCGTGCGCAGCGGTGGTCGCCAGCACAAGGTTGCTGTCGGCGACATCGTTGAGGTTGACAAGATTTCCACTGCCAAGGTCGGCGACACGGTCGAGCTCTCGACCCTGCTCGTTGTCGACGGCGATGCCGTGACCAGCGACCCGTGGGTCCTCGACGGCATCAAGGTCACGGCCGAGGTCGTGGACCACCACAAGGGCGCCAAGATCGACATCCTGCGCTACAAGAACAAGACCGGCTACCGTCGTCGCCAGGGTCACCGTCAGCAGTACACGGCGATCAAGGTCACCGCGATCCCGTCGGCCGCGAAGTAAAGAGGGACTGAGCAATGGCACACAAGAAGGGCGCATCGTCCACCCGGAACGGTCGTGACTCCAACGCCCAGCGCCTCGGCGTGAAGCGTTTCGGCGGTCAGGTCGTCAACGCGGGTGAGATCCTGATCCGCCAGCGCGGCACTCACTTCCACCCGGGCGCGGGCGTCGGCCGTGGCGGCGACGACACGCTGTTCGCCCTGCAGGCCGGTTCGGTGCAGTTCGGCACCCACCGTGGCCGCAAGGTCGTGAACATCGTTCCGGTCGTTTGATCGGAATACTTTGCGGAGGCGGACCTCACTTCCCGGAAGGGAAGCGGGTCCGCCTTTCGCGTGTTACTAGATAGACATCCCGCACGTATTTCTCTGGAGGCACCCCCATGACCACCTTCGTGGACCGCGTCGAGCTGCACGTCGCCGCGGGTAACGGAGGCCACGGCTGCGCCTCCGTTCACCGGGAGAAGTTCAAGCCGCTCGGCGGCCCCGACGGCGGCAACGGCGGCCGTGGCGGTGACGTGATCCTGGTCGTCGACCAGGCGGTCACCACCCTGCTCGACTACCACCACTCGCCGCACCGCAAGGCCACCAACGGCCAGCCGGGCGCGGGCGACAACCGTTCCGGCAAGGACGGCCAGGACCTGGTCCTGACCGTGCCCGACGGCACCGTCGTCCTCGACAAGCAGGGCAACGTGCTCGCCGACCTGGTCGGCCAGGGCACCACCTTCGTCGCGGGCCAGGGCGGACGCGGCGGCCTCGGCAACGCGGCGCTGTCCTCGGCGCGCCGCAAGGCCCCCGGCTTCGCGCTCCTCGGCGAGCCCGGCGAGGCCCGGGACATCGTCCTGGAGCTCAAGACCGTCGCCGACGTGGCCCTCGTCGGCTACCCGAGCGCCGGCAAGTCCTCCCTCATCTCGGTCCTGTCGGCCGCCAAGCCGAAGATCGCGGACTACCCCTTCACGACGCTCGTCCCGAACCTGGGCGTCGTCACCGCCGGCGCGACCGTCTACACCATCGCGGACGTGCCGGGCCTGATCCCGGGCGCGAGCCAGGGCCGCGGCCTGGGCCTGGAGTTCCTCCGCCACGTGGAGCGCTGCTCGGTCCTCGTCCACGTCCTGGACACGGCGACCCTGGAGTCCGACCGCGACCCGCTCTCCGACCTCGACGTCATCGAGGAGGAACTGCGGCAGTACGGCGGTCTGGAGGACCGGCCCCGGGTCGTCGTCCTCAACAAGATCGACATCCCGGACGGCCAGGACCTCGCGGACATGATCCGCCCGGACCTGGAGGCGCGCGGCTACCAGGTGTACGAGGTCTCCGCCGTGGCCCGCACCGGTCTGAAGGAGCTCTCCTTCGCCCTCGCCGGCATCGTGGCCGAGGCCCGCGCGGCCAAGCCGGTGGAGGAGGCGACCCGCATCGTCATCCGCCCGAAGGCCGTCGACGAGACGGGCTTCACGGTCACGTACGACGAGGCCGAGGACGTCTACCGGGTGCGCGGCGAGAAGCCGGAGCGCTGGGTCCGCCAGACCGACTTCAACAACGACGAGGCCGTGGGCTACCTGGCCGACCGCCTCAACCGCCTCGGCGTCGAGGACGCGCTGATGAAGGCGGGCGCCCGCGGGGGCGACGGCGTCGCGATCGGCCCCGAGGAGAACGCGGTCGTCTTCGACTGGGAGCCCACCATGATGGCCGGAGCCGAGATGCTCGGCCGCCGCGGCGAGGACCACCGTCTGGAGGCCCCGCGCCCGGCGGCGCAGCGCCGCCGGGACCGCGAGGCGGAGCGCGACGACCCGCAGCGCGAGTTCGACGAGTTCAACCCGTTCTAGCGGTTTCGGCTCCTCCTGACGGTAGGGGAGCCGTTCCGGTGGCGGGAGGAGCCCTCCGACCGGCCGACGGGCCGGCCGGGGGGCTCCCGTAAAATCCTGCTGTGAGCACCGACCCCGCCCCCGGAACCGCAGGCCGCCTCAGCGTCGTGGTCATCGCCTACGAGGACGAGGAGCTGGTCGGCGAGGCCATCAGGTCCGCGCTCGACCAGGGCCCCGTGGTGGCCGAGGTCGTGGCGGTGGACGACTGTTCCGGCGACGGCACGGCGCGGGTCCTCGACGAACTGGCCGCCCTGCACCCCCGGGTGCGGGTGGTGCGCCGTACGGAGAACAGCGGGGGCTGCGGCACCCCGCGCAACGACGGCGTCCGGGCCGCCACCGCCCCCTACGTCATGTTCCTGGACAGCGACGACGTCCTGCCGCCCGGCGCCGCCGAGGCCCTGGTCTCCGCCGCCCTGCGGCACCGCGCCCCGGTGGCCGTGGGCGCCTGCGTACGGCGCGAACTCCCCGAGGGCCGGGACGTCCGCTGGCAGCCCGCCCTCTACCGGGAACCGGCCGTCCTGGAGACGCCCGAGGAGTTGCGTCCCCTCGTCCACGACACCCTCTGCGTCAACAAGGTCTACGAGCGCGCCTTCCTCGACGAGCACGGCATCCGCTTCCCCGACGGCCGGTTCGTCTACGAGGACTTCCTCTTCACCGCCCGGGTGTACGCCGTCGTCCCCCGCGTCGCCGTGGTCCCCGACACCGTCTACGTCTGGCACGTCCGGCGCGCCGCCTCCCGGCTGTCCATCTCCCTCGACCGGGAGGGCGTCTCCAACTGGCGGTCCCGGATCGACGCCCACCGCGCGGCCGTCGGGGCCTTCGCCGACGCGGGGCGCGCGGACCTCGCGGCCGCCTGCCGCACCAAGTTCCTCGAACACGACCTGCGGATGTACGCCAGGGACCTGCGGTCGCGCGACGAGGCGCACCGCGCCGAGTGGTGGAAGGTCACCCGCGCGTACCTGGCCGGTTTCCAGGAGCCCGAGATCGCCGCCGCCGTCGCCCCCGCCCGCTGGGCGGCCCGGTTCCTGCTGGCCGCGGAGGAGCCGCGCGACCTGCTCCGGCTGTCGCGGCTGTCCGCCCGCCCGGCCCGTCTGCTCCCGCCGTACGCGGGCACCCGCACCGCCGCCGTCTGGTCCGGGGACCTGCCGGAGGCCCGGCTCGACGGCACGGACGGACTGCCCCTCGCCGAACTGCCGCTCGTGGTGGACGCCACCCTGCGCGGCGGCGACCTGCGGATCACCGTGCGGGACCTGTACGGGCGGCTCGCCGAGGCCGGGCCCCGTACCGCCGACATCGCGTTCGTGCCGCGCGGCGACGACGAGCCCGCCCGTACCGAACGGACCGAACTGCACGCCCGGAGCGGGGCGGAGGAGCACTGGACCGGCCGGGTCCCGGTCCGGTTCACCGGGCTCGCCGGCGCCGGGCGCCGACGCGGGTTCCGGGGCCTCCAGCAGTGGGACGTCACCGCCACGGTGACCTGCGCGAACGGCGAGTCGTACACGACCGCGCTCCGGCCGCCGGACGGCTCCCCGTGGCGATCGGCGCTTCCGAGCAGCCGGTACGGTGTACTTCTCGTGCAGCAGTACGTCACGGCCAACGGTTCGATGGCGCTACGCATCGCACCCGGTGCCCGGGGAGGGTTCCGGGCGGTCGAGACCCGGCTCCGCCGGCTCGTCCGCAGTTCTCAGTGAAAGGGTTTGGGGCGCTATGACTTATCTGATCACCGGCGGCGCCGGTTACATCGGTTCGCATGTGGTCCGTGCCATGACGCGGGCGGGCGAGCGGGTCGTCGTCCTCGACGACCTGTCCACGGGCTACGCGGAGCGGGTTCCGGAGGGCGTCCCCCTGGTGATCGGTTCGACGCTCGACCGTGAGGTGCTGGACCGGACGATCGCCGAACACGGCGTCACCGGCGTCGTCCACCTCGCCGCGAAGAAGCAGGTCGGCGAGTCGGTCGAGCTGCCCCTGCACTACTACCGCGAGAACGTCACCGGCCTCACGGTCCTCCTGGAGGCCGTCGCCGCCGCGGGCGTGCGCAACTTCCTCTTCTCCTCCTCGGCCGCCGTCTACGGCATGCCGGACGTCGACCTCGTCACCGAGGAGACCCCCTGCCGGCCGATGAGCCCCTACGGCGAGACCAAGCTCGTCGGCGAGTGGCTGGTCCGTGCCGCCGGCCGGGCCCACGGCATCTCGACGGCCTGCCTGCGCTACTTCAACGTGGCCGGCGCGGCGACCCCCGAACTCGCCGACACCGGCGTCTTCAACCTGGTCCCGATGGTCTTCGAGCGCCTCGACGCGGGCGAGTCCCCGCGCGTCTTCGGCGACGACTACGACACCCCGGACGGCACCTGCGTCCGCGACTACATCCACGTCGAGGACCTGGCCGACGCCCACCTCGTCGCGGCGCGCAAGCTCGCGGAGTGGGCCGAGGCGGGCGAGCCGCGCGACCTGACCGTCAACATCGGCCGGGGCGAGGGCGTCTCCGTCACCGAGATGGTCACGCTGATCAACGAGATCACCGGGCACACGACCGAGCCCGTCGTCACCCCGCGCCGCGCCGGCGACCCCGCCCGGGTCGTGGCCTCCGCCGACCGCATCGCCGCCGAACTGGGCTGGAAGGCCCGCCACGACGTGCGCGACATGGTCGGCTCCGCCTGGGAGGGCTGGGTCGCGCGCCGGGGCGCCACCGTCTGACCGGAACGGACGCACGGCAACGGGCCGGGGAGTTCGACTCCCCGGCCCGTTGCCGTGCCCGTACGCGTCGCCGGACCGTCAGCGCTCCAGGAAGGCGAACAGCGCCTCCCAGCGGTCGGTGATCTCGTCGGCCGAGTACCGCTTCACGTTCTCGAAGGCCGCGTCGCCCATCCGGTCGCGCAGCTCCTTGTCGGAGATCAGCGTGCTGATGTGCCCGCCGAGTTCCAGCGCGTTGCCGAGCCGTGCGAGCAGCCCGTCCTCGCCGTCCCGGATGATCTCCCGGACGCCCGGCGCGCAGTCGAACGCGGCACAGGGAACGCCCGCCGCCATCGCCTCCAGGAGGGTGATCGGGAAGCCCTCGGCGCGGGACGCCTGCGCGAACACCGACGCCCCGGAGAGCGCGCCCAGCACGTCGTTGGTGCGGCCCATCCACTCCACGGACCCGTCGAGGCCCAGTTCGGTGGTCCGCCGCAGCAGGGCCTGCTCCTCGTCACCGGTGCCGTAGATCCGCAGCTTCCAGTCGGGATGACGGGGAGCGACCTCGGCCCAGCTGTCGAGCAGCATGTCGACGCCCTTCTCGTGCGAGAGGCGGCCGACGGAGACGACGACCTTCTCGTCGCGCGGCACCGGGGCCGGGGGCATGAACGGCAGGGCGTTCGGCATGTGGCCGACGTTGTCCATGCCGGCGCGGATCCACTGGTCCGCGTCGCCCGGGGTGAGGACGAGGAGCCGGTCGACGTCCTTGTAGTAGCGCTTCACCCGGGCGAGCCGCGAGGACGCGGCGCTGGCCGCGTACGACTCGTGGCTCATGCCGATCACCACGTGGCCCTTGGTGTCGGCGAGGGCGACCCACTCCATCGCCCACACCTGGGTCACGATCACGATCGCGCCGGGCCGGGCGGCGGCGAAGAGCGCCGTCAGCCGGTCCGCGCGCTCCCGCATCCCGGCGGCCCGCGCGGCGTGGCGCCGCCGCTCCGCCGCGTTGAGCCTCCCCTTGAGACCGCGCAGCGGCCGCACCTGCGGCGGGTGCGCGTCGTACAGGGTGGTGGTGGCGTACGGCAGGGGGTCCGGGAACTCGTGCTGCCGGCCCGCCGGGGCCGGGGTGATGCCGATGACGTGGACCCGGTGGCCGCGGTCGGTGAACTCCCGGGCCATCTGGTGGGTCCAGGTGGTCACACCGCCCATCTCGTCCACGCTGTTGGAGACGATGAAGATGTCGCGGCCGCCGGACGCAGTGGTCTGATGGGTCACTTCCCGCTCCCGGTGAAGAACTTGGCGACGATCCGACGGGCCGCGTCGCCCCGGTCGTACTCGCTGAACTCCGCGTTGAACCGCTGACGGGCCGCCGCGTACTTGGTGTCGGCCTCGTCCTTGAAGTCGGCGATCACGTCGAAGAGTTCCTCCGCCGTCTCCACGACCGGGCCCGGCGCGCGTTCCTTCAGGTCGAAGTAGGTGCCCCGGTTCTCCTTGGCGTACTCGTCGTAGTCGTAGGCGAAGAAGACCATCGGACGGTCGAGCAGGCCGTAGTCGAACATCACGGACGAGTAGTCGGTGATCAGCCCGTCCGCGAGGGCGAGGAGCGGGGTGATGTCGTGCTGCTCGGAGACGTCGACGACCCGCCCCCTGACCGAGGGCGGCAGGGTCACGCTGTTCAGGTAGTGGGTCCTGATCAGCAGGGTGTGCGTCTCGCCGAAGCGCTCGGCGAACTCCTCCACGTCGAACGGGGCCTGGAAGGCGCGCACCTTGCCGCCCGGGGCGGCCCGGAAGGTCGGCGCGTACAGCAGCACCTTCTTCTCCGGGTCGACGCCCAGCTCGGCCGCGAGCGGACCGCGCTCCCGGACGCCGGTCTCCGCCTCCCTGCGACGCGCCTCGGCGAGGCCGTCGTTGCGCGGGTAGCCGACGGGCAGCAGCACCTCGTCGCGGAGCCGGAAGCCCTTCGCGAGGGTGCGCCGGTCGTGCTCGCCGCGGATCAGGAAGTGGTCGAAGCGGTCCAGGGACTGCTGGAAGGACGCCTGGGCGGCGAGCCCGCGGGCCTTGGTGTTGGGCTCGTCGAAGCCCATCCGCTTGAGGGCGGTGCCGTGCCAGGTCTGGATGTACGTGGTTCCCGGGCGCTTGGTGAGGCGCAGCGGGAAGCCCTGGTTGTCGATCCAGAACTCGGCCTGGGCGAGCGCCCGCAGGTACTGCCAGCTCCAGCGCCGCACCAGCGTGGCGTCCTCGGGGAAGCCGGTCGGCTCCGCGCCCGCGTAGGACCAGACGGCCTCGAAGGCGACGCCCTGGCGGCGCATCTCCTCGTAGATCGCGCGGGGGCTGTCGCTGTACTGCTTGCCGAGGTGGCTCTCGAAGACCACGAGCCCCTTGCGGATCGGCAGCTTGCTGTAGAACTCGTGGTAGACGCGCAGCTTGGTCTCGCCCGAGTTCAGGTCCTTCTTGGCCTTCAGCAGGCGGCGCAGGCTCGTCTTCGCCAGCCGGGCGGCGCGCCCGTGCATGGCCTCCTCGATCACCGAGGAGGCGCGCACGGCGGCCTTGCCCTCGGCGGAGAGCACGTAGGAGAGGTTGCCCTTCTTGGTGATCTCGGGGACGAAGCGGTCGGAGACCAGCGTCGTCAGCCGGGGGCGGACCTTCAGGGAGCGGGCGTCGTCGAGGGCGGTGCCGCCGACGGAGACCCGGGTGCGCAGCCGCTGGCCGTCGACCGTGAGGATCACGCGCACGTCCCAGACGGCGTCGATGATCCCGAGCGGGCGGACGGCGCGGGCGACGTCCACCGTGCCCTCCCACTCGATCCACCGGCCGGCGTGCCGGACCGAGGTCACGGGGATGCGGGCGGTCTTGCCGCCGACGCTGCGGCGGGCCGAGAACTCGATGACGGCGCCGAGCTTCGCGTCCGGGGCGATCCGTCCCAGCGGGTTGACCACCCGGCCGGCGAGTTCGACGACGCCGTCGGTGCTCGCGTACGAGGTCAGCTTGTTGCCGAGGGCGAGCGCCGTGAGCGGACGGACGTGGAAGCCGCGCGGGGTGACGTCGAGGATCTGACGGCCCTGCTCGGTGTCCAGGTGCCGGTCGCACCAGTAGATCCGCTCGTCGACCTCGGCGAGCGGGGAGGTGAGGCGGCCCGGGTTGGTGAGCGCCTCGGTGGCCGGGAGCAGGTTGTCCCAGTCCTCCTTGCTCAGCAGGTAGGCGCAGATGGCGTGCAGCGGCTGCACCTCCTCGTACGCCCGCGGGTCGATCTCGGCGAGGTAGCCGTTGGCCAGGTCGGCGAACTCGCGCCGGTAGTCCTCGTCGAGCAGCGCCAGGTCGCGGAAGTGGAGGACCAGGTCGTGCTTGAGGAACTTGATGTCCTTGCGGTACTTGAGCTCCTCGTAGCCCTTGCTCTCCAGGAGGGCGTCCACGCGGCGGTGGATCTCCATGCGGTGCACGAAGTTGGCGATCTCGTGCCGCCGGTTGCTGATCGACTTGGCGGCGGCGCTCTCCTGCACGTTCCAGTGGTAGACCGTGTTCGGGATGAGCGTGATCCGGCTCGCGGCGACGTACGCCTGGGCCGAGAAGAGCAGGTCCTCGTAGTGGATGCCGACCGGGAACTCGAGGCCGGACTCCAGGAGGAACGCACGGCGGTAGCACTTGTTCGTCGACAGGGTGTCGAAGGTCAGCAGGTCCGGCAGCTCGGTGATCGACTCGATCGTCCGGGTCGCGGAGTAGAGCCACGGGTACCAGGCGGTGGTCTTCTTGTGGCGGCTGTCCAGGTGCACGCGGACGCAGAGGCCGGAGACGATGTCCGCACCGGTGCTCTCGGCGGCGTCGAGCATGTTGCGGCAGGCGTTGCGTTCGAGCACGTCGTCGCTGTCGAGGAACATGACGTAGTCGCCGGCGCACTGCTGGATGCCGTGGTTGCGGGGCGCGCCGCAGCCACCGCTGTTCTGCGGCAGCTGGAAGGCCCTCACCCGGTCCGGGTGAGCGGCGGCGAGCGCCTGGGCGACCTCGAAGGTGTTGTCCTTGCTGCAGTCGTCGACGATCACCACTTCGACGCCGTGCAGGGTCTGGTCCAGCACCGACCGAACGGCCGTCGGGAGACGCTCTGCGTCGTTGTAGGCGATGACGACCACGGAGACGTCAGGCACTTGCACCTCGATCCACTTGTCTTTCCTCCAGGCACGTCCAAGCTACCTGGTGTTCCCCGCGCGGTTCGTCGCGGCTTCCGGCGGGGCGGCGCGCGCTGTGTCCCGATCGTGATGGAGCGGACCGGGTCCGCGGGGCAACCATCCTCGCGTACGAGGAGTCGCCCGTACGGGCGTTCCCCGCTCCGCCGCGTCCGCGCGGGGCCGCACGTGCCGAGAAGGTACCCCACCTCCCTCCGCGAGCGGCCGGGAGGGGTGACGGGGAACACACGCCGCCGGGTTCCGGACGGTGGGAACCGGGGGGAGGGAGCCGGGCCCGGGCGTGCCGCCCCGCTCTCCGGACGGTCAGGGCCGGCGGACGCGGTCCACTCCGTAGTACCGGGCCGCGCACTGCGCCACCCAGTCCCGTGCGTACGCCTCGGTGAAGAAGGGCTCCGCGAGCGAGGCGATGGGCAGGGGGCGGTACGTCACCTCCGTGGCCCCCTTCGCCGCCTCCGCGCGGATCCGGGCGTTCTGGTGGTCCCAGGCGATGCTCCGGTACACCGTTTGCCCGGTCATCGTGTAGACCGGCCGCACCAGGGCGGTCGCGCTGCCCAGGGCGAGCGCGCCCGCCACGGTCAGCGCGCCCGCCACGGTCAGCGTGGCGGCGCGGGAGGCGGATCGGCCGGGAGCCAGGAGGAGCCGCCCGAGCCGGTGGCCGGCCGCCGCCCCGTACGCGCAGAGGGTGAGCAGCAGCGGGACGACGAAGTTCGTCCAGGTCCGGCCGTACGTCCAGCCGGTCGGGCCGTACCCGCTGCGCAGGCCGTACGTGACGCCCAGGCTGGCCAGGGCGATCAGCGGCACGGGCAGGAGCGCCAGGGCCCACGGCACCCGGCGCGGGCGGTCCGCCCCGGCGGAAGGGGCGCGGACGCCGGGCCGTCCGGCGAAGGCGACGCCCAGACCCAGCAGGACGCCGACGGCGGCGGCTCCCAGGTACGCCCACTGGCCGCCGATCGTCTGCCAGATGCGCCACCAGTCGTGGAACGTCTCTCCCGCCCCTTCGAGGGTCATGGGCTCCTGCGGAGTCTGCGCGCGGCGCCACCGCGCGCCCGGGGAGGTGTACAGGAGGACGAGGCCCCCGGCGAGCCCCGCGCAGGCGGCGGCGCACCAGAGGGTGACGTACCGGTCCTTCGTCCGGCCGAAGCGGGGGAGGCAGGCGAGCCCGGCGGCGGCGGCGAAGATCCCGGCGACCATGGTGAACGGCTCACTGAGCATGCCGATCGCCAGACCGGTCACGACCGCCATGGCCACGCCGGCCCTCCGGGCCCGGGGGCGCGGGGAACGGGCCGCGACGACCGCTCCGAGCACGGCCGTGAGGCCGATCAGGCTCGGCAGGGTGTGCGAAAGGGTGGCCGGGGCCCAGAGCAGTACCTGGTAGGCGCGCGTGCCCGCGAAGAACAGGAGCGCCTCGAAGAGCGCCACCGCGGCCAGGAGGAGTACGACGGGGGGCCGGGGGTGGCCCAGGGCGCGCAGCGCGGCGCGGCCGAGGAGGGTGAGGACGACGCCGAACCCCACCACCAGCAGGACGGGCATCAGCTTCGCCCCCCGCATGCCGTCGAGGTAGACGAGGCCGGTGAGGAAGGCGTTGGTGACGCGCCCGTTCTGGGTGCGGTAGAAGTCCGCGCTGATTCCGAGGACGCCCATGTCCCGGGTCTTCCAGAGGGCGCACCAGTCGTCGGAGGTGGGGCGTACGTAGAGGCCGAGGAAGGCGCCGACCGAGAGCAGCGCCCCCGAGCCGGCGGCGACGGCGAGCGCGACCCCGTTCAGTGCTCGGGGGAACGCTTTCCCGCCGCGCGCGCCGCTTCCCGTTTCGCCCTCGGCCGTCGGCGACTCGCCGCACTCGGGGGCGGTGATCCTGCTCACCGGTGGTGACTCCTGCTGCTTCGGGGCTCTCTCGAAAAGTGACAAACGGGTGAAATGCCACTTATTTTCAAGCCCTTTCCCGCATGCTTTATTGTATGGACGGCACGTCGACCGGAGCCGCCGCGCGGAGCGCGCCGGACGGCCGTCACCACCCTGTGCCGCCTTGTGCCACTGGAATGAGAGCCCGGTGGCGGCCCCTCAGAACGTGCTTGCCCATTCCTCTGGAGTGACCGTTCCATGATCAAACTTTCCGTCGTCGTCCCCTGCTTCAACGAGGAAGACGTCGTCGAGTTCTTCGACGCGCGGATGCGTCAGGTGCTCGACACCCTCCAGGTCGACTACGAGATCTGTTACGTGGACGACGGCAGCTCCGACGGAACGCTCGGCAAGCTCCGCGAGATCGCCACCCGGCACCCGGGCCACACGCAGTACGCCTCCTTCAGTCGCAACTTCGGCAAGGAGGCGGCCATGCTCGCGGGCCTGCGCAAGGCCGCCGGCGACGCCGTGGTGATCATGGACGCGGACCTCCAGCACCCGCCCGAGCTGCTCGGACGCATGCTGGACCTCTACCACCAGGGCCACGACCAGGTGATAGCGCGGCGCACCCGCGAGGGCGACAAGAAGATCCGCAGCGCCCTCAGCCGCACCTACTACCGGGCGGTCAACCGCTGGGTGGACGTGGAGATCATGGACGGCGTCGGGGACTTCCGCCTCCTCTCCCGTCCCGCCGTCGACGCCCTGCTCTCGCTCCCCGAGTACAACCGCTTCTCCAAGGGCCTCTTCTCCTGGATCGGCTTCGACGCCGTCACCTTCGACTACAAGAACGCCGCGCGCGAGGGCGGTGAGACGAAGTGGAAGTTCAGCTCCCTGGTCAACTACGGCATGGACGGGCTGATCTCCTTCAACAACCGTCCGCTGCGCATCGCCCTCTGGCTCGGCATGGTGCTGACCGGCCTCGCCGCCCTGTACGTGGTCTGGGTGGTCGTCAACGCCCTCACCCAGGGCGTCACCTCGCCCGGGTACGTCACCCTGGTCGCGATCATCGTGGGCCTCGGGGGCGTGCAGATGATGATGCTGGGCCTGATCGGGGAGTACATCGGCCGCATCTACTACGAGACGAAGCGCCGTCCGCACTTCCTCGTCAAGGAGACCCACCGCTCGCCCGCCCGTTCCGCCGTCGAGCGCACCCGTCTCGCCTCCACCGAGCGGGAGCACTGATGGGCACGGACCGCCGCGGGGAGGACGGTGCCGCGGAGCCGCACGGCACGGGCGGGGCGCCGTCCGGGGCCGCCGGGGCCGCCGGGGCGTCCGGTGCGGCCGGGGTGTCCGGGGCCGTCGGGACGGGCGGGGTGTCCGGAGCCGCCGGAGCGACCGGCGCGGCCGGGGCGACCGGTTCCGGCGGGCAGGCCGCCGCGCGGCGGGCACGGCTCGCGGAGATCTTCCGCTTCGGCCTGGTCGGCGGGGTCAACACCGGCACGTTCTTCGGGTGCTACCTGCTCCTCCACCCGTGGATGCCGTACTTCGCCGCGTACTCCCTCGCCTTCGTCCTCAGCATGATCGGCTCCTTCTTCCTCAACACCTACTTCACCTACCGCACCCGTCCCACCTGGAAGAAGTTCGCCCTCTTCCCCCTCACCAACGTCACCAACTACCTCGTCCAGAGCGTCGGTCTCTACGCGCTCGTCACCTGGGCCGGCATGGACGACCGGATCGCGCCACTCGCGGCGGCCGTCGTCGCGATCCCCTTCACCTACCTGATCTCCCAGCGCATCCTGGTGCCGCGCGGCACCGGCCAGGACCCCGCCGGGACCGGTCCGGAGAGCGAAACGGACGAGCGGCAGCCCTCCCGGCTCGCGTAGATTGCCCGGCAGCCGCGGCGCGGAGCGCGTGGCGGGACGGGCGAGCGAGGACGGCACGGGTGACGACGCAGGTGACGGGTCAGACGGACAGGTCGAGGCAGTACGTGACGGAGGCCCGCAGGATCGTCGTCAAGGTCGGGTCCTCCTCGCTCACCACGGCCTCCGGAGGTCTCGACGCCGACCGGGTCGACGCCCTCGTCGACGTGCTCGCCAGGGTGCGCGACGGCGGCGAGAAGGAGATCGTCCTCGTCTCCTCCGGCGCCATCGCCGCCGGCCTCGCCCCGCTCGGCCTCACCCGCCGCCCCAAGGACCTCGCCCGCCAGCAGGCCGCCGCCAGCGTCGGCCAGGGCCTCCTCGTCGCCCGCTACACCGCCTCCTTCGCCCGCTACGGCGTCCGCGTCGGCCAGGTCCTCCTCACCACCGACGACACCAGCCGGCGCGCCCACTACCGCAACGCGTACCGGACCCTCGACCAGCTCCTCACCATGGGTGCGCTGCCGGTCGTCAACGAGAACGACACCGTGGCCACGGACGAGATCCGCTTCGGCGACAACGACCGGCTCGCCGCCCTCGTCGCCCACCTCGTCCGCGCCGACCTGCTCGTGCTGCTCTCGGACGTCGACGGACTCTACGACGGCGACCCCTCCAAGCCCGGTACGTCGAGGATCGCGCAGGTCACCGGCCCCTCGGACATCGCCCACGTCGAGATCGGCTCCGCGGGCAAGGCGGGCGTCGGCACCGGCGGCATGGTCACCAAGGTCGAGGCGGCCCGGATCGCCGCCGCCGCCGGCATCCCCGTCGTCCTCACCTCCGCCAGCCGTGCCGCCGACGCCCTCGCCGGCCGGGACACCGGCACGTACTTCCACCGCACCGGCCGCCGCTCCGCCGACCGGCTCCTCTGGCTCGCCCACGCCTCCACCCCGCAGGGCTCCCTCACCCTGGACGACGGGGCCGTCCGTGCCGTGGTCGAGGGGAAGAAGTCCCTGCTCGCGGCCGGCGTCGTGGCCGCCGAGGGGGACTTCGTGGCCGGTGACCCCGTCGAACTGCGCGACACCGCCGGCCGGGCCGTCGCCCGCGGCCTCGTCAACTTCGACGCCAAGGAGATCCCCCGGATGCTCGGCCGCTCCACCCACGAGCTCGCCGGGGAGCTGGGACCCGAGTACGAACGCGAGGTCGTGCACCGCGACGGCCTCGTCGTCATCCGCTGAGCCCCCGTGCCGAAACGGCCGAAACCACGGCCGTCCGGAAGGGACGTTCCCCAAAACCGCCCCACGCGCCGCCTCGGACTGGTCAACTTTGTCCCGGGGGTACGAGCAAGGCGGGTACAGCACCGCACGCATCACACAGGAGGCCGCCGGTGAGACGAGCGCGCCCTGGGGCACCGCCCCGCGGGACTGCCGAACGCGCCCTGACCAGTGTCGAGGCCGGAGCCGACTTCGACGAGGCACGGGACGGGTCCACGGACAGGAGGACCGGGTCCACCACCGACCCGCACGAGGCACGCGAGACGCACGAGGCACGCGCCGGGGAACGGCAGCGGCCCGTGTCCAGGCTCTGGCACATCACGCTCAGCGTGTCGGGCGTGGAGTCGCCGCTGAAGGAGGTGCGACGCGGGCTCGAACAGCTGGCCCACGACCACCCCTTCCTGCTGACCAGCCGTTACGCCGGTGATCACGCGGAGATCCGGTACTGGGAGGAGGCCCGCGACCTGCACGACGCGGCGGCCGTCGCCCTGCGCCTGTGGGGCGAGCACCGGCAGACGGCCAAGCTGCCGCCGTGGGAGATCGTGGGCCTGGAGGTCATCGACCGCGAGACCTACCACCAGCGGATCGCGGAGGGCTACGGCCCGCCGCCCGCCGCCCCGGTCGGCGTCCACCCGTACTGAGGGACGGGCCCGCCGCCCGGAGCGGGTCTCAGGGGCGGGGCGCGCCGCCCGGCCGGGGCACGTCTCGGAGTGCGGGATACGGGAGGGATGTCCGCGGGGGTGCCAGTACCCTGCGGACATGACCTCGCTCATGCCCCTCGACAACCTCTCCCCGGTCGTCCGGGCCGCCTACCGGGCCCGTGGCGCCGCCGCCGAAATCGCGCCACTCCCGCGCGCGGCCAAGGACGACGCCCTGCTGGCGATCGCGGACGCCCTCGACGTGCGCACCGCCGAGATCGTCGAGGCCAACGCCGTGGACATCGCCAGGGCCCGGGAGGCCGGGACCAGCGAGGCCGTCATCGACCGGCTCACCCTCACCCCGGAGCGCGTCCGGGCCATCGCCGCCGACGTCCGCGACGTGGCCGCGCTGCCCGACCCCGTCGGCGAGGTCGTCCGCGGCTCCACCCTCCCCAACGGGATCGACCTGCGCCAGGTCCGCGTCCCCCTCGGCGTCGTCGGCATCATCTACGAGGCCCGCCCCAACGTCACCGTCGACGCCGCCGCCCTCTGCCTCAAGTCCGGCAACGCCGTCCTCCTCCGCGGCTCCTCCTCCGCGTACGCCTCCAACAGCGCCCTGGTGACCGTCCTGCGCGACGCCGTCGGGGGCGCCGGACTGCCCGCCGACGCGATCCAGCTCGTCCCCGGCGAGTCCCGCGAGTCGGTCCGCGAACTGATGCGCGCCCGCGGCCTGGTCGACGTCCTCGTCCCGCGCGGCGGTGCCTCCCTCATCCGGACCGTGGTCGAGGAGTCCACCGTCCCGGTCATCGAGACCGGCACCGGCAACTGCCACGTCTACGTCGACGCCGAGACCGACCTCGACATGGCCGTCGACATCCTGATCAACTCCAAGGCCCAGCGGGTCAGCGTCTGCAACGCCGCCGAGACCCTCCTCGTCCACCAGGACGTCGCCGAGGCGTTCCTCCCCAGGGCCCTCGACGCCCTCGCCGAGGCCGGCGTCACCGTCCACGCCGACGAGCGGGTCCTCGCCCTCGCCGAGGGCTCCCGGGCCACCGTCGTCCCGGCCACGCCCGAGGACTGGGAGACCGAGTACCTCTCGTACGACATCGCCGCCGCCGTCGTCGACTCCCTCGACAAGGCCGTGGAGCACATCCGGATGTGGTCCTCCGGCCACACCGAGGCGATCGTCACCACCTCGCAGGCCGCGGCCCGCCGCTTCACCCAACTGGTCGACTCCACCACGGTGACCGTGAACGCCTCCACCCGGTTCACCGACGGCGGTCAGTTCGGCTTCGGCGCCGAGATCGGTATCTCCACCCAGAAGCTGCACGCCCGGGGCCCCATGGGGCTCCCCGAGCTGACCTCGACCAAGTACATCGTCACCGGCGACGGCCACGTGCGGTAGCACCTTTCTCCGTCACGGGCGGGGAGGGTTCGCACTCTCCCTGCCCTCGACCCCCTTCCGGGTCTACCCTGGATCCGTGCCGGACGACGTGGGGGGCAGGCCGTTCCAGAACGGCGGGGACCCCGAGGACTCTGTCGACCGCGGAGGCGCCGACGAGGTCCACGCCGCCGTGGTCTTCGACGAGGAGTTCGTACGGGCCGCCCCCGTGCACGAACCGTCCGCGGTCGAACGGCTCCTGGCCGCGGCCCAGGCCCGCGCCGAGGCCGAGGCGGCCCGTGCCCGCGCCGGCGGACCGGCCGACGACGACCTCCACGGGGGCGACCCCGACCTCCCGGGCCCCGTCTACGAGCCCGACGACATCGGCGACGACGACAGCCCCTACGGCCGCCACGGCGGAGCCCTGCGCCCCTACCGGGGCCGTGCGCGCTGGCACCGCCCCGTCGCCTGGGTCCTCGCTCTCGTCATGGGGGTCGGCATGGTCGCCCTCGCCTTCAGCGCCGTCTACCGGGGCGCCGCGGCCAACCGCCAGGACCGTGTCCCGTCGCCGGCCACCACCGGCGTCGACGCCCCGAGCCCGGCCCCGCCCGCGGCCCGCGCGCCCGCCGTACGCTCCGCGTCCCCCGAATAGCCCCCGGCGGTCCTCCGGATCCGCACCGCGTCCCGCCGCCCGGCCACCTCCGTGTCTTCGCCGCGTCCCCGCACCCTCATGGCGGAATTCTTCCGAATCTGTCGTGTACCTGGGCGTTTACCGAAGGCCCGGCGGACCTACCCTGAAGGTATGGCAGGGCGTGGCGACCCGCCCGAAGGGACGCCCGAGGGGTTCCCCGGCGGTGGTGAGGACGAGTACCGGTCCGTCGTCTTCGACGAGGAGTTCGTCCGCGCTGCCCGCCTCCAGGAGTCCTCCGCCCGCGAACGGCTGGAAGGGCACGCCCAGGCCGTCCGCAGCCTCCCCTCCCGGGAGAGGAGGAGCGGCCCCCGCCAGGCGGGCCTGCTGGTCCTGCTCGTCCTCCTCGCCTTCGGCACCGCCGTCTACCTGGGCATCCGCAACCCGTACCTGCCTCCGGCGGACCAGCGCGCCGAGCCCCTGCGGACCACCGTGGTCCCGCTCGCCCCCCGGAACCCCGTCCCGGGCGGCGAGCCCGCCCGGCTCTTCGCCCGCAGCCCGGCCGCCCACCACCGCGCCGGGGCCGCCGGCATCGACCTGCCCGTCACGGGACGCACCCCCCACTTCGCCGAGAGCCAGGTCGTCACCGCCCTCGCCATCGCCAAGGACTACCTGGTGGCCTCCTCCCTGGAGCCCGGCGTCCTGTCCGGAGCCACCGTGCGCCCCCCGCGCCTGCTGCTCGACCCCGACCAGTGGGAACAGTTCGACCGGAGCGTCGAGGCGCCCGCCGACGACGGCCGGCACGCCCTCGCCGCCTGGCTCGTCCGCTTCGACCCGCGCCGGGTCGCCCTCGCGGCCCCCGAGGTCCGGGTGCGGGGCGCCCTGCGCTTCGAGGAGGTCGGCCCCGACACCCTGGACGTCACGGCGGACCACACGTACACCTACGCCCTCCGCCCGGCCACCGGGAACGCCGGACCGGCCGCCGCGTCCCTCTTCACCGTCCACCGGGCGATGCGCTTCCGCTTCGACCGCGAGGACCTGCGGACGCACCGCACCGAGCTGCTGATCAGCACCGTGGAGGCCGGACCGCAGGCGTGCGGCCCGGACGCCACGGGCTCCCTGAGGCCGCTCCTGGCGGGAGCGGAGGCGCCGGGGGCGGGCGAGGGGCCGGCGGTCACCGACCCGTACGCCACGGCCCGGCCCGCCGCTCCGCCGCTGTGCGGGGCGCTGGCGCCGAACGCTCAGCCCTCGCCCTGACCGTCCGCGCCGCCGGCCTTCGGGGAGTCCTTCCCCCCGTCCGCCTTCGGAGCGCCCTGGCCGCCGAACCGGTTGCGCAGCCGCCCGCCGAGGTCGCCCGCCAGGTCACCGGCGCCGCCGGCTATGTCCCCGACCAGCTTGAACAGCGGGTCCTTGCTGGTCCGTACGGTCTCGGCGTAGTGCCCGGCCGACTCGCGGAAGGAGTCCGTGACCGAGGTGTCCTTGTCCTCGGACCGCTTCGGGTAGTGGCCGTCCATGATCCGCTGGTAGTCGCGGCTCTCCGACCACTTCTTCAGCTCCGCCGCCCGGACGGCGGTGAAGGGGTGCGAGCGCGGCAGCACGTTGAGAATCTTCAGGACCGAGTCCCGCAGGTCACCGGCCTTCTCGTACTCGTCGGCCTGGGCGAGGAACGCGTCCACGTTCATCTCGTGCAGGTGGTTGCCGCCGGCGACCTTCATCAGACCGCGCATCGAGGCCCGCACGTCCTGTCCCACGAGGAGCCCGGCCCGGTCGGCGGAGAGCTCCGACTTGCGGAACCACTCGCGCAGCGCCGTCACGACGGCCGTGATCGCGACCGTCCCCAGCGGAATCCAGGCGATCTTGAGCGCCAGGCTGGTGAGGAACAGCAGGACCGTGCGGTACACCGCGTGCCCGGAGAGGGCGTGACCGACCTCGTGACCGACGACGGCCCGCATCTCCTCCTCGTCGAGGAGTTCCACGAGACCGGTGGTCAGCACGATGATCGGCTCGTCCAGACCGATGCACATCGCCTGGGGCTTCGGGTCCTGCGTCACGTACATCTGCGGGACCTTCTCCAGGTCCAGGATGTAACAGGCGTCCCGCAGCATCTCGTTGAGGTGACTGAACTGCGCGTCGCTCACCCGGACGGAGTCCGAGAGGTAGAGAAGTCGCAGGCTGCGTTCCGGCAGCAGCCCGCTGAGCGCCTTGAAGGCCGTGTCGAAGCCGCTGAGCTTGCGCAGCGCCACCAGCGCCGAGCGGTCGGCCGGGTGCTCGTAGGCCCGCGAGGAGATGCCGGGGAACCGCTTCCGCTGCCTGCTCGGCGTGCTCCCCTGGACGTTCTCGGTCATGGATGCCCCCTGTTCGTACGAGTCGGTGCTCGTCCCCCTGACTGCGCCCAGCCTAGGCGTTGGCGTTACCGTGTGCCGAAGCCTGTGGATAACTCGGGCGCCGAGGACGAACGAAGGGCACGACCGACATGCCGGACACCATCGCCACCGCCCTGCTCGCCGTGGGGGAGGGCCCGGGCGACACGCTCCGGATCGTGCTGCTCGTCTCGATCGTGGGCGGCGCCCTGCTCGCCTGGTTCCTGCTGCGCGGATACCGCGACGACGCCGCCGGCACCGTCGACGGAACGGGCGGCGGCCGGGCGGCGGACGGCACGGACGGCAACACCGAGCGCGACGCCAACGCCTGAGTCGGCGTGAGCACGCCGGGACGGCCCGCATACGATGTGCGCGAAGTCTCCGCTCCCGCCCCCGATCGATAGGTCTGCCGAAGATGAGCCTCCACAGCACCGCCGCCCACCTGGTCACCCTCGCCGAAGGGGCCGAGCACGGCGGCAACCACGAAAGCCTCAGCCCCTACCTCACCGGCTTCGGCGCCTTCGGTGCCCTGCTTCTGCTGCTGTGGATCACCACCCGCTTCAACCGCGACCGCTGAACCGACACCGCCGATCCGGCGGCCGCCGCCGTGCCAGTAGGCTCTGCACGCATGGGAGAGCAGGAAGTGCCTACTGGCGGGCGCGGGAAGCGCCGACTCGGCGTGATGGGCGGAACCTTCGACCCGATCCACCACGGACACCTGGTGGCGGCCAGCGAGGTCGCCGCCCTGTTCCATCTGGACGAAGTGGTGTTCGTGCCGACCGGGGAGCCGTGGCAGAAGAGCCACAAGGCCGTGTCCGCGGCCGAGGACCGCTATCTGATGACGGTCATCGCCACGGCCTCCAACCCGCAGTTCTCGGTCAGCCGGATCGACATCGACCGCGGCGGCGCGACCTACACCATCGACACCCTCAGGGACCTGAGCTCCCTCAACGGTGACGCGGACCTCTTCTTCATCACCGGGGCCGACGCGCTGGCGCAGATCCTCACCTGGCGCGACGCCGAGGAGCTCTTCTCGCTCGCCCACTTCATCGGCGTCACCCGTCCGGGCCACGACCTCACCGACGACGGGCTCCCCAAGGGCGGGGTCTCACTCGTCGAGGTTCCCGCGCTCGCGATCTCCTCCACCGACTGCCGGGCGAGAGTCGCCCAGGGCGACCCCGTCTGGTATCTGGTCCCGGACGGCGTGGTGCGCTACATCGACAAGCGCCAGCTGTACCGCGACCAGTGAGCTTCGGGGAGGGGGACCGGTGAACGACCAGCAGCACCCGTACGACCCGTACCATCCGCAGCCGCAGATCATCGGCTACGACGAGTACGGGCAGCCGGTGTACCAGCAGCCGCAGCGGCGGGCGCCCGAGCGGCACCACGACCCGTACGGCGACCGGCAGCAGCAGGCGTACGACGACCGGCAGCAGCAGCCGCAGCAGGCGTACGGCTACGACCCGTACGCCCAGCAGCCGTCGCAGGAGACCTGGCAGCCGCCGTACGACCCGTACGCCCAGCAGGGTTACGCCCACCCCTCCCACGACACCGGGCAGCAGTGGGCCGCCCCGTTCCCGTCGCAGTCCCCGCCCGAGCCCGTCCGGGCCGTTCCGGCGGCTCCCGAACCGCCGGCCGCGCCCGTCGCCGCCCCGCCCGGGGTCCCCGGCCAGCGCCCCGCCTCCGAGCGCTCCGCCGCGCCCCGGAGGGACGACGACCGCGAGTACCGCACCGAGCAGTTCTCGTTCATCGAGGAGCCCGACGAGGACTCCGAGGACGTCATCGACTGGCTCAAGTTCACCGAGAGCCGTTCGGAACGGCGCGAGGAGGCCAGACGGCGCGGCCGCAACCGGCTCGTCGCGCTCGTCGTCGCGCTCGTGCTCGCCCTCGCCGGCGGCGTCGGCTACCTGTGGTCCGCGGGCATGCTCCCCGGAACGTCCGCCCCGGAGGAGAAGGGGACCGCCGCGGGCGGCCCCCAGAAGCGCGACGCGATCGTCGTCCACCTCCACGACACCACCGGCGGCGGGACCTCCACCGCCCTGCTCGTGGAGAACGGGACCACCCGCCAGGGCACCACGGTCCTGCTCCCGAACTCCCTCGTCGTCGCCGACGGCGAGGGCTCCCCGACCACCCTCGGCAAGTCGGTCGAGGAGGACGGGTCCAGCGGCACCCGGGAGGCGATCGACAACCTCCTCGGCACCCGGATCACCGGAACCTGGCGCCTGGACACCCCGTACCTGGAGAACCTCGTCGAGATCGTCGGCGGCATCGAGACCGACACCGACACCGACGTGCCCGCTCCCAAGAAGGGCGGCGAGCCGCTCGTCAGGAAGGGCGAGAAGCAGACGCTGAACGGCCGTGCCGCCGTCGCCTACGCCACCCACCGGGCCCCCGGCGAGACCGGGGCCGAGCAGCTCCGGCGGTTCGGCCAGGTCCTGTACGGGGTGCTGCGGAAGATCTCCGGCGACCCCGAGGCCGCCACCGTCACCATCGGGACCCTCCAGCAGATCCTCGACCCCTCGCTCCCGGAGAAGGACCTCGGCGCCTCCCTGGCCAAGCTCGCCGAGCACGCCAAGGTCGGCGCCTACAAGACGGCCCTGCTCCCGGTGGAGCAGGACGGCGCGCTCTCCGAGGGCGCGGGCGACACCCTGGTGAAGGACGTCCTCGGCGGCAAGGTCAGCGCCCCGGAGACGGGCGGGGTGCCCCGGGTCTCGGTGCGGGACGGATCGGGCGGGAAGGCGGCCGAGGCCGCCCGGATCGCCCTGGTCAACGGCGGCTACGCCTTCGTGGGGGCCACCGGCGCGCCGGCGCGGGAGAAGTCCCAGGTCCTCTACGGCGACGACGCCCGGAAGGCGACGGCGGCCGAGGTGGCCAGGACGCTGGGTCTGCCCGCCGGCTCCGTCCAGAAGGGCAGCCCGACCGGGACGGCCGCGGTCACCGTGGTCCTGGGCCGGGACTACGAGGCCCCGGGAGCCCGGTAGGGCGTGTTCTCCGGAGGTCCCGTCCGCCCCTCGGGCGGCCGGGCCGCTTCCGGAACGCGCCCCGGGACCGCCCCGGTCGCGCCCCGGCGGGGCGGTCCCGGCGGCGCTCCGGAAAAGGCAGACGGCGGTGTCGGCGGTCCGTGAGACCCTGGAGGGGTACTGGACCGCCGACGAAAGCCTGCTTGTGACCGCTACGGACCGTTCCATCGAGCTCGTCAAGACCGCCGCCCAGGCGGCCGCCGACCGGCTCGCGCACGACATCATCGCGTACGACGTCAGCGACGTGCTGTCGATCACCGACGCCTTCCTGCTCGCCTCCGCACCCAACGACCGCCAGGTCAAGTCGATCGTCGACGAGATCGAGGAGCGGCTGCTCAAGGAGCTGGGCGCCAAGCCGGTCCGCCGCGAGGGCGACCGCGACGCGCGCTGGATCCTGCTGGACTACGTCGACATCGTCGTCCACGTCCAGCACAGCGAGGAGCGGGTCTTCTACGCCCTGGAGCGGCTGTGGAAGGACTGCCCCGAGCTGGAGCTGCCCGAGGACGCCCTGAAGACCCGGGGCAAGGGCGCCGAGCACGCCGCCCTGACCGGCGTCGACACCGCGGACCACGCCTCCGGGCTCCCGGACGGAGCGGACGGTGAGCTGAGCTGAGCACCACCGGGGGCGGCAGTGGCCGCCGCATCGTCCTCTGGCGCCACGGCCAGACCGCCTGGAACCTGGAGCGCCGCTTCCAGGGCTCGACCGACATCGAGCTGACGGAGACCGGCGTCGCCCAGGCGCGCCGGGCCGCACGGCTGCTCACCGCGCTCGAACCGGACGCCATCGTGGCCTCCGACCTGAAGCGGGCGGCGGCCACCGCCGCCGAGCTCGCCGCCCTCACCGGCCTCGACGTCGCCCACGACGCCGCCCTGCGCGAGACGTACGCGGGGGAGTGGCAGGGACTGACCCACGAGGAGATCGTGGCGCGGTACGGCGAGCAGTACGCCGCGTGGAAGCGCGGCGAGCCCGTGCGCCGGGGCGGCGGCGAGCTGGAGACCGAGGTGGCCGACCGGGCCGCCCCGGTGGTCCTGGAGCACGCCGACAAGCTCCCGGAGAACGGCACGCTCGTGGTGGTCAGCCACGGCGGCACCATCCGCACCACCATCGGCCGGCTCCTGGGCCTGGAGTCCCGGCACTGGGAGAGCCTGGGCGGGCTCTCCAACTGCTGCTGGTCCATCCTCGGCGAGGGCGCGCGCGGCTGGCGCCTGACGGAGCACAACGCCGGCACGCTGCCCACACCGGTCCTCGGCGACGACGACTGAGCTCCCGCGACCGGCCCGCCGGACCCGGATTTCACTTTCCGGCAGGTCACAGGCTAGAGTTCTTCTTGTTCGCAGCGCGGAGCGCGAAGAACACGAGGGGCTATAGCTCAGTTGGTAGAGCGCCTGCATGGCATGCAGGAGGTCAGGAGTTCAATTCTCCTTAGCTCCACGGTCACCGGATCCCGTCCCCATCAGGGGGCGGGATTCGTCGTTCCCCCGTCCTTCCCGCCCCGCGGCCCCGTCGCCGGGGGGTTCTCGTGCCAAGTCCGCCGACCCCCTTGCGGGGCCATGGCAGAATCGGACGGCCGGAGGGGGACGAAGATCCGGACGGGAGGGTGACCCACGTGCTCGGCGACAACGGCAGGGTGTCCTGTGGGTGCACGACCTGCGGCCACAGCTGGAGCTGACTGATGGGTGCACACAGGCGGAAGTGCGACTGGTGCGGCAGCGGCACGCCCATCGTGCGCGACATGGACCCCGTCAACCCCGGTTTCCAGTACTGGTGCGAGGAGTGCGCACGGGCGCTGATCATAAAAGGCGACCCGATCGAGACGTACCGGGAGCTGGAGGGGGAGCCGATCTACGGCCGGCTCCTCGACGAGCACTGCACCCTCAAGCGGTTCTACTCCTTCGCCACGGCCTGACGCCGGTCTTCCGGAAGGCTCCGCTCCCCGGCCGCGGATCGGCTCCCGTTCTCCGGAAGATCCCGTTCCCCGGTCACGGCCCGGCGCCCGTTCTCCGGAAGGCCCCGCTCCTTGGTCACGGCCCGGTGCCGCCGCGTCAGCACGTACCCCAGCAGCAGCGCCGTCGCCGTCAGCGGATAGACGGCGGAGAGCAGCATCTGCCCCGCGTTCTGGTCCAGTTCGGGGCGGCCCGGGTCGTGCGGGACCCACCACAGCGCGAACGACGCGAACACCAGGGCCACGGTCCCCGTCACCGCCCACGCGCGCGTGGAGCGGTCCGCGAGCAGGATCAGCAGCGGCACGCACCAGACCCAGTGGTGGGACCACGAGATCGGGCTGATCATCAGGGCGGTGAAGGCGCAGACGACCACCGCCACGGCCTTGTCGCCGCGCAGCGCGGCCCGTACGGCCACCACCATGGCCGCGCCGCCGAGGACGGCCGCCGTCACCGCCCACCACGTGCCCGGGTCGTCGGTGTGCATCAGCCGCGCCAGGACGCCCCGGATCGACTGGTTGGCGGTCTCCTCGGCGAAACCGACCCGGCCGGTCTCGAACAGGGTCTCCGTCCAGAACTTCTTCGAGTCCGCGGGCAGGACGAGCGCCACGGCCAGCGTCGTCCCGAGGAACACCCCGGTCGCCGTCGCCGCCGTGCGCAGCCACCGGTTCCAGGAGCGGTCCCGGCGCCACAGCAGCAGGCCGGCGACGAGCAGCAGGACCACGAAGAGTCCCGGTGTGAGCTTCACCGCGGTGGCCAGGCCGATGCCGAGACCGGCCCAGCGGCTGCTCTCGCGCCGCGTCAGGTCCCAGAGCACCGCCACCGCTATGAGCAGGTTGATCTGTCCGTACCGCAGCGTCGTCCACACCGGCTCGCACCAGACCACGGCCGCGGCGATCCAGAGTGTCGTACGCCACAGGGCCGGGCGGGACAGCGACGGGCGGACCAGTTGGACCGACAGCTGGACCAGGGCGACCACCAGGAGCAGGTTCCCCGCGGTGGCGAGCGTCCGCATCAGCGGGACGCCCACCAGGGTCAGCGGGACGAACAGCAGGGCCGCGAAGGGCGGATAGGTCATGCCCAGGTTGGCCGAGGTGGCGCGCATCGCGTACAGGTCGCCGCCGGCCCGGACCGTTTCCCCCTCCGCCCGGTAGACCATCACGTCGAGCATGTTCACGTGGGCGAGGCGTTGCGCCACCCAGAAGGCCGTGAGCGAGAGCAGGCAGACCGCGGCGGCGGTGACCAGGGGCCACGGCCGGGCGCGGGTTTTCGAGAGCGGGGAGACGGACACAGTCGGCGACCCTACCCGGAGGGCCGGAAGGGCCCCGGGAATCGATTTGGAGATCTGCCGGGGAGCCGGTTAATGTTCTGTCTGTCGCCGCGAGGGAAACCGACACGGAGACGGAAAGCAAGGGGCTATAGCTCAGTTGGTAGAGCGCCTGCATGGCATGCAGGAGGTCAGGAGTTCAATTCTCCTTAGCTCCACAGGAACTCCACGGAAGGCTCGTGGAGGGGAGAGCGGGTCACCCGGATCGGGTGGCCCGCTTTCTCGCGTCCCGGTCCCGGAACGCCGGTGCGGCCCGCTCGGGCGCTGCGGTACCCTGGCGCCATGCGTGCCGTACGCCTCCTGCTTACCGAGCCGCGCTGACCAGTCCCGACGGGTGACAGACATTTCGTCGGAGTCGGCGCGGCATCCCCTCCTGTGCGAGGGGATTTTTCATTTCGGGCAGTCAGTGGCCGTGGGCAGAGACGATCGATGGAGCTTCAAGGACCATGACCGAGATCAATACGGCCGCCGAGACGGCGGCCCCGCATCGCTACACGGCGGCCATGGCCGCCGACATCGAGGCACGCTGGCAGGACTTCTGGGACGCCGAGGGCACGTACGAGGCTCCCAACCCCACCGGTGACCTGGCGGGCGACCCGGCGGTCGCCGCCCGGCCCAAGAAGTTCATCATGGACATGTTCCCGTACCCCTCGGGCGCGGGACTGCACGTCGGACACCCGCTGGGCTACATCGCGACGGACGTCTTCGCCCGCCACGCGCGCATGTCCGGCCACAACGTGCTGCACACCCTGGGCTTCGACGCCTTCGGCCTGCCGGCCGAGCAGTACGCCGTGCAGACGGGCACGCACCCGCGCGTGTCCACCGAGGCCAACATGGAGAACATGAAGGTCCAGCTGCGCCGGCTGGGCCTGGGCCACGACAAGCGCCGGTCGTTCGCGACGATCGACCCGGAGTACTACAAGTGGACCCAGTGGATCTTCCTGCAGATCTTCAACTCCTGGTACGACGACGAGGCCGGCAGGGCTCGCCCGATCGCCGAGCTGGTCGAGCAGTTCGAGAACGGCACGCGTGAGGTTCCCGGCTCCACGCGCGCGTGGAGCGAGCTGAGCGCCGCCGAGCGCTCCGACGTCCTGGGCGGGTACCGCCTGGCGTACGCCTCCGACGCGCCCGTCAACTGGTGCCCCGGCCTGGGCACCGTCCTGGCCAACGAGGAGGTCACCGCCGACGGACGCTCCGAGCGCGGCAACTTCCCCGTCTTCAAGTCCAAGCTGCGCCAGTGGAACATGCGGATCACCGCCTACGCGGACCGCCTGCTCGACGACCTGGACGCGCTGGACTGGCCCGAGGCCATCAAGCTGCAGCAGCGGAACTGGATCGGCCGCTCCGAGGGCGCCCGCGTCGACTTCCGGGTCGGCGACGCCGGCGCCATCACCGTCTTCACCACCCGCCAGGACACCCTGTTCGGCGCCACCTACATGGTCCTGGCGCCCGAGCACGAGCTGGTCGAGAAGATCGTCCCGGCCGCCTGGCCCGAAGGCACCCACGACGTGTGGACCGGTGGTCACGCCACCCCGGCCGAGGCCGTCGACGCCTACCGCAAGCAGGCCGCCTCCAAGTCCGACGTCGAGCGCCAGGCCGAGGCCAAGGACAAGACCGGCGTCTTCACCGGCGCGTACGCGACCAACCCGGTCAGCGGCGAGCGGGTCCCGGTCTTCATCGCCGACTACGTCCTGATGGGCTACGGCACCGGTGCCATCATGGCCGTCCCGGCGCACGACAGCCGCGACTTCGCCTTCGCGCGCGCCTTCGAGCTGCCGATGCGCTGCGTCGTCGAGCCCTCGGACGACCGCGGCACCGACCCCTCCACCTGGGACGACGCCTTCGCCTCCTACGAGGCGAAGCTGGTCAACTCGGCCAACGGCGAGATCTCTCTGGACGGCCTGGGCGTCGTGGAGGCCAAGGCCAGGATCACCGCCTGGCTGGCCGACCGGGGCATCGGCGAGGGCACGGTCAACTTCCGGCTGCGCGACTGGCTGTTCAGCCGCCAGCGGTACTGGGGCGAGCCCTTCCCGATCGTCTACGACGAGGACGGCGTCGCCCACTCGCTGCCCGAGTCGATGCTGCCGCTGGAGCTGCCGGAGGTCGAGGACTACTCGCCGCGCACCTTCGACCCGGACGACGCGGACACCCGTCCGGAGACCCCGCTCTCCCGCAACGAGGACTGGGTGAACGTCACCCTGGACCTGGGCGACGGCCCCAAGAAGTACCGCCGCGAGACCAACACCATGCCCAACTGGGCCGGTTCCTGCTGGTACGAGCTGCGCTACCTGGACCCGCACAACTCCGAGAAGCTGGTCGACCCGGCCGTCGAGCAGTACTGGATGGGCCCGCGCGAGGGCATGCCGACCGGCGGTGTGGACCTGTACGTCGGCGGCGCCGAGCACGCCGTGCTCCACCTGCTGTACGCGCGCTTCTGGTCCAAGGTCCTGTTCGACCTGGGCCACATCTCCTCGGCCGAGCCCTTCCACAAGCTGTACAACCAGGGCATGATCCAGGCGTTCGTCTACCGGGACGCGCGCGGGATCGCCGTTACGGCGGCCGAGGTCGAGGAGCGCGACGGCGGCTTCTGGTACCAGGGCGAGAAGGTCTCCCGCGTCCTGGGCAAGATGGGCAAGTCCCTGAAGAACGCCGTGACGCCGGACGAGATCTGCGCCGAGTACGGCGCCGACACCCTGCGCCTGTACGAGATGGCGATGGGCCCGCTGGACGTGTCCCGCCCCTGGGACACGCGCGCGGTGGTCGGCCAGTACCGGCTGCTCCAGCGGCTGTGGCGCAACATCGTCGACGAGTCGACCGGCGAGGTCACCGTCGTGGACGCCGCGCCCGACGAGGACACGCTGCGCGCCCTGCACAAGGCGATCGACGGCGTCGCGCAGGACATGGCCGCGATGCGCTTCAACACCGCCATCGCCAAGATCACCGAGCTGAACAACCACCTGACCAAGTCCGGCGGCGCGGTCTCCCGGACCGTCGCCGAACAGCTGGTCCTGCTGGTCGCCCCGCTGGCGCCGCACATCGCCGAGGAGCTGTGGCGCAGGCTGGGCCACACCGAGTCGGTCGTCCACCAGGACTTCCCGGTGGCCGACCCGGCGTACGTCGTGGACGAGACCGTGACCTGCGTCGTGCAGATCAAGGGCAAGGTCAAGGCCCGTCTGGAGGTCTCCCCGTCGATCACGGACGCGGAGCTGGAGACGCTGGCGCTGGCCGACCCGCACGTGGTCGCCGCGCTGGGCGGCGCCGAGATCCGCAAGGTGATCGTGCGCGCGCCGAAGCTGGTCAACATCGTCGCCGGTTAGCGGCGCGCGGCCGGTGAGCGGCCGCGCATGGGGGGTTTCCCCTACGGGCAGGTTGGGGGTTCCGAGGGAACCCGCGGCCTGCCCGTTCCGTTTACCGTGGAGGAACCACAGCCGTGTGGTGAGTCGACCGATGCCGGAGGGGCGCCCATGGAAGCCACGATTGTCACGATCATGGCCCTGCTCTTCTTGTCCTTCCTGGTGCTCGGGGTGTACGCCGCCGTGAAGGTGACCAAGGCCGCCAAGCGCGGTGTCGACCGCACCCTGGACCAGGCCCGGCGCACGGTGGAGGACACCACGCTGCGGGCCAAGAGCTTCGGGCAGGCGGGGACCGCCGGGGAGCTGGCCCGGCTGCGGCTCTCGCTGCGCACCTCGATGCGCGCCACGCAGGAAGCGCTTCAGGCGGGAGTCGGGCAGGACGCCTCGCTGAAGGAGTCCCTCGACCTGTTCCACCGGCTCAGCGCGCACGGGCTCGAACTGGACGCGGACCTCAAGCGTCTGGAGCGGGAGCCCGACCGGGCATGGGTGGCCGGACAGCTTCCCGAACTCGTCGCGCGGACCGAGCGGATCACGGGTTCGGCCGACGCGCTGCGCCGCGCCGCCCGCGACCGGGCCGTGCGGTTCGCCGAGGACGACCTGTCGGCGCTCAGCGCCCAGATCGACGTCGAGGCCGGGGCCCTGCGCCACTGGACCACGTCGGGGACCGCGCCGGAGGCCGGTGCGGAGGAGCGGAAGAGTTCTGCCGGGGCCGCCGGGAACGCCGGGACCGCCGGCCGGGCGGGGTCCGGGGCCGGGAGCGGGCCGTCCGCGATCACGGGGCCCGATCCCCGGTTGACCGCCCACCCCTGGGAGAAGTCGGCCCGCCCGGAGACCACCACCTGACGGAACGGCCGCGTAGGGGTCGCCCGCCGGGTGATCACGCGGAGAACCGGCCGGACGCGCACCGGCGCCCGCCGGGGGCCGAAGTGCCGCGGGGCGGCCCCGGCGGGTAACCTCCCGGTCATGTCCCGGCATGTCGCGATCGTCACCGATTCCACGGCCTATCTGCCACGCCAGACGAGGGAGCGGCACGCCATCACCACGGTCCCGCTGACCGTCGTCATCGGCGACCGCGCCCTTGAGGAGGGCACCGAGATCTCGGCCCAGGCACTCGCCGAGGCCCTCCAGAAACGACGGTCCGTCACCACCTCGCGCCCGAGCCCCGAGGTCTTCGCCGAGGCATACCGGGAAGCGGCCGAGGCCGGCGCGCGGGGCGTCGTCTCGCTCCACCTGTCCGCCGAGGTCTCCGGAACCCACGACGCCGCCGTACTCGCGGCGAGGGACGCACCCGTACCGGTACGGGTGGTGGACACCCGCATGGTCGGGATGGCCCTGGGCTTCTGTGCCCTGGCCGCGGCACGGACCGCGGAGGCCGGCGGCTCGCTCGACGAGGCGGTCGCGGCGGCCGAGAAGCGTGCGGCGGGAACCTCCGCCTACTTCTACGTCGACACCCTGGACTACCTGCGCAAGGGCGGCCGCATCGGTGCCGCGCAGGCGCTGCTCGGCTCCGCGCTCGCGGTGAAGCCCCTCCTCGAACTCGACGACGGGCGGATCGAGCTGCGGGAGAAGGTGCGGACGGCCTCGAAGGCCATCGCACGCCTGGAGGAGATCGCGGTGGAGCGGGCGGGGAGCGGGGCGGTGGACATCGCCGTGCACCACCTGTCCGCGCCGGAGAGGGCCGCCACGCTCGCGGACCGGCTCAGGGAACGCGTGCCGGGCCTCGAGGGCTTCCACGTCAGCGAGGTGGGCGCGGTCATCGGCGCCCACACGGGGCCCGGGCTCCTCGCGGTCGTCGTCTCGCCGTGCTGAGGCGTTCGGTCACCCGTGGGGGTGACGGAGTTCTCCACAACGGAGCCCCTGTCCACGGACCGTGATCGAGCCCGGCACGGGGCTTCCGCGCTCCCTACCGTCACGGGCATGACGCTTCGTACACGCATCGCATCCGACACATCGACCCCCTTCGGGACCACGACCGGGGCGCTTCCCGGCTCCGGGAGCACGGCCGTCTTCGAGGGCGGGGGTACGGCCGCCCCGGCCCCGGAGGCCGTGAGGAGGACCGGCGGGGATGTACGACGGCGGGGGGACGCACTCTTTCCGCCGACGCCGACGCCGACGCCGACGCCGACGCCGACGCCGACGCCGATGCCGGAACCGGAACCGGCGGCAGGGACGGGGACAGGGGCGGAGAGGTCCGGGCCGTCGGCCGACGCGGGTGCGCCCGCACCACGGGGAGGGGGTTCTCCGCGAAGGGCGCGGGGACGGCCGGCGGCGGGGTTCCGCGACCGGCTCCCGGTGTGGGCGCAGACCCGGTGCGGCCTCGAACCGAGGACGCTGGCCGCGCTGACGGTGGTCCTGCTGGCGGCGGTGGGCCTCGCGGGCGGGTACTTCTGGACGGGGCGGCCGGAGCCGGTGCGTGCTCCCGAGGTCGTCCGTGCCGCCCCCGCGACGGCCGTACCCGTCGCGCGGACCGGGACGGAGCCGAGGCCCGAACCGGGAGCGGCGCTCGCGCCACCCGTCCTCGCCGACGCCACCGGGGCGTCCGGGAGCGGCGGAACGGCCGGGGCTTCCGGGGGTGCCGGGGTCTCCGGGGCGAAGGTCGTCGTCGACGTCGGCGGCAGGGTGCGCAGGCCGGGGGTCCTCACCCTGCCCGCGGGCTCGCGGGTGGCGGACGCCCTGCGCGCGGCGGGCGGGGTGGAACCCGGCGCCGACCTCACCGGGGTCAACCGGGCCCGTGTCCTGTCGGACGGCGAGCAGGTCCTGGTGGGCGTGCCGGGCGCGGGGGCGGGCGGTCCCGTCCCGGGGGCCGACGGGACCGGTGGAGGAGGGCCGGGGGTCCCGGTGAGCCTCAACACGGCGACGGTGGAACAGCTCGACACCCTCCCGGGCGTCGGGCCGGTCCTCGCCCGGCACATCGTCGCCCACCGCACGCAGCACGGCGGTTTCCGTTCGGTGGGCGAGCTGCGGGAGGTCAACGGCATCGGTGAGCGCCGGTTCGCCGACCTCGAACCGCTGGTCCGGCCGTGAAACGGGACGGGGAGGCGGGGGAGGAACCGGCGACGGGGGAACCGCGGCGGCGGGAGGGACCGGCCGACCTGCGGCTCGTTCCCCTCGCGGGGGCCGCCTGGGCGGCGGCGGCCTGCGCCGTGGGCCTTGCCGGGTGGTGGACGGCGGCCGGGGTCACCGTCTGCGCGCTGGGAGCGGCGGTCCTGCTGGCGCGGGGCCCGTTCCGGCGGCGAGGGGACCCGGACGGTGTTCGGGGCGTGGACGGGAGGGCCGCGTCCGGGCGGCGGCTGCGGGCCACCGCGTGGGCGGGACTCCTGCTGTGCGCCGCGGCCGGGGGCGCCTCGGCGGGGCTGCACGCGGCGGACCTGCGGCGCGGTCCCGTACCGGCCCTGGCCGAGGAGTACGCGCGGGCACGACTGGAAGTGACGGTGGCCTCCGACCCACGGCTCACCCGGCCCAAGGTGCGGGGCGACACGACGGTTCCGGTCTCGATCGTCCTGGACGGCGAGGTGACCCGGGTCGAGCGCCCGGACGGTTCGGTCCACCGGACCCGGACCCCGGTCCGCCTGCTCGTGACGGCGGGGGAGAGCCGGGAGGAATGGCTGCGGCTCCTGCCCTCCACACGGCTGCGGACCGACGCCCGGCTCGCACCGCCGATGAACCCGGGGGAGCCGTTCGCGGCGGTGCTCAGGATCGGCGGAACGGAACCGCCCCGGATCGTCGGGCGGCCGAACGCCCTGCAACGAACGGCGGGAGACCTGCGCGCGGGACTGCGGAGGGCGACCGAAGGGCTCGCGCCGGACGCGCGGGCGCTGCTGCCCGGCCTGGTGGTGGGGGACACCTCGCGGATCGGCCCCGACCTGCGGGACGCCTTCGAGGCAACCGACCTCACGCACCTTCTGGCGGTGTCCGGCAGCAACCTGACCATCGTGCTGCTCCTGTTGATCGGGCGTCCCGGTCGAGCGCATCGGGCGGAACGGGGCGGACTCGCGCCCCGCCTCGGTCTGTCGCTGCGGGTGACCGCGACGGCGGGAGGGTGTCTGACGCTCGCCTTCGTGGTCGTCTGCCGGCCCGATCCGAGCGTGCTGCGCGCCGCGGCCTGCGGTCTTGTCGCGCTGCTCGCGATCGGCACCGGCCGCCGGAGATCGCTGATTCCCGCACTGTCCGCCGCCGTCCTCGTCCTGGTGCTCTACGATCCGTGGCTCGCGCGGAGTTACGGTTTCCTCCTCTCGGTCCTGGCCACGGGGGCGCTGCTGACCGTCGCGCCCCGGTGGAGCGACGCGCTGCGGCGGCGCAAGGTGCCCGGCCGGCTCGCGGAGGCGCTGGCCGCGGCCCTGGCGGCACAGGCGGTGTGCGCACCGGTCGTGGCGGTCTTCGCCGCCCGGGTCAGCCTGGTCGCGGTTCCGGCCAACCTCCTCGCCGAACTCGCGGTGGCGCCCGCGACGGTGCTCGGGTTCGCCGCGCTGGGACTGGCGCCGCTCTGGACGCCGGGTGCGGAGGGCCTGGCGTGGCTGGCGGGGTGGCCGGCCGGGTGGATCGCGCGGGTGGCGCGCACCGGAGGGGCGCTGCCGGGGGCGGAGCTGGCCTGGCCCGACGGGTGGTGGGGCGGGCTGGTTCTCGCGCTGCTCACCGCGGCCGTGGTCCTCGGGGCGCGCAGGCTGCCGTACCGGGGCGCGATCGGCGGCCTCGCCGCCGTTCTGCTCCTGCTCGCCGTGGTCCGCCCGGCGCCGCTGACCCGGTGGGCCACCGGATGGCCGCCGCCGGGCTGGGTGTTCGCGATGTGCCAGGTGGGGCAGGGGGACGCGACCGTGCTCGCGGCGGGCGAGGACTCCGCCGTCGTGGTGGACGCGGGTCCCGATCCCGTACCGGTGGACCGTTGCCTGCGTGAACTCGGCGTGAGACGCGTGCCGTTGTTGGTGCTCACCCACTTCCACGCGGACCACGTGACCGGGCTGCCGGGCGTGCTGCGGGGGCGGTCGGTGGGCGCGATCCAGACCACCGGGCTCGAAGAGCCGCCCGCGCAGGCCGCGTTCGTGCGGCGGACGGCGGCCGCCGCCGGTGTGCCGCTGGTCCGCGCCGAGCCGGGGGAGCTGCGGAGGGCCGGGGGCCTGGAGTGGCGGGTGCTCTGGCCCCCGGCGGACGGCGGGGGACTCTTCGAGGGGCCCAACGACGCCAGCGTCGTGCTGCTCGTCCGTACCGCCGGGGGACTGAGCCTGTTGCTCCTCGGGGACCTGGAGCCACCGGCGCAGCGGGCGCTGTCGCGGCTCCGTCCGGAGCTGGCCCCGGTGGACGTGCTCAAGGTGGCCCACCACGGGTCCGCGCATCAGGACCCGGGACTGATACGGGCCGTGCGGCCCAGGCTCGCGCTGGTCTCAGTGGGGCGGGACAACCCGTACGGACATCCTTCGTCCCGGACGGTGGAGGCGCTGCGGGACGGTGGGGCGCGGGTGCTGCGGACCGATCGGGACGGGGCGGTCGCGGTGGTGGAGGAGGGGCGGTCGCTCGTGGCCGTACCCGGGGGCGGGTGAGGAGGGCGGCCGGGTGGGTCCGCCGGGGTCCGCGCGAGTCCGTCGGTGTCGCGGCCGGGTGCCGGTTCGACGGCCGGGTGCCGGTGTCACCGGACCTCGCCCGGCTTTCCCGCCCGCCGTACGGAGCCGGTGCCTCGATGGCTCTTTCCGCTCGTCGCGCGGAGCCGGTCCCTCGATCGGTCTTCCACCCGTCGCGCGGAGCCGGTCTCTCAATTCGGACCCTCGGTAACACTTGCCGACACTTGCCCCGTTTGCCTCGAACAGGTCAATGGTGATCGAATGCGACTTCGTTGCATAATGAATGAACCGCACAGGGGTATGTGAAGAATGTTCGATCGTCTCTTCGGGAAGCGCGCGGCGGGTGCCGCCCGGGGCGGGCCGCTCGCCGGCCTCGTCGTCCCGTCCTCGGCGGGAGTGCTGAGCTGCCGGGTGCTCGACCCCGTGCACGAACCGGTCCGGCAGGCCGAGTTCGTCATCAGCGACACCGCGGGACGCAAGGTGCTGTCCGGGGAGACCGACCCGTACGGCAGCGCGTTCGTGACCGTGCCGGCGGGTGAGTACCGGCTGGTGGTCACCGCCGAGGGATACACCCCGCAGCACGGCACCGCCGTCGTCACCGAGGGCGGTCACACCGGCCTCGGCGACGTCCTGCTCCAAGTCGCCCCGCAGCCCCCGCTCCCGGAGCCGGGCGACTGGGAGATCGACCCGACGCACTCGCAGATCGGCTTCACGGCCCGGCACATCGGGCTGGCCCGGATCCACGGCCGGTTCAGCAACTTCGCGGGCGCGGTGCGGATCGCCGACCGCATGGAGGACTCCGCGATGCACGTCGTCATCGACGCGGCCTCCATCGACACCGGGGTGCGGATGCGCGACGACCACCTGCGGTCCGGCGACTTCCTCGACGTCGGTCTCCATCCGACGCTGGAGTTCTACAGCGAACGCTTCACCCACCGGGGCGGCAGCCGCTGGGCCGTCACCGGGGCGCTCACCCTCCACGGGGTGAGCCGCACGGTGACGCTCGACACCCAGTACCTGGGTCTCGGGAGCGGGCTGGAGGGCGAGACCCGGTGCGCCTGCCGGGCCACCACCGAACTGCACCGGGAGGACTTCACCCTCACCTGGCAGACGCTGCTCGCGCGCGGCATCGCGGTCGTCGGATCCAGCATCGCCATCGACCTCGACGTCCAGATCGTGCCCAAGAAGCCGACGGCCGGCTAAGGCGCCTCCAGCCAGCCCTCGTACTCGGCGGCCAGCCCGTCGAGGGCCGCCGGGTCGAGCCGGCCGTCGGGGTCCTCGACGACCACCAGCCACTGCGCGTCCTCGGCGTCGTCCTCCCCGGCCAGGGCGTCCCGTACGAGCTGGGGTTCCTCGGCGAGGCCGAAGCGGTCGGGAAGCTCCCCGGCGACCTCCTCGGCGGCGTCGCGGTCGGGGAGCACCAGTACGTGTCGTTCACTCACCCCGCCATTCTCGGGCACGGCCGTCCGTGGGTCCCGACCGTCCATGGGTCCCGCCGCCCGTGGGCCCGTCGTCGGCGGACCCCGCCGTCCGAGGGGCCCGGCGCCCCCGGCGTCCGCCGTCCGTGAACCGGGCTGTCGGTGGCCCGTGGGATGCTGGAGCGCGATGGCCACCAGAAAGACTTCCCCCGACGACCTCCTCGGCCCCGTGACGCTCGCCGTGGGGCAGGAGGACCTGCTCCTCGACCGCGTCGTCCAGGAGGTGGTGGCGGCCGCCCGTGCCGCCGACGCCGACACGGACGTGCGCGACCTCGCGCCCGAACAGCTCCAGCCCGGGACGCTCGCGGAGCTCACCAGTCCCTCGCTCTTCGCCGAGCGCAAGGTCCTGGTCGTGCGGAACGCGCAGGACCTCTCCGCCGACACGGTCAAGGACGTCAAGGTCTACCTCGGCGACCCGGTCGAGGACATCTCCCTCGTCCTCCTCCACGCGGGCGGCGCCAAGGGCAAGGGCCTGCTCGACGCCGCGCGGAAGGCGGGGGCGCGGGAGGTGGCCTGCCCGAAGACGACGAAGCCGGCGGAGCGGCTGACGTTCGTGCGGCAGGAGTTCCGGGCGCTCGGGCGCTCGGCCACGCCGGAGGCGTGCCAGGCCCTCGTCGACTCGATCGGCAGCGACCTCCGGGAGCTGGCGTCCGCGGTCGCCCAGCTGACCTCCGACGTGGACGGGACGATCGACGAGGCCGTCGTCGGGCGGTACTACACGGGCCGTGCCGAGGCGTCCTCCTTCAACGTCGCCGACCGGGCCGTCGAGGGACGGGCGGCCGAGGCCCTGGAAGCCCTGCGCTGGTCGCTCTCGACCGGAGTCGCGCCCGTGCTGATCACCAGCGCGCTCGCGCAGGGCGTACGGGCCATCGGCAAGCTCTCCTCGGCCCGGGGCGGTCGCCCCGCCGACCTGGCGCGTGAGCTGGGGATGCCGCCCTGGAAGATCGACCGCGTGCGCCAGCAGATGCGCGGCTGGACCCCGGACGGGGTCGCGCTGGCGCTGCGCGCGGTCGCCGAGGCGGACGCGGGGGTGAAGGGCGGCGGTGACGACCCGGAGTACGCCCTGGAGAAGGCGGTCGTGACGGTGGCCCGGGCGGCGAGGATGCGCCGGGGCACCTGACCGGGCCAAACGCGACCGGAGCGGTACGGGCCGACCCCGTACGACCGGCGTCGGCCCTTCACGGCCCCTGCAGGGCACGGCCCTGCAGGGCGCCCCCCCACAGGCACCCCCACAAGGCACGCCCCCCACAGGGCGTGGCCCCTCATAGGCACAGCCTCCAGAAGGCACGGCCCCCCTCGCCCCTCATGGCCCCCCGCACGCCGAAGGCCCCGCCGTCTCCTGGGGAAGGAGGCGGCGGGGCCTTCGACGTTCAAGCCGATGGGCTCGTACCCGCGTGGCGAACGCGTCCGCGCACGAGCCCGGGGTGGCCGGGCGGGAGCGGGAGAGAGGGCCCGCTGGGTCCCGTACGGCCGTTCACATCAGAGCTCAGCCCTGGAGGGAGGCAACCTTGGTGGCCAGCGCCGACTTCTTGTTGGCGGCGGCGTTCTTGTGGATGACACCCTTCGAGACAGCCTTGTCGAGCTGACGCGAGGCGGCACGAGCGGCGACGGTGGCCTGCTCGAGGTCGCCGGCGGCGACGGCCTCACGGGCCTTGCGGATCGCGGTCTTGAGCGAGGACTTGACGGCCTTGTTGCGCAGGCGCGCCTTCTCGTTCGTCTTGTTCCGCTTGATCTGGGACTTGATGTTCGCCACGAAAAGAGCCTTTACAGGTTCGGTGTTCCTTCTGGATGCGCCTCGCGGCTGAGAGGGCACACGGGACACAGCTGTCCACGGTATCAGCCCCCCTCGGGGCCGCCCAAACCGGGCGTCGGCCGCCGGGCATGGGACCATGGAGCCTACGTATCGATCCGACATCGCCCCGAGACGAGACCCTGCGTGCCCGCGACTCCTCCCCACGTGCCCGAGCCGAGCCGTACCGACCCGGCTCTGATCCGCAACTTCTGCATCATCGCGCACATCGACCACGGCAAGTCCACGCTCGCCGACCGGATGCTCCAGCTCACCGGTGTGGTCGACCAGCGGCAGATGCGCGCTCAGTACCTCGACCGCATGGACATCGAGCGGGAGCGCGGCATCACGATCAAGTCCCAGGCGGTCCGGTTGCCCTGGGCGCCGGGCGAAGGGCCGGACCAGGGCACCACGCACATCCTGAACATGATCGACACCCCCGGTCACGTCGACTTCACCTACGAGGTCTCGCGATCGCTGGCGGCCTGCGAGGGCACGATCCTGCTGGTGGACGCGGCCCAGGGCATCGAGGCGCAGACGCTCGCCAACCTCTACCTGGCGATGGAGAACGACCTCACCATCGTCCCGGTCCTCAACAAGATCGACCTGCCGGCCGCGCAGCCGGAGAAGTTCGCCGAGGAGCTGGCCAACCTCATCGGCTGCCAGCCGGAGGACGTGCTCAAGGTCTCCGCGAAGACCGGCATGGGCGTCGAGGCGCTGCTCGACCGCGTGGTCCGGGACGTACCGGCCCCGGTCGGCGTCGCCGACGCCCCCGCCCGCGCGATGATCTTCGACTCGGTCTACGACTCGTACCGCGGCGTCGTCACCTACGTGCGCGTCATCGACGGCCAGCTCAACAAGCGCGAGCGCATCAGGATGATGTCGACCGGCGCCACCCACGAGCTCCTGGAGATCGGCACCAACTCGCCGGAGATGCTGCCGGCCGACGGCCTGGGCGTCGGCGAGGTGGGCTACCTCATCACCGGCGTGAAGGACGTCCGCCAGTCCAAGGTCGGCGACACGATCACCTCGCAGTCCAAGGGCGCCACCGAGGCGCTCGGCGGCTACAAGGACCCGAAGCCGATGGTCTTCTCGGGCCTCTACCCGCTGGACGGCTCGGAGTACCCGGACCTGCGCGAGGCGCTGGACAAGCTCCAGCTCAACGACGCCGCGCTCGTCTACGAGCCGGAGACCTCCGCGGCGCTCGGCTTCGGCTTCCGCGTCGGCTTCCTCGGCCTGCTCCACCTGGACGTGATCCGCGAGCGCCTGGAGCGCGAGTTCGGCCTCGACCTGATCGCCACCGCCCCCAACGTGGTCTACCGCGTGCTCATGGAGGACGGCAGCGAGCACACGGTCACGAACCCGAGCGAGTTCCCCGAGGGCAAGATCGACAAGGTGTACGAGCCGGTCGTCCGCGCGACGATCCTCGCACCCAGCGAGTTCATCGGCGCGATCATGGAGCTCTGCCAGAACCGGCGCGGCACCCTGATCGGCATGGACTACCTCTCCGAGGACCGGGTCGAGATCCGTTACACCCTGCCCCTCGCGGAGATCGTCTTCGACTTCTTCGACCAGCTGAAGTCCAAGACGCGCGGGTATGCCTCCCTCGACTACGAGCCCACGGGCGAGCAGGCGTCCAGCCTGGTCAAGGTCGACATCCTGCTGCACGGCGACAAGGTGGACGCCTTCTCCGCCGTCACCCACAAGGACGCGGCGTACGCCTACGGCGTGCGGCTCGTCGCCAAGCTGCGCGAGCTCATCCCGCGGCAGGCGTTCGAGGTGCCGATCCAGGCCGCGATCGGCTCCCGGGTCATCGCCCGCGAAACCATCCGCGCCATCCGCAAGGACGTCCTCGCCAAGTGCTACGGCGGTGACATCTCCCGGAAGCGGAAGCTCCTCGAGAAGCAGAAGGAGGGCAAGAAGCGCATGAAGATGGTCGGCTCGGTGGAGGTGCCGCAGGAGGCGTTCATCGCCGTCCTGTCGAGCGACGAGTCCTCCGGCAAGGGAAAGAAGTAGCCACCGACGGACGAACCGGAACGAACCGGTGCCGGAGCCGGAATCGAAGCCGGAGCCGGGGCGGCGTCCGGAAGCGGAACGGCCGCCCCGTGCGGCGGACGGGCCCACGCGCGGAGTGCGCGTGGGCCCGTTCGTTATGAAGCGACGACCTGCAAGACCTTACGTGTCCGACCCCTGAGCCCTAGTCTGATCCCGGCTCGAAGGTTACTCGCCAGTTAGTTACGAACCACCAGAAGGCACCGCCGCCGCCCGGAGGACGTCGTGAGCGACACACAGACCCAGATCGAGAACCGGCCGCCCTCCGTGGCGACCCTCTTCCTTGAGCGAGTCGAGCGGACTCCCGACGCGGAGGCGTACCGCCACCCGATCCCCGCCGCGTCCGGCTCCGGCCCGGACGAGTGGAAGTCGCTCACCTGGGGGCAGGCCGCCGAACGGGTCTACGCCATCGCCGCCGGCCTGATCGACCTGGGCGTGCGGTCCGAGGAGCGGGTCGCCCTCGCCTCCTCCACCCGGGTGGAGTGGATCCTCGCGGACCTCGGCGTGATGTGCGCGGGCGCCGCGACCACCACGGTCTACCCGCAGACCAACGCCGAGGAGTCGGCGTTCATCCTCTCCGACTCCGAGTCCAGGGTCCTCATCGCGGAGGACGCCGCCCAGCTGGCCAAGGCCGTCGAGCGCCGTGCCGAGCTGCCGGACCTCCACCACGTGATCGTCGTCGACCCCACGGGCGTCGAGGGCGACGACGAGTGGGTCCTCTCCCTCGCCGACCTGGAGGAACGCGGCCGGGCGTACCTGGAGAAGCATCCGGAGGCGGTCAAGGAGCGGGTCTCCGCGATCACCCCCGCGCAGCTCGCCACCCTCATCTACACGTCGGGCACCACCGGCCGCCCCAAGGGCGTCCGCCTCCCGCACGACAACTGGTCGTACATGGCCAAGGCCATCGCCGCGACCGGTCTCGTCACCCGGGAGGACGTGCAGTACCTGTGGCTGCCGCTGGCCCACGTCTTCGGCAAGGTCCTCACCTCGGGCCAGATCGAGGTCGGCCACGTCACCGCCGTCGACGGCCGCGTCGACAGGATCATCGAGAACCTGCCGGTGGTCCGGCCGACCTACATGGCGGCCGTGCCCCGCATCTTCGAGAAGGTCTACAACGGGGTCGCCGCCAAGGCCCGCGCCGCCGGCGGAGCCAAGTACAAGATCTTCCAGTGGGCGGCCGGGGTCGCCCGCGAGTACGCCAGGGCCACCCAGGACAACTTCCGCCGCACCGGCACCGCCTCCGCGCCCTTCGGCCTCACCGCCCGGCACAAGGTCGCCGACGCCCTCGTCTACGGCAAGATCCGCGAGGCGTTCGGCGGCAACCTGCGCGCGTGCGTCTCCGGCTCCGCCGCCCTCGCCCCCGAGATCGGCTACTTCTTCTCCGGCGCCGGCATCCACATCCTGGAGGGGTACGGCCTCACGGAGTCCTCCGCCGCCTCCTTCGTCAACCCGGGCGAGGCGTACCGCACCGGCACCGTCGGCAAGCCGCTGCCCGGCACCGAGGTCCGGATCGCGGACGACGGCGAGATCCTGCTGCGCGGTCCCGGCATCATGGAGGGCTACCACGGCCTGCCGGAGAAGACGGCCGAGGTCCTGGAGTCCGACGGCTGGTTCCACACCGGCGACATCGGGGAGCTGTCCGCCGACGGCTACCTGCGGATCACCGACCGCAAGAAGGACCTGATCAAGACGTCCGGCGGCAAGTACATCGCGCCGGCCGAGGTCGAGGGCCAGTTCAAGGCGGTCTGCCCCTTCGTCTCGAACATCCTGGTCCACGGCGCCGACCGGAACTTCTGCACCGCCCTGATCGCCCTCGACGAGCCCGCCATCCTCGGCTGGGCCGCCGAGCACGACCTCGCGGGCAGGTCGTACGCCGAGGTGGTCGCCGCCCCGCAGACCCAGAAGCTCGTCCAGGGCTACGTGGACCGTCTCAACGAGGGCCTCCAGCGCTGGCAGACGATCAAGAAGTTCCGCCTGCTGCCGCGCGACCTCGACATCGAGCACGGCGAGCTGACCCCGTCCCTGAAGCTGAAGCGGCCGGTCGTGGAGCGGGAGTACAAGCACCTCATCGAGGAGATGTACGCGGGCTCGCGGGAGGCCTGACCGGCGTCCCCGGCGGCGGGCCGGCGGTTCACCCCGGGCGGTACGGGACAATGGGACCCATGCCTTCCGTACTGCCCGATGGTGAGACCGTTCCCGAGGACGGGGCGCTTCCCCCGTACGCCCTGGAAGGGGCCGGGGAGCGCCCGCTCGGGTTCTACCTGCACGTGCCGTACTGCGCGACGCGCTGCGGCTACTGCGACTTCAACACCTACACGGCGAGCGAGCTGCGCGGCACGGGGGGCGTGCTCGCCTCCCGGGACAACTACGCCGGACAGGTCGTCGAGGAGGTCCGGCTCGCCCGGAAGGTCCTCGGGGACGACCCCCGGCCGGTGCGGACCGTCTTCGTCGGCGGCGGCACGCCCACGCTGCTCGCCGCCGGCGACCTCGTCCGGATGCTGGGGGCGATCCGGGACGGGTTCGGGCTCGCGGACGACGCCGAGGTCACGACCGAGGCCAACCCGGAGTCGGTCGACCCCGCCTACCTGGCGGAGCTGCGCGAGGGCGGCTTCAACCGGGTCTCCTTCGGCATGCAGAGCTCCCGGCAGCACGTCCTGAAGGTCCTCGACCGCACCCACACGCCCGGACGCCCCGAGGCGTGCGTCGCGGAGGCGCGGGCCGCCGGGTTCGACCACGTCAACCTCGACCTGATCTACGGCACGCCCGGCGAGACCGACGACGACTGGCGGGCCTCGCTCGACGCGGCGATCGGCGCCGGCCCCGACCACGTCAGCGCCTACGCCCTGATCGTCGAGGAGGGCACGCAGCTGGCCCGCCGCATCCGGCGCGGCGAGGTCCCGATGACCGACGACGACGTGCACGCCGACCGGTACCTGATGGCCGAGGAGGTGCTGTCCGGGGCCGGTTTCGAGTGGTACGAGGTGTCCAACTGGGCCACCTCGGACGCCGGGCGCTGCCTCCACAACGAGCTGTACTGGCGCGGCGCGGACTGGTGGGGCGCGGGCCCCGGCGCCCACAGCCACGTGGGCGGGGTCCGCTGGTGGAACGTGAAGCACCCGGGCACGTACGCGGCGGCCCTCGCGTCGGGGAGGTCGCCGGGCGCCGGGCGCGAGCTCCTCGCGGAGGAGGACCGCCGGGTGGAGCGGATCCTGCTCGAACTGCGGCTGCGGGACGGGGTCGGGCTGGCCCTGCTCAAGCCCGCCGGGCTCGCCGCCTCCCGCAGGGCCCTGGAGGACGGCCTCCTCGACCCCGGCCCGTACGCGGCCGGGCGGGCGGTCCTGACCCTGCGCGGGCGGCTGCTCGCGGACGCGGTGGTGCGGGACCTGGTGGACTGAAGCGGGCTCCGGGGGCGCCCTACGGCGCCGTCACGAAGTCGATCAGCTCCTCCACCCGGCCGAGGAGCGCGGGCTCCAGGTCCTTGTACGACGTGACCCGCGACAGGATGTGCCGCCAGGCCGCGCCCGTGTTCTCCGGCCAGCCCAGGGCGCGGCAGACGCCCGTCTTCCAGTCCTGGCCGCGCGGGACCGCCGGCCAGGCGGGGATGCCGAGCGAGGACGGCTTCACCGCCTCCCAGACGTCGATGTACGGATGGCCGACGACCAGCACGTCCGGCGAGGTCACCCGCGCCGCGATCCGGGACTCCTTCGAGCCCGGGACCAGGTGGTCCACCAGGACGCCGAGGCGGGCGTCGGGCGCCGGTCCGAACTCCGCGACGATCGCCGGGAGGTCGTCCACGCCCTCCAGGTACTCCACGACCACGCCCTCGATCCGCAGGTCGTCGCCCCAGACCCGTTCCACCAGCTCGGCGTCGTGCCGGCCCTCCACGTAGATCCGTCCCGCCCGCGCCACGCGCGCGCGTGCGCCCGGCACCGCCACCGAGCCGGAGGCCGTGCGGGCGGGGCGCGCCGGCCCGGCGGAGGGACGGACCAGGGTCACGGCCTTCCCCTCCAGGAGGAAGCCGCGCGGTTCCAGCGGGAAGACCCGGTGCTTGCCGAAACGGTCCTCCAGGGTGACCGTGCCCGCCTCGCAGCCGATCACCGCCCCGCAGAAGCCCGTCGTCACCTCCTCCACGACGAGGTCCCGGTCGGCCGGCACCTCCGGGACGGGCGCCGAGCGCTTCCAGGGGGGCGTCAGGTCCGGGTTGTAGCTGCGCATTCGCAGGACGTTATGACACCTCGAAGCGGCGTGCCAGTTCCTCCCGCTGGCGTCGTACGAACGAGGCGTCCACCACCGCCCCGTGCCCCGGTACGTACACCGCGTCCTCGCCCCCGAGCGCGAGGAGCCGGTCCAGGGCGTCCGGCCAGCGGGACGGGATCGCGTCCGGGCCCGCCTGCGGCTCGCCCGACTCCTCCACCAGGTCCCCGCAGAAGACCACCTCGGGCGGGCCGGGCACCAGGAGCACCAGGTCGTGGCCCGTGTGCCCGGGGCCGACGTTCGCCAGGAGCACCTGCCGGCCGCCCAGGTCGAGGGTCCGCTCGCCGGAGACCACGTGCTTCGGCGCCACCAGCACGTCCACCGCCTCCGCCGCGGCCTCCGGGTCCAGGCCGTGCCGCACCGCGTCCGCGCGCAGCGCCTCCCGGTCCCGCTCCCTGCCCAGCAGCTCGTCCGTCCCGACCGCGCCGAGGACCTCCGCGCCCGAGAAGGCCGCCGCGCCGAGCACGTGGTCGAAGTGCGGATGACCCAGTGCGATGTGCGTCACCCTCCGGCCGCCCGTGAGTTCCGCCACCTGCGCCCGCAGCTCGGCGCCCTCGGTGAGCGACGACCCCGTGTCGTACAGCAGGGCCGCCCGTTCGCCCAGGACGAGGCCCACCGTGGCGTCCCACCGGGGCAGCCGCCGCCGTCCCACGCCGTCCGCGAGCCGTTCCCATCCGCACGCTTCCCAGTCCACATCCATGCGGCGACGCTAACCGGTGGGACGCCGCCTCCTTGCCAGGAGCGTCGTGTGCCGCCGTACACTGGCCGGGGCCCGTTGGCACTCGGACAGGGCGAGTGCCAAAAGCGGAGCAACCGGAACGACGACGACAGCTGGAGGTGCGCACGATGCTCAGCGAACGCAGACTCGAAGTGCTGCGCGCCATCGTCCAGGACTATGTCGGGACGGAGGAGCCCGTGGGCTCCAAGGCGCTCACGGAGCGCCACAAACTCGGCGTGTCGCCCGCCACCGTGCGCAACGACATGGCCGTACTGGAGGACGAGGGCTACATCGCCCAGCCCCACACCAGCGCCGGCCGCATCCCGACCGACAAGGGCTACCGGCTGTTCGTGGACCGGCTCGCGGGCGTCAAGCCGCTGTCGACGCCCGAGCGGCGCGCCATCCACAACTTCCTCGACGGCGCGGTCGACCTGGACGACGTCGTCGGCCGCACGGTCCGGCTGCTCGCGCAGCTCACCCGTCAGGTCGCCGTCGTCCAGTACCCCTCGCTGACCCGTTCGACCGTCCGGCACGTGGAACTGCTCTCGCTGGCCCCCGCCCGCCTGATGCTCGTCCTCATCACGGACACCGGCCGGGTCGAGCAGCGGCTCGTGGACTGCCCGGCGCCCTTCGGCGAGACCTCCCTCGCCGACCTGCGGGCCCGGCTCAACAGCCGGGTCGTCGGCCGTCGCTTCGCCGACGTGCCGCAGCTGGTGCAGGACCTCCCCGAGTCCTTCGAGGAGGCCGAGGACCGCGCCACTGTCTCGACCGTGCTCGCGACCCTCCTCGAAAGCCTCGTCGAGGAGCACGAGGAGCGGCTGATGATCGGCGGCACCGCCAATCTCACCCGCTTCGGACACGACTTCCCCCTGATGATCAGGCCCGTCCTGGAGGCACTGGAGGAGCAGGTCGTGCTCCTCAAGCTGCTGGGCGAGGCCAAGGAATCGGGCATGACCGTACGCATCGGGCACGAGAACGCCCACGAGGGACTGAGCTCCACGTCCGTCGTCTCGGTCGGCTACGGTTCGGGCGGCGAGACAGTCGCCAAACTCGGCGTGGTCGGACCGACCCGCATGGACTACCCCGGAACGATGGGAGCGGTACGCGCAGTGGCACGTTACGTCGGACAGATCCTGGCGGAGTCGTAAGTGGCCACGGACTACTACGCCGTACTCGGCGTGCGCCGCGACGCGTCCCAGGACGAGATCAAGAAGGCGTTCCGGAGGCTCGCGCGCGAGCTGCACCCGGACGTCAATCCCGATCCGAAGACGCAGGAACGCTTCAAGGAGATCAACGCCGCCTACGAGGTCCTCTCGGACCCGCAGAAGAAGCAGGTCTACGACCTCGGCGGCGACCCGCTCTCGTCCTCCGGCGGAGGCGGCGCGGGCGGCTTCGGGGCCGGTGGCTTCGGCAACTTCTCCGACATCATGGACGCCTTCTTCGGCACGGCCTCGCAGCGCGGCCCGCGCTCGCGCACCCGCCGCGGCCAGGACGCCATGATCCGCCTGGAGATCGACCTCAACGAGGCGGCCTTCGGCACCACCAAGGACATCCAGGTCGACACGGCCGTCGTCTGCACGACCTGCTCGGGCGAGGGCGCCGCCCCCGGCACCTCCGCGCAGACCTGCGACATGTGCCGCGGCCGGGGCGAGGTCTCCCAGGTCACCCGTTCCTTCCTGGGCCAGGTCATGACCTCCCGCCCCTGCCCGCAGTGCCAGGGCTTCGGCACCGTCGTCCCGACCCCGTGCCCCGAGTGCGCGGGTGACGGACGGGTCCGCTCCCGCCGCACGCTCACGGTCAAGATCCCGGCCGGCGTCGACAACGGCACCCGCATCCAGCTCGCGGGCGAGGGCGAGGTCGGCCCCGGCGGCGGCCCCGCCGGCGACCTGTACGTCGAGATCCACGAGACCCCGCACGACACGTTCCAGCGACGCGGCGACGACCTGCACTGCACGGTCACGATCCCGATGACGGCGGGCGCGCTCGGCACCAAGGTGCCGCTGCAGACCCTCGACGGCGTCGAGGAGATCGACATCCGGCCCGGCACCCAGTCCGGCCAGTCGATCCCGCTGCACGGGCGCGGCGTCACCCACCTGCGGGGCAACGGGCGCGGTGACCTCATCGTGCACGTCGAGGTCCAGACCCCGAACAAGCTCGACGCCGAGCAGGAGCGCCTGCTGCGCGAACTGGCCGAGCTGCGCGGCGAGGAACGGCCCACCGGCCAGTTCCACCCGGGCCAGCAGGGGCTGTTCTCGCGCCTGAAGGACGCGTTCAACGGGCGCTGACCGGCGCCCGTACGGGAGAGGGGCGGCACCCCGGTGCCGCCCCTCTCCCGTGTCTCCCGCGCGGGTCCGCGCGGTCGCGGGCGCCGGGCGGGCCGCCGCGCTTTCCCGCGCCCGTCCGCCGTTCTGTCCCGCGCCCGTCCGCTGTCCCTCCCCGCGCCCGTCCGCCGTCCTTTCCCGCCCTCGTCCGGCGGCACGACGCGCCCGTCCGGCGGCATGAAACGATGCCCATATGTCCACCACCGCACTGAACGGCCTCTCCCGGCTCCCGATCGTGCAGGCTCCCATGGCGGGTGGCGCCTCCTGTCCCGAGCTCGCCGGAGCCGTCTGCGAGGCCGGGGCGCTCGGCTTCCTGGCCGGCGGCTACAAGAGCGCCGGGGGCATGTACCAGGAGGTCAAACAGGTGCGCCGGCTCACCGCGCGCCCCTTCGGCGTCAACCTCTTCGTGCCCCCGGGCGGCCCGGCCGCCGACCCCGCCGCCGTCGAGGTCTACCGCCACCAGCTCGCGGGCGAGGCCGCCTGGTACGAGACCCCGCCCGGCGGGACCGACGACTCCCGCGACGACGCCTACGACGCCAAGCTGGCCATCCTCCTGGAGGACCCGGTCCCGGTCGTCTCCTTCACCTTCGGCTGCCCCGCGCCCGAAGCCCTCGCCTCCTTCGCCCGCGCGGGCACGTACACGATCGTCACCGTCACCTCCGCCGAGGAGGCCCTGGCCGCCGAGCACGCCGGGGCCGACGCCGTCTGCGTCCAGGGCGTCGAGGCCGGCGGGCACCAGGGCACGCACCGCGACGACCCGGACGAGGACGGCGCGCCCGGCACCGGACTGCTCGCCCTCGTCACCCAGGTCCGCGAGAGCGTGGGACTGCCGGTCGTCGCCGCCGGCGGGATCATGCGCGGCGCCCAGATCGCCGCCGTCCTCGCCGCCGGGGCCGACGCCGCGCAGCTCGGCACCGCCTTCCTCCGCTGCCCCGAGTCGGGCGCGCACCCGCTGCACAAACAGGCCCTGACGGACCCGCTGTTCACCCGGACCGCCCTCACCCGGGCCTTCTCCGGGCGCCCGGCGCGCGGACTCGTCAACCGCTTCATGCGCGAGCACGGTCCGTACGCCCCCGCCGCCTACCCCGAGGTCCACCACCTCACCGCCCCCCTCCGCAAGGCCGCCGCCGCCGCGGGCGACACCCAGGGCATGGCCCTGTGGGCGGGCCAGGGCCACCGCCTGGCCCGCGAACTCCCCGCCGCGCGGCTGGTCGAGGTCCTCGCCGCCGAACTCGGCACCGCGCTCTCCGAGCTGTCCCGGCTGTCCCACAGGAGCACCCCATGACCGCCCCCGTCTTCGTCGTCGACGCCGTCCCCGGCGCCGGGAGCTTCCTCCTGGACGGCCCCGAGGGCCGCCACGCCGTCTCCGTGAAGCGGCTGCGGGAGGGCGAGGAGGTCGTCCTCGTCGACGGCCGGGGCCGCTGGGCCGCCTGCGAGGTGCTCGCCGCCGAGGGCAAGGACCGGCTCACCGTACGGGTCGCCGAGGTCCACGAGGACCCCGGGGAGGAGCCCCGGATCACCGTCGTCCAGGCACTCCCCAAGGGCGACCGGGGCGAGCTGGCCGTCGAGACCATGACGGAGACCGGCGTGGACGCGATCGTGCCGTGGGCCGCCTCCCGCTGCATCACCCAGTGGAAGGGCGACCGGGGCCTCAAGGCGCTCGCCAAGTGGCGCTCCACCGCCCGCGAGGCCGGCAAGCAGTCGCGCCGCACCCGCTTCCCCGAGGTCGCGGACCCGATGACGACCAAGCAGGTCGCCGCCCTCCTCGCGGGGGCCGACTTCGCGGCCGTCCTGCACGAGGACCGCGACCACCCCAGCGGCGCGCTCGCCACCGCCGGTCTCCCCGCGCGGGGTTCGATCGTGCTGGTCGTCGGCCCCGAGGGCGGGGTCTCCCCGGAGGAGCTGGCCGCCTTCGAGGCGGCCGGGGCGAAGCCGTACCGACTGGGCCGCAGCGTGCTGCGCACCTCCACGGCCGGTACGGCGGCGGCGGCCCTGGTCCTGGGACGCACGGGCCGCTGGGGCTAAAGCGTGTTGCAGAAGGTTGCGTCCGGGCAGGTCAGGGTCGGTTTTGGGGCATGTCCGGTCACGCGGCCATGGCGAGGTTGTGCATGTGGGC